>NZ_CP136628.1:5827238-6130346 GCF_032918005.1 Bradyrhizobium sp. NDS-1
TCACAACTTCCGAAAACAGGATGCCGATATGCGCCGGCCGCCGCGCGCGTCAATGCTCCGTTAATAATGAGCCTTTGTGCATTACAGCATGGGCAGGCCGCGCGGCTTCGGCCCGCGCGGAAACGCCGCATCGAGCGCGGAAATCTCCTCTTTCGTCAGCACGAGATCACCGGCCCCGGCATTCTCGCCGGCATGTTCTGCGGACGACGCCTTCGGGATCGCGAACACCGTAGTTGCACGGGTGAGAAAGCTCAGCGCGACCTGACGCGGCGTCACGCGACGCGCCTCCGCAATCTTCGCCAGCACAGCGCCGCCCTTGCTGCGCGCATCCGGGAAATCGTCGTGGCCGAACGGTGAATAGGCAACCACGGCGACGCCATTCCGCTCGCACCAGGGGATCACCGCGTGTTCGATCGCGCGTTCCTTGAGGTGATAAAGCACCTGATTGCAGGCGATGCGGCCTTCGCCGGCGACCTCGAGAATCTCGTCGAGATCGTCGACGTCGAAATTGGAAACGCCCCAGGATTTGACCTTGCCTGACGTCACCAGCTCCTCGAACGCAGCGACGGTGTCTTCCAGCGGATAAGAACCGCGCCAGTGCAGGAGATAGCAATCGAGACGGTCGGTGTTCAGCCGCTTCAGTGAGCGCTCGCAGGCGGTGATCGTTCCGCGGCGCGAAGCGTTGCTCGGCAGCACCTTGGAGACCAGGAACACCTCATCGCGCCGGCCAGCAATGGCGTCGGCAATCACGAGCTCTGCATCGCCATACATCTCGGCGGTGTCGATGTGGGTCATGCCGAGATCGAGCCCGCGCCGAAGGGCCGCGATCGCGCGCTCGCGATCGCCGTGGTCGAGATACCAGGTGCCCTGCCCGATCACGGAAACACTGGTGCCGGTCCTGCCGAAGGGTCTGGTGTTCATGTTCGCTCCGCTGTCGTTCTTCTGCTCAGGCAACCGTTACCAGGTTCAGGAGTTCAATCCGCTGACATCGGCGACCAGCACGCTGCCGGTCGACGACTCCGTGATGTAGGGCCTGTCTGTCCTGGCGCCACCATCACCGTTGGAGGCAAGGTGCAGATCGCCCTTGCGGCGGACCTTGTCGGGCATGGTGAAGCAGAGCCTGGTCTCGATCAGGCGCGGCGGCGTTTCCATATGCATCATTGTTGTTGTGGTTGTTGGCTGGCGGGACGCGCAGCAGCATAGGACACAAACGAGCGCGCGTCGATTGGCGGCGGGCAAGGCCGGGTCCACGCTAGATCATGTCCCGGACGTGCTGCGCAGCATCCGAGGCACGAGACCTACCTACCCCACCGCGCTTGCGATCTTCGCTTGCTTCATCGGCACGTCCGTCGTCGCGATCAGCCGCTTCAACTCGGGGATGCAGGAGCCGCAATTGGTGCCGGCCTTGAGCTTGGCCCCGATTTCGGCGGCCGTGCGTGCGCCGGTGGCGATGCTGTTGCAGATGGTGTCGCGGCCGACGCCGAAGCAGGCGCAGACGATCGGTCCGCCAGAAGCGGCCCCCTCGCCGGACTTGCCCGACAGCAGCATGCGACGCTGATCGTCGGTGACGTGGTCGGCCACGAACAGGCTCTTCACCACCTCCCAATCGCCCGCATCATGCGCGGGTCCCACGAACAAGCAGGTTTCGATGCGGTCGCCCGCGAAAGACGCGGCGCGATAGACCCCGCCGCCGAAGTCGCGATAGTCGGCGACGTCCTCGCCGGCGACGCCCTCCAGCCAGGCCGGCCAGCGCGAAAGGTCCGCATTGTCGGCAAAGAGATAGCCGAAGCCGTCGGCGACAGTGACGCGGGTCCATAACAGGTTCGGTGGCAGATCGAGTTGTTTCCGCGACAAAGCAAAGCCGCGGAAGACATATTCGTAAGGTGCGATCGCGGCCGGCGTCGCCTTGGACTCGGGCTGGCCCGAGAACGGATCGGTGAACGACTGCACCAGCGACCCGACGCGGCCATGCGAGCTATTCATCGCGCTCCAGTGGATCGGGACGAACAGCGTGCCGCGCTGCTGGCGGTCGCTGACCACGGCCTTCAGGATGCACTGGCCGTAGTCGGTGGTGATGCGGGCATAGCCATCATGGACGATGCCGTACTTGCTGGCGTCGTCGGGGTGGATCTCGACGAAGGGCTCGGGCAGATGCGCGCCCAGCCGCTGGCTGAGACCCGTACGCGTCATGGTGTGCCACTGGTCGCGGATGCGTCCGGTGTTGAGCCTGAGGGGACGTGAGGCGCCGGTCTCGCTCCGCAGCGACGGCACCTCCGGCGCAACGAAGCGGCCCTTGCCGTCATTGGTGAAGAAGCCGCCGCTCGCGAAGAAACGATCGCTCGGCGCGCCGCCTTCGCGTACCGGCCATTGCACCGGCTTCAACGCGTCGAAGGCTTCGTCGGACAGCAAGGTCAGTGCGCTGATGTCGAAATCACGGCTGCCGTCGTTCTCGAAGGCCGAGAGCGCGGCATGCTCGCGAAAGATGTCGGCGGCGGATTTGTAGTTGAAACTATCGCCGAAGCCAAGACGTTTGGCGGTCTCGCTCAAAATCCACCAATCGGGACGTGCCTCGCCCGGCGCCGGCAAGAACGAACGCTGGCGCGAGATGCGGCGCTCGGAGTTGGTGACCGTGCCCGACTTCTCACCCCAGGCCAGCGCGGGCAGCAGCACATGCGGCCCCGCCTCGACGGTGTCGTTGGAGAGCACGTTCTCGGAGACCACGAACAGTTCGAGCTTCTTCAACGCCTCGCGCACAAAGTCCGCATCCGGCAGCGACACTGCCGGGTTGGTGCCCATCACCCAGAGCGCCTTAACCTCGCCGCGATTGATGGCCTCGAACAGCTGCACCGCCTTCAGCCCCTCATGGGTGGCGATGTGCGGGGCCTTCCAGAACCGCCTGACGCGATCGATGTCAGGCGGCGTGAAGCCCATATGAGCAGCGAGCATATTGGCGAGGCCGCCGACCTCGCGGCCGCCCATGGCGTTGGGCTGGCCGGTGAGCGAGAACGGCGAGGCGCCTGGCTTGCCGATACGCCCGGTGGCGAGATGGCAGTTCAGGATCGCATTGACCTTGTCGGTGCCCTGCGCCGACTGGTTGACGCCCTGTGAATAGAGCGTGACGACCTTCTCGGTGTCGCGGAACATCTTGAAGAAATCGGCGACGTCCTGCTCGGAGAGGCCCGTGGCGAGCGCGGTCGCGGTGGCGCTGCCGGCAATGCTCCGGGCGCGCGCCAGCGCCTCGTCGAAGCCTGACGTGTTCTGCGCGATGTAGTCCCGGTCCAGCGCGCCGTTGTCGGCGAGATGGACCAACAGGCCACAGAACAGCGCGGTGTCGGTGCCGGGCTTGAGCCCCAGGAACAGATCGACGTCATCGGCAGTGTCGGTACGACGCGGGTCGATCACGATCATGCGCGCGCCACGCTCCTGCCGGTTCTTCAGCATGCGCTGGAACAGCACCGGATGACACCAAGCCGCGTTCGAACCGACGAAGACCAGCAAATCGGCGTGGTCGAGATCCTCGTAGCAGCCGGGCACGGTATCGGCGCCGAAGGCGCGGCGATGGCCGGCGACCGACGACGACATGCAGAGCCGAGAATTGGTGTCGACATTGGCGGTGCCGAGAAAGCCCTTCATCAGCTTGTTCGCGACGTAGTAGTCCTCGGTCAGGAGCTGGCCGGAGAGATAGAACGCGACTGCGTCGGCGCCGTCGCGCGCAACGATGTGCTGCATGCGATGGGCGACGTGGTCCAGTGCATCGCTCCAGGCGACACGCTCCAGCACGCCCTTGCAGCGGATCATCGGATAGAGCAGACGGCCTTCCAGCCCGACGGTCTCGCCGAGCGCGGAGCCCTTGGAGCACAGCCGGCCGAAATTGGCGGGGTGATCAGGGTCGCCGGCGATCGCAGCCCCGCCCTTGCCGTCCGGTGTTGCCAGCACGCCGCAGCCGACGCCGCAATAGGGACAGGCCGTCCTGGTGGCACGAAGCGTGGGATCGATCACCGTCATATCAGGCTGCCTTATCAAGCTGGCGTGTCATGCCGCCTTGGAGGGACGCGCGAGCGCGCGGCCGAACATCATGTCGGTGCGGATCGCCGCCACCTTGTCGCGATTGCGGATCAGCTCGAGATACCAGAGCGCATCGACGGTATCGCCGATCAGCACGGCGCCGGTGAGCCGTCCGTCCGCGATGACGAGCTTCTTGTAGGTTCCGCGCCTGCGATCGGTCAGCACGAGGCTTTCGCTGCCCTCCCCGCCCATGAAATCGCCGGCGGAAAACACGCTGACGCCGGAGACCTTCAGATTGGTCGAAACCACGCTGCCCTGATAGGAAGCAGGACGTCCGGCGAGATGCCGCGCTAGCACGCGCGCCTGCTCGTAGGCGGGCTCGACGAGGCCGTAGCAGGTGCCGTGATGCTCGGCGCATTCGCCGAGCGCGAAGATGTCGGGCGAGGACGTCTGCATGACGTCGTTGACGACGATGCCGCGATTGACCGCGATCCCCGCCTCTTTCGCCAGCGCCGCGCTCGGTTTGATGCCGGCCGCGAAGATCACGGCATCGGCCTCGATGCGGCTGCCGTCGGCAAGCTCGACGGCTTCGACATGATCATCGCCATGGATGCGTGCGGTCGAGGCGTTGAGCAGGATGCGGATGCCCTTGCGCTCGACCAGCGTCTTGAGCAGGTCGGCGGCCGGCCCGTCGAGCTGACGCTCCATCAGCCGGTCCATGAGGTGCAGCAGCGTCACCGGCGCGCCGGCCTTGGCGAGGCCGTAAGCTGCTTCAAGTCCGAGCAGGCCGCCGCCGACGACAACGACGCGCTTCTTGGCCGCGGCAAGCGTCAGCAACAGGTCGACGTCGCGGGTGTCGCGAAAGGTGTGCACGCCGGCGAGATCGGCGCCCGGCACCTTGAGCCGCAGCGGCGTCGATCCCGTGGCAAGCACGAGCTTGGAATATTCCATGCTCTCTTCGCCTTCGATCTTCAGCTCGCGGCGGCCGACATCGATCTCGGTGACGCGATAGCCGTAACGCACGGTGACGCCGCGATTCCGCCACCAATCCGCCGGCCGGAGTTCGATCTCGTGCGAGCCGGTCTCGCCGGCCAGCACGGATGAGAGCAGCACGCGATTGTAAGCGAGCCGCGGCTCCTCGCCGATAACGGCGACCGCGTAGCGGCCGAGGGCGGTCTTGGCGAGCTCGTCGACCAGACGCGCGGCCGCCATACCGTTACCGACGATGACCAGCGGTTCACTCACGAGGCATCTCCTATTCAGCGGCCTGCGGCTGCGCGCCGTAGGCTTCGGACATCATGTAGCCGGACAGCACGCCGTAGACATCGGTCCACGCTTTTGCGAGTTCGGGCGTCCAGTCTTCACCGAGCCCCTTCTCCAGGGTCCACAGCAGGGCCGCGCCGACCACGGGGTAGTGCTCGGCCTTGGCGCCATAGGCGACATGGCGCTTGGCGAGCACCGAGGCTGAGGGAAGGATCGAGTTCAGGTTCGACAGGCCACCGACAACGGCAGCGAGCATGCCCATCAGCTTCTTGCGCTGCTCGGTCATGTCCTCGGGAAACATCGTGCGCACGGACGGCGCCATCTCGAAAAGACGATCGTAGAACAGCACCGCAGCCTGCGCTGAAATCGGTGCGACCTTGGCGAAGCTCTGCTGGACGAGGGCGATCTGTTCTGGCGTCATGCTGTTCTCCTGTCTGTTTCGGTCTGCCTTCGCCCGCGCCGTTGCGGAAGAAGTTCATGGGTCAAACGTCATCAGAGGGACTTCTCCCCGCGTACGGGGAGAAGCGAGATTCGTACCAAGTATTAGACCCTTGCTTCGGCAAGGCTTGCCGCCCCTTCACCCTGCGGGCTGCGACGCAGGTAGAACCACCAGGTCAGAGCGAGACAGGAGGCGTAGAAGGCGAGATAGATCGCGAGCGCGAGCTGCGGCCCGCCGGTGATGGCGATCGACTTGCCGAAGCCGGTCGGGATCAGATAGCCGCCGACGGCCCCGATGGCGCCGATGAAGCCGACCGCTGCACCGCTCTCGATGCTCGCCGTCTTGAGCGCCAGCGCGCGCGCCGTGTCGCCCTTGCCGCGCACCTTGAACAGATTCTCCTCACGGAAGATCGAGGGGATCATGCGATAGGTCGAGCCGTTGCCGATACCGGTCGTCACGAACAGGATCAGGAACATCGACAGGAAGCCGATGAAATCCTTCTGCCCGACGAAGTAGAGCACGCCGACCGTCGCGCCCGCCATCACGATGAAATTCCAGAACGTGATGATCGAGCCGCCGATCTTGTCCGCAAGCCAGCCGCCGAGCGGACGCGACAGCGAGCCAACCAGCGGGCCCAGGAATGCGATGGCAATCGTGACCTGCGGGAACTGGGTCTTGATCAGCAGCGGAAATGCAGCGGAATAGCCGATGAAGGATCCGAACGTGCCGATATAGAGGTATGCCATGATCCAGGTGTGCTTGCGCTTCACGATCGCTAGCTGGTTCTTCACCGACGATTTCGCCGTGGTGAGATTGTTCATGAAGAACACGGCGCCGAACACCGCGATCGCGATCGGCAGCACCCACATCAGCCCGGCGTTCTGGAGGAAGATGCCGTCGACCGGCGTTGCCTGGAACAGGTTGAAGACGGCGAGCGTCATCAGGATCGGGGTCAGGAGCTGTACGCTGGAGACGCCGATATTGCCGCCGGCGGCGTTGAGGCCCAGCGCCCACCCCTTCATCCGGTCGGGGAAGAAGAACGAGATGTTGGTCATGCTGGAGGCGAAATTGCCGCCGCCCAGACCCGCGGTCGAGGCGACCAGCAGCATCAGCCAGAACGGCGTATCGGGCTGGCTCACGAAATAGGCAAGCGACAGCGTCGGAATGAACAGGATCGCCGCACTGAAGATGGTCCAGTTGCGACCGCCGAAGGTCGTCACAGCGAAAGTGTAGGGAAAGCGCATCAAGGCGCCGATTAGGCCTGGCACCGCCACGAGCTGGAACAGCTGGTCGGTGGTGTAGTGGAAGCCTGCCTGCGGCAGCTTGGTGGTGACGATGCTCCAGATCAGCCAGACCGAAAAGCCGATATGCTCGGCGACGATCGACCAGATCAGATTGCGTCGCGCGATAGACTTGCCAGTCGCATTCCAGAATGCCTCATCTTCGGGGCGCCAGTCTGAAATCCAAGTTGGATTCTTCGTCATTGAGTATCCCTTCCAGGCTCACCGCTGCGTCGTTGCAGGCTCTGCCTCACATGGAGGCGCGCTCCGAGGCTTCACCCCGGTGGCGAGTTCACGATGCTGATTGATGGTGTTGAGGGACGTCGTCGTTGGCGTCGCGCAAAGACGTTTCAATTTCCGTGCCAATTGCGCGCATGCTGGAAATCCAGGGATTTCAGCACGTTATTCGTATTGCCAGAATTCGTTGCGAAGCGTTTCCGCTCGCTAAATTTGCGATTCGCTCAATCCTTGTGCGCCGCACAAGGATTGAGCGGGATGTCGATTATTTGGGCGCAAGCATTCTCGCGTTAGCCGTTCGCTTACGCGGCCTCGACGAAGCGATGACGCTCGTAGAGGAATTCGAGCACACGCTGCCGGCACTTCAGATAAGTGGCGTTGGTCGCGAGCTCGAGCCGCCGTCGCGGCCGCGCCAGCGGCACCTCCAGCACCTCGCCGATCCGCGCGCTCGGCCCATTGGTCATCATCACGATGCGGTCGGACAACAGCACGGCCTCGTCGACGTCATGGGTGATCATCAAAATGGTGTTGCCGAGCTTCTGATGCAGCGCCATCACGGAGTCCTGCAGGTGAGCGCGCGTCAGCGCGTCGAGCGCGCCGAAGGGCTCGTCCAGCAGCAGCACCTTCGGCTCCATGGCCAGCGCCCGCGCAATGCCGACACGCTGCTTCATGCCGCCGGAAATCTCCGAGGGCCGCTTGTCCCGGGCATGGGCCATCTGCACGAGATTGAGATTGTGCATCACCCAGGCGTCGCGCTCGGAACGGGACTTGGTCTTGGCGAAGACCTTGTCGACGCCGAGCCTGACGTTCTCGTAGACGGTGAGCCACGGCAGCAGGCTGTGGTTCTGGAACACCACGGCGCGGTCGGGTCCCGGCGAATTCACCTCGCGGTTCTCCAGCAGTACGCCGCCGGTGGTGGCATTTGTCAGGCCCGCGATGATGTTGAGCAGGGTCGACTTGCCGCAACCGGAATGGCCGATGATCGAGACGTACTCGCCCTTCTCGATCGTCAGGTTGATCTCCTTGAGCACCTCGGTGCTGGCGGCGCCGCGGGTGAAGACCTTGTCGATGTGGTCGAGCTTCAGATAGGCGGTCATGTGCTCTCTCCTCAGTTCTGCGCGGTGCCGCGGGTGACGACCTTGCCGAGGCCCGCGATCAGGCGGTCCAGCACGAAGCCGATGATGCCGACATAGAACAGCGCCAGGATGATCTCGCTGATATGCGACGAGTTCCAGGCGTCCCAGATGAAGAAGCCGATACCGACGCCTCCGATCAGCATTTCCGCGGCGACGATCGCGAGCCAGGACAGGCCGATGCCGATGCGAAGGCCCGTGAAGATGTAGGGCGCGGCCGCCGGGATCATGATCTTGGAGAAGAACTCGAGCGGATTGAGCTGCACGACGGCAGCGACGTTGCGGTAGTCCTGCGGGATGTTGCGGATGCCGACAGCGGTGTTGATGATGATCGGCCAGATCGAGGTGATGAAGATGACAAAGATCGCCGAGGGCTGGCCGTCGCGGAAGGCCGCGAGCGAGAGCGGCAGCCATGCCAACGGCGGAATGGTGCGCAGCACCTGGAACAGCGGATCGAGCCCGCGCATCGCCCAGACCGATTGCCCCACGAGAACGCCGAGCGCGATGCCGGCGATCGCCGAGAGCGAATAGCCAAAGGCGACGCGCTGGAGACTGGCGGACAGATGCCAGAACAGACCCTTGTCGATGCCGCCATGGTCGAAGAACGGATCGAGGATCAGCTCCTTGGTGTCAGTGAACACCTTCGACGGCGGCGGCAGAGCCGAGCCGGCTCGGCGGCAGACCAGCTCCCATATAAGCGTAAGCAGCGCGATCACGACCAGGGGCGGGATCACGCGCACGGCCGTCTCCCGCGCCATGCGCGCGTAAGCTTCCGTGCGCGGGGGGCGCTTCGGCGTCAGCGCGACGACCGGCGCGGCGCTGGCCGCAGGCGTCGCAGTTTCAATCTCAATCTTGGCGGCAGTCATGTTCATCGCAATATTTCTCCGGCTGCAAAGGACGACGCGGCCGCCCGAAGGCGGCCGCTGGCTACATCAGACTTCGACGCGCTTGATCGCGAGCGACTTCAAATAGGCAGCCGGGTTTTCCGGATCGAACACCTTGCCGTCGAAGAAAGTCTCCTTGCCGCGCGAGGTGGATGTCGGGATCTCAGCGGCCGCGACGCCCAGCGTCTTGGCCGCATCGCGCCACATGTCCTCGCGATTGACCTTGGCGATCAGCGCCTTGGTATCGAAACCGGCTTCGTACTTGCCCCAGCGGATGTCCTCGGTGAGGAACCAGAGATCGTGGCTCTGGAAGGGGTAAGAGGCGAAATCCCGCCAGTACTTCATGATGTGCGGCGAGTTCTCGACCACCTTGCCGGGAATGCCGTAGTCGAACTTTCCGGCAGTGCGGTCGAGCACGTCTTCGACCGGGCAGTTCATCCACTGCCGCTTGCCCATGATCGCGGCGAGCTCGGCCTTGTTCTCGGCCTTGTCGGCCCATTGCTGGGCTTCCATCACTGCCATCAGCAGCGCCTTGGCCGCCTTGGGATATTTGTCGACGAAGGCGGCGCGCATGCCGAAGGATTTCTCGGGATGCTTGTTCCAGAGCTCGCCGGTATTGATTGCGGTGTAGCCGATCTTCTGATGGATCAGCTGCAGATTCCAGGGCTCGCCGACGCAGAAGCAGTCCATGGTGCCGACCTTCATGTTGGCCACCATTTGCGGCGGCGGCACCACGATGGTCTCGATGTCCTTGTCGGGATCGATGCCGCCGGCGGCGAGCCAGTAGCGGATCCAGAGGTCGTGCGTGCCGCCGGGGAAAGTCATCGCGGCCTTCACGGCCTTGCCCGACGCCTTCTTCTTCTCCAGCGCCGCCTTGAAGGGCGCTGCATCGACGCCGAGCTTGAGGTCGGCATATTCGTTGGCAACGGAGATGCACTGGCTGTCGAGATTGAGCCGCGCCAGGATGTACATCGGGGTCGGCTGGTTGTTCTGCGTCACCTTGCCCGCCGAGATCAGGTACGGCATGGGCGTGAGGATATGGGCGCCGTCGATGCCGTTGCCTTCGGAGCCGAGCACGAGATTGTCGCGCGTCGTGCCCCATGAGGCCTGCTTCTGCACGTCGGTGTCGGGCATGCCGTATTTGGCAAACAGGCCCTTGTCCTTGGCGACGAAGAGCGGGCCAGCATCGCTCAGCGCGATGAAGCCGAGCTTGGCGCCCTTGACTTCGGGACCTGCATCCTGGGCGAAGGCGCCGGCGGGGAAATTCAGTTTTGCGGCGGCGAGAAGTGCGGCGGTGGAGCCGGTGGCTTTCAACAATTGACGGCGGCTCAGGCCAGTCGATTCCGAGGGCCGGCGGGTGCGCTTGGTCATAGGCAGTGTCGTCCTTTGCATCGTTGCAGAATTGATTGGCGTCTGTGCACACGAGCAGCCCGTCCGTCCGGCGGCGCCATCTTTGGCGCATGCGAACGCACGACGGGGGAGACCCCCGTCTGGTGGCGTCAGCAAATCGGATGAGAAGTCTCGCGGGACGGCTTCAATGGCGTCGACTGGAACTATTCAAGCTTCATGCCAAGCCCGACACCGTGAAAAGGACAAAATTTTCAATGCGTTAAAGAGTTCACGCCAGAATGTCGCAGGCCTGCGCCGCATGCGAAATTTGCGATTTGCTCAATCCTTGTGCGACGCACAAATGTTATGCAATAGCTCACGCAAGAGGCCGAGCGCGTACCAGGATCAGTTCAAGAGATCGCGCATCAGATTGATATCACTGCGTCTTTCCTGCGCCCTCGGCCGGCACGCAACTTGCATTTCCTTTGGCGTCAACGAAGACTGCGGCTTGCCGCATTGTTGCAGCCTCTGGCGGCTGCATCCCGGAAGCTCAACTGCTTCGCGGCCTTTTTGGTCCTCGTGACGCGATTCCCAAGGCTTCCAAACTCTCAATAGCTCTCGTGCGCGGCCGGCCAGCCCGCACGGCCCAAGACGTTCAGCCGCGCTCCTGAGGGGCGTGTCGATCTCACTTACGAAGCAAAAGGAACCATTGATGTCGTATCTCGCGCCTTCGGAATTCGTCACCAAGATGGTGGATGCAGGCGAGTCCAAGATCTTCATGTCCACCCGGGATACCATCATCCGCGCCTACATGGCCGGTGCCATCCTGGCGCTGGCGGCCTGGTTCGCCGTCACCATCACCGTGAACACGGGCCAGCCGCTGGTCGGCGCGCTGCTGTTTCCGGTCGGCTTCGTCATGCTCTACTTGTTGGGCTTCGACCTCCTGACCGGCGTGTTCGTGCTCTCGCCGCTGGCCCTGATCGACAAGCGCCCGGGCGTCACCTTCGGCGGCGTGCTGCGCAACTGGGGCCTCGTCTTCGTGGGCAATTTCGCCGGCGCGTTCACCGTGGCCTTCATGATGGCCTTCGTCACCACCTTCGGCTTCACCCAGGCGCCCGACAAGGTGGGCGCGGCGATCGGCAACATCGGCGAGGGCCGAACGCTTGGCTACGCCGCCCACGGCGCGGCCGGCATGGCGACGCTGTTCCTGCGCGGCATGCTCTGCAACTGGATGGTCTCGACCGGCGTCGTCGGCGCCATGATCTCGACCTCGGTGCCCGGCAAGGTCATTGCGATGTGGATGCCGATCCTGGTGTTCTTCTACATGGTGTTCGAGCATTCGGTCGTGAACATGTTCCTGTTCCCGTCGGGCATGCTCCTCGGCGCGAAGTTCTCGATCATGGACTATCTGATCTGGAACGAGATCCCGACCGTGCTCGGCAACCTCGTTGGCGGCCTCGCCTTCACCGGCATGACTCTCTATGCGACGCACGTCATGACAAAGCCGAAGCGCCAGATCGACAAGGTCGCGAAGCCCCGCGTTGCGGCCTGATCGAACACGTCTCGACAGGGGAGCCTCGCCCAGCCAGGGTGAGGCTCCTCTCTCCTGGTGATGACGATGCCCCTCGGTCTCCTGATCTCGGTCGGCCAGCACTCCGACAAGGGCCGCAAGCCGGTCAACCAGGACTTTCACGGCGTTCTCATTCCCGAGGAGCCGCTGCTCAGCCTGAAGGGCATCGCCGCGGTCCTTGCCGACGGCATCTCCTCCAGCACGGTGAGCCAGATCGCCAGCGAGTCGGCGGTCAAGAGCTTCCTGATGGACTATTATTGCACGTCGGAATCCTGGACGGTGAAGACGTCCGCCCGCCGCGTGCTGGACGCAACCAATTCCTGGCTGCACGCGCAGACGCGCAAGAGCCAATACGCCTATGACCGCGACAAGGGTTATGTCTGCACCCTGACCGCCATGGTCATCAAGGCGACCACGGCGCACATCTTTCATGTCGGCGACTGCCGCGTTTACCGCGTGGCGGGCAAGGCGCTCGAACAGCTGACCGACGATCACCGGATCATCGTGTCGTCGGAGCAGACCTATCTCGGCCGCGCACTCGGCATCAATCCGCAGCTCGAGATCGATTATCAGGCGTTCGAGGTCGAGGCCGGCGACGTTTTCCTGCTGGCGACCGACGGCGCCTACGAATTCGTCGACGCGCGCTTCGTCACGAGCGCGCTGAGCGAGCATGCAGGCGGGCTCGACGGAGCGGCCAAGGCCATCGTCGAGGAAGCCTACCGGCGCGGCAGCGACGACAACATCACCGTCCAGATCCTGCGCATCGACGCGGTGCCGCAGCGCGAGCCGGCCGGCATCTTCAATCAGACGTCACAATTGCCGCTGCCTGCGCTGCCGGAGCCGCGCGCGATCTTCGACGGCTACCGCATTGTCCGTGAGATTCACGGCAGCAGTCGCAGCCACATCTATCTCGCGGTCGACGTAGAGACCGAGGAGCCGGTCGCGCTCAAGCTGCCGTCGGTCGATTTGCGCGACAATGCCGCCTATCTCAAGCGTTTCCTGATGGAGGAATGGATCGCGCGCCGGATCGACAGCCCGCACGTGCTGAAGCCGCTGTCACAGTCCAGGCGGCGCAGTTACCTCTACGTAGCGACCGAATTCGTCGAGGGGCAAACCTTGAAGCAATGGATGACCGACAATCCACGCCCGGATCTCGAAACCGTGCGCGGACTGATCGAGCAGATCGCCGCCGGGCTGCGCGCCTTCCATCGTATGGAGATGCTGCATCAGGACCTCAGGCCCGACAACATCCTGATCGACAAGACGGGCACCGCCAAGATCATCGACTTCGGATCAGTCAAGGTGGCCGGCGTCGCGGAAGCGGCGCCGCCGGACGAGGCCGACGAAATCCTGGGCACCGTCCAGTATACAGCTCCGGAGTATTTTCTTGGGCAGGGCGGCACGCCGCGCTCCGACATGTTTTCGCTGGCGGTGATCTGCTACCAGATGCTGACCGGAAAACTGCCTTACGGCACACAGATTGCCAGGATCCGGCGCAAGGCGGACGTACGAAGGCTCAAATACCGCCCGGCCGACGACGATCGCAACGTGCCTGCCTGGGTCGACGGCGCGCTCAAACGCGCGCTGCATCCTGATCCCTACAAGAGGCATGAGGATCTGTCCGAATTCGTCTTCGAGCTCCGCACGCCCAACCCCGTCTATCTCGACACGCGGATCACGCCGCTGTTGGAGCGCAGTCCGTTGATGTTCTGGAAGCTGACGACGGCGGCACTCGCCTGCGCGGTCGTCGTGCTGCTCGCGTTGCTGCACACGCGTTAAACGTATGATGGCATCGACGTCAGCCCTGTGGGGAGCAAGCGGAAGCATTGTGCTCGCCGGAGCATCTGGTGATCTGGCCGGCTGTTCGGCGTGGATTGCCCCTGTCGCAGGTATAGGGTCCATATGGAGCGTCATGCCGACGAAATCGAGGTGACCGTCATGACGGTATCTGTGCCGAACGAGTCCGCTGGCGCTGCCGGCAATGCGCTCAATCTGCGCGTTGAAGGCATGGACTGCGGCGCCTGCGCGATCAAAGTCGAAAACGCGCTCAAACGGCTGCCCGGCGTGAGCCACATCAATATGAACTATTCGACCGAGACGCTCTCGGTGCGCCTCGACGAGGATCGAACCTCGCGAGAGATCATCGAGGGCAAAATCCGGGCGCTCGGCTACACACCGAAGCCGCTGAGCGGAGCGTTCCTCGGCACGTCCGACGCCACGGCCACGCACGAGCAGGCGCCGGGTGCAGAGCCCTGGTGGAAGACGCGCAGGGGCCGAATGGTTCTCGGCCTGGGCGGCCTCCTCGCGTTTGCGTTCGCCATCTCGACAGCAAGTCCCGAACTCTCGTTTTGGGGCTACGGCGCTGCAGCGCTCATCGGGCTCGTGCCGGTCGCGCGGCGGGCTTTCGTGGGCGCTCTATCCGGCACGCCGTTTGGCATCGAGACTCTCATGACCGTTGCCGCCGCCGGGGCCATCGCGATCGGTGCCGCCGAAGAGGCGGCGGTCGTCATAGTCCTGTTCGCGATCGGCGAGCTTCTGGAGACCGTGGCGGCGGGGCACGCCAGGGCGGGAATCAAAGCTCTGGTTGATCTCATGCCGCGAACCGCCCGGATCGAAGAGGGCGGCCAGGTTCGAGAGGTCCCCGTCGAGCGTTTGCGTGTGGGCGACATCATCGCGGTTCGTGCGGGCGACAGGGTGCCTTCCGATGGCGCCGTGATCGAAGGCCAATCCGAGGTTGACGAGGCGCCCGTTACTGGCGAGTCAACTCCGGTCGCAAAGGGCGTCGGCGATCAGTTATATGCCGGGAGCATCAATGCGAATGGAACGCTGCGCGTTCGGCTCACGCGCACTGCCGCTGACAATACGATTGCACGCATCATTCATCTGGTTGAAGAAGCGCAGGGATCGAAGGCGCCCACCGCGCGTTTCATCGATCAGTTTTCGGCACGATACACGCCGGCTGCCATGGCAGTGGCAGCGCTCATCATGGCCGGACCACCTCTCGTCGCCGGAGCTGATTGGTACACCTGGATTTATCGCGGATTGGCGACCCTGCTCATCGCGTGCCCCTGCGCGCTCGTGATCTCGACGCCCGCGGTAATCGCCTCCGGCCTTGCATCGGGTGCACGGCGCGGGCTTCTCATCAAAAGCGGAGCAGCCCTGGAAATCCTGGGCAAGGTCAGGACCATCGCCTTCGACAAGACAGGCACTCTGACCGTCGGAAGGCCGCAGGTGACCGACATCACTGCGGTCGAGGGAACCGAGAACGATGTTTTGGCGAGAGCAGCGGCGGTCGAAGGCCACTCGAGCCATCCGCTCGGCCTCTCGATCGTCGCGGCGGCGAAAGCGCGCGGTCTCGCAATTCCGCAAAGTTTCGGCGGTATTGCTATTCCCGGCAAGGCCGTTACCGCGCGTCTTCGCGAGAGCTTCGTTTCCGTGGGTTCGCCGCGTTATGCGGCCGAACTCGGGCTATTGCGCGACGATGTCGCATCCGGCATCGAGGCATTCGAGCGTGAGGGGAAAACCATCGTTGTTGTACTCGCCGGCAAGCGCGTCATTGGGTTCATCGCTCTGCGAGACGAACCACGCGAAGATGCGGCGGCCGGTATCGCTGGGCTGAAGGCGCTCGGAATTCGAACCGTCATGCTGACGGGGGACAATCGACGCACTGGCGAGGCCATCGGAAGGGCTCTCGACCTCGAAGTGCAATCCGAGCTTCTCCCCGACGCCAAGCTCGCGATCATCAATGACTTGAAAACGGCCGGTCCGATCACGATGATTGGCGATGGCATCAACGATGCCCCGGCGCTTGCGGCTGCTGATGTCGGCGTGGCCATGGGCAACGGTACAGATGTGGCGCTGGAGACCGCAGATGCAGCGCTCCTCAGGGATCGCGTACTCGGGGTGGCCGAATTGGTCGCGCTCTCACGAGCGACGCTGTCCGTTATCCGGCAGAACATCATCATCGCGCTCGGGCTCAAGGCCGTCTTTCTAGCGACCACGGTGCTCGGCGTCACTTCGCTCTGGATGGCGATCTTGGCCGACACGGGCGCCACTGTGCTGGTCACGGCAAATGCCTTGCGCCTCTTGCGCATGGGGATCAGCTTGGAAAGCGGGACGCTTCCGAAGAAGCGGTCCCCTGAGGCATGTTTGTTATGATGATCAGAGCTTGCCTTCCATGACCAGTTCGCGGGTCCGCTTCAGCGTCGACAGCAGGGCGGCCTTGTAGCCCTGGTCGCTGTCGAACTGCGCCTGCTCGGCTTGCTCTTCGGGGCCGAACGGCTTCTTGCCGCGCAAGCCGGTGTAGCAATAGAACCGCAGTTGCAGACCCCCGGCTTCATCTTCGAACAGTTCGTTGATGATCGCGCCCTCGCGCGGACCGGTGGCCTGAAAGAAGGTCACCTTGCGCTCCGGCTCGAAGGTGATGATCTCGCGCAGATCGCTGCCTGCGATGGTAGCTTCGCGCACGATGTGCGTTGCGCTCTCCTCCACCACCTCGCAACGGGTACAGAGATCGGGTGGAAGAAACAGCCGGGCATCGCGGGCCTTGAGAACCAGGCCTTGCCAGACCTGAGCGCGAGTCAGCAGTGTCGCGCCTTGCCGATTTACAGGAACGGTGGCGGTCGAATAGATCATGATGGAATTCCTTGTTATCGTGATCGGAGAATGCCGTTGGCCTCAGGCGGAGGCAGTGATCTCGGAGACGAAGTCCCGATAGGTGCGCAAGGGGCGGCCCAGGATCTCGGTCAGACGTTCGACGTCGCCGGCATCGGGGATCATTCCCAGGGTTAGGAAACGCTCGCTCATCAGCCGCATGTCGAACGCCATCCAGCTCGGCATGAACTGCCTGAGGTTCTTCTCGAAGCCGGCGGTCTCGTCGCCGGGATAGGCGACGGTGCGCCCCAGCACCTCGGACCAGATGCCGGCCGCCTTTCCGCCGGTCAGCACATCGGGACCAACGAGATTGATGCGCGCGAGCGGAAGCGGCGTTGCAGCCTGCTCGCGACGAACGAGCTCGATCGCGGCGATCTCGCCGATGTCGCGGGCGTCGATCATGGCGAGGCCCTTGCTGCCGATCGGCATCGGATAGACGCCATAACCAAGCACGACGTCCTTGATCGTGACATCGTTATTCATGAAGTAGGCCGGGCGCAGAATGGTGGCGTTGAAGCCCATCTGCTCGATCTTGCGTTCGACACCGAACTTGCCGGCAAGGTGCGGGACGTTGACGTAGCGATCGCTGTGGATCACCGAGAGGTAGACGACCTGTGCGACGCCGGCCTCGCGGGCGAGATTGAGCGCGATCAGCGCCTGCGTGAATTCGTCCGGGACCACGGCGTTGAGCAGAAACAGCGTCGAGACGCCTGACAAGGCGCCGCGCACGGAATCAACGTCCAGCAAATCGCCCTGGGAGACGGCGACGCCTGCCGGCAAATTGGCCTTCGCGGGATCTCGGACGAGCGCGCGCACATCGGCGCCGCGCTTGACGAGCTGTTCGACGACGTGGCGGCCAATCGTGCCGGTCGCACCTGTCACGAGGATGGTCATTGGGATCACTCCGGTTTGGGTCAGAAGACACCCCGAAATTAGTGATCCACATGCGAACCGATAGGCGCTATATATGGACAGACCGTCTCATTGTTGGAACAGATGGATTTACTTGCCCTCGCCGATTTCAATCTCGTCGCCCGCCACGGCGGGTTCGGAAAGGCCGCGCGCGCAACGGGACGTCCGAAAGCAACCTTGTCCCGGCGCGTGTCCGAACTCGAGAGCAGCCTCGATTTGCGTCTCTTTGAGCGCGGGGGACGCACTCTCAAGCTGACCCAGGAAGGACGAGCGCTCCACGAGCGGACGGGCGCACTCCTCACCGAGCTCGACGAGACGGCGGCAGCGATCGCCTCGGGCGGGGACAAGCCGAAAGGCAGGTTGCGGATCAGCGCTCCCCTGCTCTTTTCGCAAGCTGCCATGGGCAGGCTCGCGGCCGGCTTCGCCCTCAGGCATCCGCAAGTCCGGCTCGAGGTCACGACGGATGATCGCTACGTCGACATGATCGAGGAAGGTTTCGACCTCGCGATCCGGGTCAATCCCGATCCCGACGAAAGCCTGGTCGGCCGCATCTTCTTGCGCGACCGACTGGTGGTCGTCGCCAGCCCCACGCTGAAGCGACCCAAGGGCCATCTCGCCATTCCGGTCGTCGTGCGCGGAACGGAGGACGAGGCGGCCTGGGTCATCAGGCGGCCAAGCGGTACATCGCGTATAGCCGTCGATCCCGTGCTTCGCCTGTCATCGCTGATGATGGTTCGCGACGCAGTTCGGGCCGGCGGCGGCGCTGCACGGCTGCCGCTGTCGCTCGTCAGTCACGACCTTGCCGCCGGCACACTGGTGCGCTGGGGCGACGTCCAGGGATCCGACATCGCCCTTTGGACGCTCTATCCCTCGCGGCGATTGCTGAGTGCGCGCGTCTCCGCCTTCCTCGATTATCTGAAGGAAGCTTTTCCGAAGGGAACGCCCGACGAGTTGGCGGCCTACATCGGGGGATGAGCGCATCTCCCGCAATTCACCAATAGCCCCAGCTTGCCGATTAGCTTAGACATTTCGCACGAGCGAGAAGGCCTAAGCACGGATTGGAGCCAAAAGTGAACGACGTCGAACGAACCGTCAGCCCGGACGCTTTGCGAGGAAAGCTGATTCCACTGACCTCATATCGTCAGCTTCTTGACGGCCCTGAGCTGGTATCTGGCTGGCAGACGGTCAACCAATCCATGATCGACATGTTTGCCGATGCGACACATGATCATCAGTTTATTCATACGGACCGCCAACGCGCCGAGCAGGAAACGCCATTTGGAGGCACGATTGCACACGGCTTTCTTACGCTGTCGCTTCTTTCAGCTCTCGCCTTCGACGCGATGCCCGGGGTGGAGGGAACGCGAATGGGCGTGAACTATGGCTTCGAGCGGGTCCGCTTCCTTAGCCCGGTCAGGTCTGGAGCTCGGGTCCGAGGCAAGTTCCGGTTGGCAGCACTGACAGAGCGCGCCGTGTCGATCCAGTCCGCATGGGACAGCATCATAGAGGTCGAGGGTGCGATCAAGCCTGCCCTCGAGGCACACTGGATTACCTTGGCGCTGCTCGATCAGAAGTAGCTGAAGCGGAGATCCCTCACGCCGGCTCCTCGGCTCGCACCCCGAGCGGTTTCGGCGCCATGCCGCCGCCGGGCTTGAGGTGGAATTCATAAGTCATCAGGTGCCACTTTCCACTTGCCCTGGTGCCGTCGGGCATCGCGGGATCATTACGCGGCTCGACCTTGGCAATGAGGTCGTCCTTGACTCCGAACACCACGTCGGAATCCAGATATTTGTCGCCGTCCATGAAGACGTGAGTGATCAGCGGCTCATAGCCCTTCGCGTTGACCAGGAAATGCACATGCGCCGGGCGCATCGGGTGGCGGCCGGTCTGCACGATCATTTCACCGACCGGGCCGTCGGTCGGGATCGGATAGCTGCACGGCAAGATGGTACGGAAGAAGAAGCGGCCGTCGCTGTCGGTGATGAAGCGCGCCCGCGCCGAGGCGCCGATCTCGTCGTAGTTTGGCTTCTGGGAATCATAGAAGCCGTCATCGTCGGCATGCCAGACGTCGACCGGGACATTGGCGAGCGGCTTGCCCTTGAGGTCGGTGACACGGCTCTGCACGAACATCCGCTCGCCGGTCTGGTTGTTCGGCGAGATATCGGCACCGTGCGCGGTCACCTTGTGCTCGCCGACATAGAACGGGCCGAGCACAGTGGTCTGAGTGGCTCCGTCGCGGTCGCGATGGTTGACTGCGTCGACCAGCATGGAGACGCCGAGCACGTCGGACAGGAGAATGAATTCCTGGCGGGTGTCGGTGCATTTCTGCCCGGTCCGGGTCAGGAAATCGATGGCGTAGTCCCACTCCTCGAAGGTGAGGCCGGTCTTGCTCACGTAATCGTGCAGCGACTTCACCAATTCCTGAAGCAGGAATTTCGCGCGCGGATCGGGCGTGCTGTCGAAGCTCCTGATGACGGCTTCGGTGAGATCCGTCTCGTTGAACTGGGTCATGGTGGCTTGCCCTGTGTTTTTTCTCGTTCGCCCGTGGGGGCTCCTCGGAGGCGCTCCAGGAGCAGCCTACACCAGCCGGCCCCCTTGCGTTAAGCGCGAGCGGCTTGGAATGGGGCCGTCATTTGGCTATCAACGAACCGACAGAACTGCCCGGAGGAACTGATGCTCGCGCCCACCCCCGCCTCGCCCGAATCCGTCGGCATGTCCAAGGCCGCACTCGACCGAATCGATGCGCATCTGAAGAGCCGCTACATCGATGCCGGCCGCTTCCCCGGCACGCATCTTCTGGTCTACCGGCGCGGCAAGGTCGCGCACAGCTCGGTTCAGGGCCTTGCCGATGTCGAGCGCAAGCTGCCGGTCAAGGACGACACCATCTACCGCATCTATTCCATGACCAAGCCGCTCACCAGCGTCGCCTTCATGATGCTGGTCGAGCAAGGCCTCGTCGCCATCGACGAGCCCGTCGCCAAGTACATTCCGGAATGGAAGGATCTCGGCGTCTTCGTCGCCGGGACCTATCCGGCCTTCCTGGCCCGACCGCCGTCCCGGCCGATGCTGATCGTCGACCTCCTGCGGCACACCTCCGGCCTCACCTACGGCTTCCAGCAGCGCTCCAATGTCGATGCCGCCTATCGCGCCGAAAAGATCGGCGAGGTCGAGAAGTCTGGCACGCTGCAGACCATGATCGAGGGCCTTGCCAAGATCCCGCTGGAATTCTCTCCCGGTGAATCCTGGAACTATTCGGTCTCGACCGACGTGCTCGGCTATCTCGTCGGCAAGATCTCCGGGGTGCCATTCGAGCAGTTCCTGAAATCACGCATCCTCGATCCGCTCGGCATGACCGACACCGATTTCCATGTGCCGGCCTCCAAGGCGCATCGGTTTGCGGCCTGTTATTCCGCCGATCCCGGCGGCGGCATGACCTTCCATGCCGGCCAGCGGCGCGAGGGCCTGACGCTCCAGGACGATCCGGCGACGAGCTCGTTCCTCACCCCGCCCTCCTTCATCTCCGGCGGAGGCGGGCTGTGCTCGACGGTCGCCGACTATCTCACCTTCTGCCGTGCCCTGCTCAACGGCGGCGAGCTCGGCGGTGTCAGGCTGATCGGGCCGAAGACGCTGGCACTGATGACCAGCAACCACATTCCGGGCGGCCAGGCCCTGCCCGAAGTCTCCCGCTCGCTGTTCTCGGAGGCAACCTACAACGGCATCGGCTTCGGCCTCGGCTTTGCCGTCACAATGCGTCCGGCCGAGACACTGATCGCCGGCAGTCCGGGTGAATACAGTTGGGGCGGCGCGGCCACGACGTCGTTCTGGATCGACCCGGCCGAAGAGCTCATCACCATCTTCATGACGCAGGTGCTGCCGTCGAGCGCCTACCCGATCCGCCGCGAGCTGCGCAGCATGGTCTACGCCGCGATCACCGAGAGCAATCTGTAACCCATTTGACGGGGTCCCGCAGCCGTCGGTGCGGGACCCACTGTCAGACGCTCATTTGAGCATCTCGGGTACAATCAGGCGCGGCAGGAACAGCGACACGCTGGGCCAAACAATGACGGCCGCCAGCACGAGCAGCATCGGGATCAGCATGATCACCGTGTCCTTCAGCGCATAGCGTAGCCGCACACCGGCGATCGAACAGGCGATCATCAGACACAGGCCATAGGGTGGCGTCACCAGTCCGAAGGCCAGCGAGACAATGGAAATGATCGCGAACTGGACCGGATGGAGATCGACGGACTTGGCGAGCGGCTCCAGCACCGTGCCGACGATGATGATGGCCGGGATGGCGTCGAGGAAGCAGCCCACCACCAGAAAGCAAAAGGAGATGAAGAAGCCGGCGGCAACAGCGCCCATGCCCCATGTCGACACATTGGCCAGCAGCTCTTGCGGGATCTTGTAGTAGGCAAGCAGCCAGCCGAACGCACTGGCGGTACCGACGCAGAACAGCGCCACACCGGCGAGACGTCCGGTGTCGAGCAGGGCCTTGTACAATTCGCGCAGACCCGTCTCGCGGTAGAAGAACGCCGAGAGCACGACGGAATAGAGCACCGCGACGCAGGCGGATTCCGTCGCGGTGAACCACCCGAGCAGAATGCCGCCGACAATGATGAACGGCGTCATCATCGCCGGTATCGACCGCCAGATGGCGCATCGCATCTCGACCCAGCTCGACTTGGGATAGGTCGGGTAGCCGCGGCGCACCGCGTAGACGTGCACCGTCGCCATCTGCGCGCCCGCGATCAACAGGCCCGGCACGATGCCGGCCAGATACATCGCCGCAATCGAGGTCGAGATCAGCCCACCCCAGACGATCATGAGGATCGACGGCGGTATGATGACCGCCAGAACCGCCGACACCGCCGTGATGGCGATGGAGAACGAGAGGTCATAGCCCTCCTTCGTCTGCGCATCGATGAAGATCTTGGACTGGCTCGCCGCATCGGCGGTGGAGGAGCCCGAGATGCCGGCAAAGAACACCGACAGCACGACGTTGATCTGCGCCAGCGACCCCGGCCAATGTCCGACCATCGAGCGCGACAGGGACACCAATCGGTCGGTGATGCCGCCGATGCTCATCAGGTTCGCCGTCAGCAGGAAGAACGGCACCGCGAGCAGGATAAATGAATTGTAGGCGTTGAACGTCTCCTGCGCGAGCGTCATCAGCGACAGACGCGGCTCGATCAGCAGGATCGGCACGCAGGCAAGGCCGAGCGCGAAGGCGACCGGCACGCGCACGATGAGCAGGCCGACGAAGACCCCGAACAGCACCATCGCGGCCTGTCCGGCAGAAAGCACATTGCCGCTCATCGCCCTGCCCCAACCAGAATCCGCACTTCATCGATGATCTGTTCGCCGGCAAAGACGATCCACGTCACGCCGGCCACAGGCCAGGCAACGTGAATCAACCAAAGCGGCAGATCGGCCAGCTCAGACGTCCTGTTCCAGGCAAAGCGTGTGAACTCGAGGCCGGCCAGCACGAACACCAGCGCCAGCGCCAATATGCCGATCCGCGCGAGAATCCGCACCGCAGCCTCCGACCGCCGCGACAGGTCCGGCCACACGTCGACTTCGAAATGTTGCGCTTCGCGCACGCCGACCATGGCCCCGATCATTATCGTCCAGATGAACATGAAGCGCGCCATCTCCTCCGTCCAGATGTAGGACGGAATGAAGGGCGTGTAGCGCGAGATGATCTGCAGCGTGACCGGGATAACCAGAATGCCGACACAGGCCGCCAGCAGGAATTGCAGCAATTTCGCATAGGCCGCCGTGACGCGGCGCCACAGCGAGGGTGTGGACGGGACGGGCATGTCAGACATTGGGACTCCGTGCGGCAGCACATCCGCCAGGTCCGGGCAGGAAGCGGGGCCTGCCCGGAAGATGATCGGCGGTCCGAGCGACCTCAGACGACGTTGATCTTCTCGAAGATGCCTTCCGCACCGATTTCCTTGGCGTAGGCCGCCATGACGGGATCAGCGAGCTTCTTCATGGCGTCCCGCTCCTCGAAGGGAACGCGCTTGAGCTTGCCGGCCTTCTCGAGCGTGTCGAGCTTGACCACCTCTTCGCTCGACTCGAGCTGACGGCCGTAGTCGCCAGCCTCCTTGCCGGCCTTCATGATCGCGTCCTGCAAATCCTTCGGCAAGGTCTTCAGCGTCTTCACCGAGAAGCAGATCGGCCGGATCGACACGGCGTGCTGGGTCAGGTTGAGATGCGGGGCCACTTCGTAGAACTTCATCGCCTCGACGCCGGCCGCCTCGTTCTCGCCGGCCGATATCACCCCGTTCTGGATCGCGTTGTAGACTTCGTTATAGGCGATCACCGTCGGGCTCATGCCGACGGCCGCAAAGGTCTTCGACCAGATCGGCGCGCCCTGCACGCGAACCTTGAGCCCCTTGAGGTCGGCGAGATTCTTGAGCGGCTTGTTGGCGAAGATGTTGCGGATGCCGCCGCCGGCATAACCGATCAGAACGACCTCGGCCTTCGCTGCGACCTCATCGGCCACCGGCGCCAGGATATTGGCCTCGACGACCTTGTTCATGTGCTCGATGCCCTTGAACACGAAGGGCGCATCGATGAACGGGGCCGCCTTGGCGAAGGTCGACATGTGGGCCGGCGACACGATGCCGTAATCGACCGCCTTGCCTTGCGACATGTATTCGAAATACTGCTTCTCGAGGCCGAGTGAGGAATTCCTGTGCAGGGTGAAGTTGACGGGCTTGCCGTAATACTTCTTCACCAACTCCTCGAACCGTAGCAGTGCCCGGTTGAAGGCGTGGTCGTCGTTGAACTGGACCGCACCGTTCAGCGTGACGGGCGCTTGCGCCCTGAGGATCGACGGCATGCCGATCGCAGCCGCCGCAGTGGTCGCCCCGATCCCAGCGAGAAATGTCCTTCGCTTCATCGTCTCCCCTCCCTTTGATGCTCCGCCCCTGTCGCCGGGGCGTAAGCGCAGCCGGTCTACGGCCGGCGTTCGGGAAGGGTATGAAAAACTACGGCGGGACGGAAGTGATTTCGGCTGGGCTAAGGCAACTCCTTCGTCGCAGGGTGACCTGCTGTTGCACTGCAACTCGGGCTCCTGCCAGCACGCACTCCTGTCCCTTGCTTGGAGATCTGAAAATCTGTGCCCGATATGAAAATCGTGGCGCCGCGCAAGCCCCGCCCGTATGGTCTCCCCAAAACCATAATCCGGCGCCGCTGTGCCGGAACCGGGACGCCTGCGTTTGTCAAAGCTCACCCTGCCGGTCCGGCTCGCTCTTCTCGTCACGGGAACCATGTTGCCGCTGATCGTTTTTGCGGTTGGCATTGTTGTCTACAATTACCAGCAGGATCGAAGCGACGCGACCCGTCGCGTGCTGGAGAATGTGCGCAGCATGCGCCTGGTGCTGGATTCCGAGGTGCAGCGGATGACCGGCGGCTTGCAGGTGCTCGCACTGACCAATTCGCTGCGCCAAGACGACTTCGAAACTTTCCGCCGCATCGCGCTTGGTTTCGTCGAGCAGTACGGCAAGGGCGGCGTCGTGCTGATCTCCGACCGCAAGGGTCGGCTGTTGTTTTCCTCCGCGACGGAGGACGCCGCCAGCCTGCCGCAACGCGGCCATCGCGAGATCATCGACAAGGTGTTTGCAACCCGATCGCCGCAGTACTCCGATCTGTTCGCCAGTGCTATCGACGGGCGACAGGTGCTCACCGTCGAGGTTCCGGTGTTCCGCGACGGCGAGGTGATCTACGACCTCTCCTTCAGCCCGCCAATCCGCGTCTTTCAGGAGCTTGTGGAGAAGCAGCGGCCCGACCAGTTCTGGACCGTATCGCTGCTCGACACCAAGGGCTTCATATTCGCGCGCGTGCCCAACCCGGGCGAGACGGTCGGCAAGCAAGCCTCCGGCCCGTTATACGAGGCCATGTCTCGAACCGCCGAGGCCGCCCTTTCCACCGTTTCGCTCGACGGCGTCGCGCTGTCATCCGCCTTTACCAGATCGCAGCTGACCGGCTGGACGGTCGTGGCCGGCGTCGCCGAAAGCTCGTTGAGCGCGCCGCTCTGGCGCAACATCGCCATCACCAGCCTGATCGGCGGCGTCCTGCTGCTGACCGGACTGACGTTCGCGATCAGGATGGCTGCGACGATCGCGCGCGGCGAGATGCTGCACAATCTCCTGATCGACGAGCTCAACCATCGCGTCAAGAACACGCTGGCTCTGATGCAGGCGATCGCGGTGCAGACCTTCCGCAGCGCCAGCCGTGACGAGCGGACGAAGTTCGAGGGTCGGCTCGGCGCGTTGGCGGAGGCGCATAACCTCTTGAGCCAGGAGAAATGGGCGGGCTCCGAGCTGAGGGACGTGATCGCCCGCGCGCTTCAGCCGTTCCTTTTAAGCAACCCCGACCGCATCCGCATGGCGGGCCCTGCGGTGCCGCTGTCGCCGCGGCTCGCCGTGGTGATGTCGATGATCGTCCACGAGATCGCCACCAACGCCGCGAAATACGGCGCGCTGTCCAATGAGACCGGCCGGGTGACGCTGGACTGGGAAGTCATCAGTGAAGCGCCCAAGCCTCGGCTGCGGCTGATCTGGACCGAGGTGGGCGGACCGCCGGTGACGGCGCCGGTGCAGCGCGGCTTCGGCTCGCGCCTGATCGAGCGCAGCGCACGCGACCAGCTCGGCGGTGAAGCAACCGTCGACTTCCTGCCGCGCGGCGTCGTCTGTACCGTAACCTGCACGCTGGACGAGACGCGGTGATCCACCGCCCCCCGACCGAATATTGCAACGCAGCATGCGTCTCCTGCGACAATTACGCTCGCCTCTCCCAATCATCCGATGTTAAACATCGGATGATTGTCGCCGATGCGACATGAGAAAAGAACAGGCCGAAACAGGCTGGCAGGGAGAGACGTGCGGGTGGCAAGAGCACGGCCTAAGCCAACTGACAAGTTGATCAAGCCCGGCCGCATTCGCGCCGTACTGACGACGCTCGGGCGTGAGATCGCCCAGGATCTCATTCCCGTCGGGACGACCCTGCCGCCGGAGCCGGAACTTGAGGCCCGTTTCGGCGCGGGGCGCGGCGTGGTGCGCGAGGCGATCAAGTCGCTCGCGGCCAAGGGCCTCGTCAGCGTCAGGCCGCGCCATGGCACGCAGGTGCTGCCGCGCCACGAATGGAGCTTGCTCGATCGCGACGTGCTGAGCTGGCTCGTTGGCCAGGACGAACCGGATCGTGACCTCCTGCTGGCGATCCAGGAGGTGCGCTCGATCATCGAGCCGGCAGCCGCAGCACTTGCCGCCGAACGGGCCACCAAGAACGACCTCTGGCGGATCGACACCGCCTTGGCTGCGATGCAGACCGCAAAGGACCAGGCGAGCGCCCTCGCCGCCGACAAGGCTTTCCATCTCGCCATCCTGGATGCGACCCGCAATCCCGTCCTGCAGGGCTTCCGAGGCGCGATCGACACCATCCTCGGCACCGTCTTCACCGTCGCTGTCGGAGGCCCCGGCGGCTGGTTCAAGGATAATCTGCCGAACCACGTTGCGGCGGCTCGGGCCATCGAGAGCGGCAAACCGGAAAAGGCGCGCGCCGCGATGGAACGCCTGCTCGGCTACACGCGATTGAGGCTTGCGAACCGGAAGACAGTCACCGCGGCGGCAGCGCGCAAAAAGGACGGATCGGCCGTGCGCATGACGAAGAAGTCGGGCGTCAGAAGCAGGAGAAAACATCGTGGACCTTGACCAAAGGTCTGCACGTCATCGTCGCGATGTCAGGAATAATCAGCGTGAGATGCCGGGACAGGCATAGCTGAGCGCCAGGGAGGTCAAATGCAGGTGACGGGCAGTCTGAAGGGCCGATCGTCGCGACTGATCCGCAGCGTCAATGCGCTGGCGGGAGCTGCGATGTTCGTTGCGCCGCTGCTTGCACTGGTCGCAATCTGGGCCATCGTCGTCCCGCTGTTCAACGTCAATCCGCGCGTGTTTCCCTCGGTCGGTGCGGTCGGCGGGGCGGCCATGGAGTCGATCCGTGACGGCACGTTGTTCGCCCATGTCGGTGCCAGCCTGGTGCGCGTCGGGCTTGGCACGCTGATCGGCATCGTCACGGCCGTGCCGCTCGGCATCGCCATGGGTGTGAGCCCGACAGTTGCAGCCTTCCTGACGCCGCTGTTCCGCTTCTTCTCGGTACTCGCAGGCATCGCCTGGATCCCGATCGCGACGCTGTGGTTCGGCTACGGCTTCGGCGCGATCGTCTTCGTGATCTTCAACGCGGTGTTCTTCGTCGTCGCCTACAACACCCTGCTCGGCGTCCGGACCATTCCGCACACGCTGCGCAATGCTGCCGCCGCGCTCGGCGCCGGCCGCTGGGCGCTGCTGACCGAGGTGCTGCTGCCGGGCGCGCTGCCCAACATCGTCACCGGCATCCGTACGGGCCTCGGCTTTGCCTGGCGCGGGCTGATTGCCGCCGAGATGATCGCGACCAATGTCGGGCTCGGATACATGCTGTTCGTCGCACGCGACTTCTACCGCACCGAGGTGATCGTGTTCGGCATGGTCGTGATCGGCGTGCTCTGGCTTCTGATCGACCGTCTGCTGCTGGTCCCGCTGGAACGCGCGACCATCGAGCGCTGGGGCATGGTGAGGCGCGCATGAATCTGATGCTGCAAGTCTGGGCTGGCTATACCCGCCTGACCCGGCGCTGGCCGGGGATAGCCGCCATCATTCCATTCATACCGGTGCTCGCGCTGTGGACGGCGGTCAGCGAGGCCGGGTTGTTTCCGCGCGCATTCTTCCCGGGACCTGCCGACGTCGTACGCGCCTTCTTCACGCTGACCTACAAGGGCATCCTGCCCGATTATCTCCAGGACAGCCTGATCCGCCTCGCCACGGGCGCCGCCGTCGGCATGGCGCTCGGCATTCCCTTAGGGATTCTGATCGGCACCAGCCGCTGGGCGCACCGCATCTGCTGGCCGGTGCTGCTGTTCTTCCAGGCGATCGGCGACATTGCCTGGCTGCCGATCCTCCTGATCTGGTTCGGCTTCGGCCTCACGACGATGACCTTCGTCATCGTCTACACCGTGCTGTTCCCGGTCGTGCTCAACACCGTGCTCGGCGTCGAATCCGTACCGCGCGACCTGTCGCGCGCCGCCCTCAGCCTGGGCGCCTCTCGCGCGCGCGTGCTCTGGGAGGTGACACTGCCGGGCGCGTTGCCGAACATCATCACGGGCCTGCGCAACGGCCTGGGTTATGGCTGGCGCGCGCTGATCGCGGTCGAGATGATCGTCGGCACGTCGGGCATCGGCTTCATGATGTTCGACGCCCGCCGCGCCGGCTCGACCGTCGAGATCGTCCTCGGCATGATCATTCTCGGATTGCTCTGGTACATCGTGGACGCCTGGATCCTCGCGCCCCTCGAGCGCGCGACCGGCCAGCGTTGGGGATTGGTGACATCATGAAGACGCTCTCGCTGCGCAATCTCGGCAAGACCTATTTCGATCCTTACGCAGGCGCGCATGTCACCGCCGTCCACGACGTCTCGCTGGACGTCGAGCCCGGCGAATTCATCTCGGTGGTCGGCCCCTCCGGCTGCGGCAAGACGACGATCCTGAACATGATCGCCGGTTTCATCCCTTATTCGAAGGGAGACATTCTGCTCGACGGCAAGCCGGTGCACGGGCCCGGCCCCGAGCGGGGCGTCGTGTTCCAGTCGTTCGCGCTGTTCCCCTGGAAGACGGTGCTCGACAATGTCGGCTTCGGCCCGAAGATGCGCGGCGTGCCGAAGGCCGAGCGCGACCGCATCGCGCGCGAATACCTCGCGCTCGCCGGACTTTCGCACGCGGCGCACCGCTACCCCAACGAACTTTCCGGCGGCATGCAGCAGCGCGTCGGCGTGGTGCGTGCACTCGCCAACAATCCCGATGTCCTGCTGATGGACGAGCCGTTTGCGAGCGTCGATGCGCAGACGCGCATGACGCTTCAGGAGGAACTGACCCGCATCTGGCAGGAGCGCAAGCCGACGGTGATCTTCATCACCCATGACGTGCAGGAGGCCGTGTTTCTCGCCAATCGCGTGGTCGTGCTGTCGAAGGGACGCGTGCTCGACCAGATCGCGGTCGACCTTCCGCGCCCGCGCGTCTGGGACGATCTCGTCAAGGACGACGACTTCAAGCAGCTCTCCGCGCGGGTGCTTCAGATGGTGCGCGCGGCATGAGCATCGCCTCCGACGTCCTGCGCTCTTCCAAAGGCCGCGTCGTGCTCGGCGCCATTGCCGCATGGGCGCTGTTTCAACTCTGGCTGACGATGGCCGCACCGGGAAAGATCTCCCCGGAGCTCAAGGGCTCCTCGGAAAAGGTGAACGTGCAGATCGAGCTGCCGTTCACGCCGGAGCGCTTCCACGTGCTCGCGTTCCAGCAATATGGACGCGTCTCGGGCACCGACGAGCATTCGATCGAACTTCGCGGCGTCAAAAGAACGGACCTCAAGGCCGTTGCCCGCCCCTATTGGGTGACGGCGGTGGGGCCGATAAAAGAGGGAGGCTGAAAATATGAAACGGTTCGTGTTGCTTGGATTCGCGCTGCTCGCCGGCATGGTGCCGGCAAGCGCCCAGACCCCGACGAAACTCAAGGCCGGCATGGTCACCGGCATCGACCAGATCGGCCTGCCGATCGCCCTCGAGCGCGGCTTCTTCGAGAAGTACGGGCTCGACGTCACGATCGCGCGCCCCTACGCGACCGGCGTCGACGCGCTGAACGCATTGCAGGCCGGCGAGAGCGAGATCGTGCAGGTCGGCGTGCCCATGATCGGCGCCGTGCTGCGCGGCATGGACCTCGTCGCCCTCGGCAATTACAGCGGCAACGCCACAAAGGCCGGCTCCGACGCCACCATGGCGATCATCGCGCGCGAAGGTTCAGGCATCGTCAAGGGCGATCTGTCGACGCTGAAGGGCAAGAAGATCGCGGCCTCCTTCGGCACGATCAACCATCTCTACATCCTGGCGACGCTGGAGAAGGCAGGGCTGAAGCCCGACGACGTGACATTGGTCAACACGCCGCCGCCGGACATGACCGTCGCCCTGCTCGCCAAAGGCATCGATGCGTTCTCGGGCTGGGATCCCTGGCCGATCGTCGCCGGCAAGGACGTGCCGGGTGCCGTCGAGATCATCCGTGGCGGCGATGTGATCTCCTACATCGGCTTCAACGTCGCGCTCAGGCCCTGGGTGCAGGCCAATGGCGAGACCATCGAGAAATTCCTCGCGGCCGTCTCCGAGGCCGACCAATGGATGCGCAAGAACCCGAAACAGGCAGCGCAGGTTGCCACGCGCTGGATTCCGGGACTCAAACAGGACGTCGCCGAGACAGCGATGCAGTTCAACGTCCAGCAGGCCGACCGCCGGCTGTCGGCGAACAATTACCGCGCGCTCTGGAGCGCCGAGGACCGGCTCTCCCGCCTCGGCATCCTCAAATCGACCTTCGACGTCAATGCGCATATCGAGCCGAAGCACATTCTCAAGGTCATGAAGGACCGTCCCGAACTGTTCGCCGACCTGCCGCCGATCCCGGAGGCTGCGGCGATCTCGCCGGGCTACGTGTTCAAGCCTTGATCTGTTGCAAACCTCTGGACCGGCGCGCTCGGCGCGCCGGTCCAGTCGTTCGTCTACAACGCCGGAAACGTCTCCAGGCTCGCCTTCATCGCCGCAACCGGCGATCGCGAGCGTCTCAAGCGCGATGAGATTTGGATGAACCATCATCGCGCTTGAGGTTGTTGTTTACGCGTGATCTTTCCGGAAAATCGCTTCGCACTTTTCCGGATCATGCTTTGGTCTACACGGTCGAGATACCGTCGATCGGGCTGATATCGCCGACGAAGCGCAGCAAGTCCGCCATCGTGAATTCGCCTGGCACTTGCGACGGAAGTGTCGGCTTCCAGCTCTTGCCTTTGACCCAGAGATACGACTGGTGATCGCCATGGACGAGGCCGACGAAGACCTCGGCAAGCAGCGTCGCGCCAACCGGTCCGAGCCGTTCCCCGCCGCCCCGCTGCTCGGCCTCCTTGAGGATGTAGTACCAGAGCGGCGTATGCTGGTGCAGGCCATGCTTCCTCGCCACGGCACCGTCGCTCCCCTTCGAGATTTCTTCCGGCGTCAGCGGATTCTTGATCTTCATGGCCTTGGCAACGTCCTGCCCTGACGGCAATCCCAGCAACACGCCGCGCTTGAGGTTGCGGAACGGCAGGCTGCCGCCATCACCAGGCAGGGTATGCAGTTGCGGCACGACGAATGGGTCGATCTTGCGAGATGGATTGAGCGCCACACCCGGCGGATTGGCCGACAGGACCTGATAGAAGCGGCGCCAGTCGATGATCCAGTTGCTTGAAAGCACCGGAAGCGGAAGCGGCGGCTGAACCGGATTAGGTGCGAGATCTCCGATGATTCCTCCCGAAAGCCCCGTAAACCTGAACAGCAGGTCGAGAGTTGCAGGAATGCCGCCCGGCCCGGGCGTGAAGATCCTGTTGTGGCTATAGACCTGACGAACCATGCTGTGGCCGAAACGATAGACGGCCGCGGAAAACTCGACAGGCATATAAGGGATCTTCTTGAATCGATAGAAGCGCCGTCCCTGCTCTAGGATCTTGGCCACCAGCCCCTTCTCGGTGATCCGCTCCACGAAATCGTGCAGAACCATCCATTGATAGTGCCAGGTCACGATCTGGCGCGCTTCCTCGAATATCTCTCCCGGCGGCTTCCCTGACGCCGCGAGCCGATCGCAGACCTTGTTGTGAAATTTGAGCATCGCCAGATGGGTCTGCGCGACAAGCAAATTCTCATCGTTGCGATGGTCGCCGATCAGGGCAAACCCTTCGGGGCTGCGCGGAAGATCGTTACGATGATCACCCGTGATGCTATCGACGTTGACCGTTTTGCCGATCAGCAGCTTGGGCCCCGGTGTCTTGCCGTTGTCGGTGGCCGAGTTGCGCGCATACAAGTGGCGGCTTCCGTCGGGACCGAGACCATAGACGCAGTCGAGATCGAGCGCCGGCGTGCGAAAATTCTGCACGCCCATGGGATCGGCCTGCTTGTCGCCAAAGGAGGTCAGGTCAAGCGTGATGTCATGATCGACGAATTGGCCGAGATAGGTGAAACCCGCCGGGACGTTGAGATTGTTTCCCGCGGCGTCGCCGGGGGCGGGGTCCTTCATCGCGTCAGCGAGCTCACGCAGCGGACCGTCGTCGACAGCCAGCGGCTCCAAGGTCGGAAACATCCGGCCAAACATGCCCGGATCGTCGTGTCCGGAAAGCGTATCCAAAAATTGTCGCGTCGGTTGACGTCCGGCCTTGCCGTGACCGGGATGAACATTCACGTCGGTTCCCATCGCTTGCTCCTGCTCAAAATGCTGTAAGGGAGAGGGGCGCCGAATATGCCGATTGGTCTCAAATTCTCGTTTCAGTATACGTTCAGAAGAATTGCCCCTCAGGGTGCAGTAAAATGAAATATTACTACAGATTGCATTCTGTGGGTGGGTCCTACCGCGAGGCTTTTTGCCCCACCAGCCACACAGGCTTTTGATCGCCCGGAGCTTGAGCAAGAAAGACTAAGGCGCGATCAACGCGCCGGCTCGATCTCTCAGCGCTTCAGTGTTTGGCAGCGAACCGCGACCAGATCTCGGCGTCGGTGTAGAAGTCCACGCCGCCATCGAGATCTCTCACCAGCCACTCGCCGAGATAGACGATCTGAGTGCCGCTGCGCCGCTCGTGCCGAAGCTCGAATTTCCCGTCGGCATCCTTCTGCAACGAGCAATTCGACTGAACCCAGCTCGGCCATTCCTGCAACGGCTGTCCCAAAAATTGCCAGGCAACCAAAGCCGCGTTGTCCGACAGGGGTTCTAAGCGCAGTGTCTTGGTCACGTGATCTCCACCATGCGAGTTGTCCCCGTGCAACGCCTCGGGACCGGAAAGGTTTGGAATCGTCGTTCCGTGACAGCATGCCTGACGGGATTCAACGGTTCCTCTACTTTTCCGCCCGTGAAAACCCGGCCCCCCCTGCGCTCTATCCGATCGTCTGCAACGCCGGGAACGTCTCCAGCAGCCAGATGCTCACATTCGTGACTGCACCGGTGAGGAAGCCGATACCGGTGATGACCATCAAGACGCCCATGGCGCGCTCGACGTTGACGAGATGGCCTTTCATCCGCGCGAACAGCGCAGAAAACTGTTCGATCATCAGGGCCGCCAGCAGGAAGGGAATACCTAGGCCCAAGGAATAGACGGCGAGCAGACCTGCACCCTTGGTCACCGTCGCCTCGGCTGCGGCGATCGAAAGAATCGCCGCGAGGATCGGGCCGATGCAGGGGGTCCAGCCGAAGGCGAAGGCGAGGCCCATGATGTAGGCCCCCCAGAGCCCGACGGGCTTGGGGATAGGCAGCCGCCCCTCGCGCATCAGCAGGCCGATGCGCGTCAGGCCCAGGAAATGCAGGCCCATGACGATGATGACGAGGCCAGCGAGGATCGACAGCTCTGCCGACCAGGCCCGGATCAGCCCGCCGACCAGCGAGGCGCTGGCGCCGAGCGCGACGAACACAGTGGAGAAGCCGAGCACGAACAAGAGCGCCGACAACATGATCGCGCGCTTCGACGCCGCGGCCGGCTCGTCGCTCTCGACATGCTCGATCGTGGCGCCCGTGAGGTAGATCAGATAGGGCGGGACCAGCGGCAGGACGCAAGGCGAGAGGAAGCTGACGAGGCCGGCAATCAGCGCCGCCGGGATCGAAACATTTTGCATGATGCCGTCTGAGCCATCTCAGGCGCCGGTAGGCGCGCAGGATATGCGCCCGGCCGGAGCCGAACCGGCTCTGGTGTAGCCGATGCCGGAAAATGCGCAACAGAGGCGCACGAAACCAGGGCTCCTCCCGATGCCGTCTGTGATCACAGGTGCGGCATCGGGACGCGCACAAGTCTCGCCAAAAAGCGAGACTCGGCGGCGCGGCTACTTCACCACGCGGAGCAGCGGACGCCGGGGCTGGTCCTGCGTCTGCTTGGAAGGGGACGGCGGCTCGCTCGCAGCGCTCCGCAACATTTCGTCGCACAGTGCCTTGAGATCGGCACTGTCAATTCCTTTGAGCTTCATCCTGACGTCGAGGATGACGATGGACAGCAGCTCGGCCGATTCACGGCTCTCGCACGCGTTGAGCACCCTGCGGCACTCCTCGAGCGTTTTCAGCACCGACTGCAACTGTTCGTCTGAATGCGACACCGGCGTTCTTTCCGTTAATTCGGCCTGCGAGACGTGGTTGCGGCGCCCCCTTCGGCCCCCATGGTGTACCGAGGATAGCATGAGGCCGCGGCGCCTCCGAACCTGATTTCAAGCGGTTTCAGCCCAGGAACCGAGAGTCCAGCCAACACCGCTGCGCTGCGTAGTTGGCCATTGTCGAAGCGGTCCGGGAGCAAACGCCTGGCGTACTGTGATTGATCCGTCGAGGGAGACGGCGGTGCCTTTCGCGCAAAGTCATTCCTTGCGGACAGCGCCTGCAATCCCGCAGCCATTTGGCGGCTCGCAACGGAACTCACGCCACACCCCTCATCCGGGCAAACAATGCGCCCGATTCCCCAGCCTTGGCAGCACTCGGATACCACCCACGAGGTAGTAAGGATGACGTTCAAAACTCATCATCCCCCAACCCGCAGTGGTTGTGGTTTGCGCCAGATTCTGCCAGTTTAGCCGCCCGAAGGGAATTGTATGCACTCCTTAGCGGAAAGGGGCGTTCGTCAGGTGGAACGCCCAAAAGCAAATCTCAGCGGCCTCTCTGATTGGGATACGGCCCGCATATTTCTGGAAGTCGTCCGATGCGGAAGTTTCCGCTCGGCGGCCGAGCGCTTGTCGCTGTCGATCAACGCCGTGCGCCGGCGGATCGACGATTTCGAACGTCAAACCGGCACGACGCTGTTCACCCGCGACGTTCACGGGACCCATCTGACCGATGAAGGCGCGCTGGTGGTCTCCGCCGTCGAGCGCATGGAGGCTGCCACCTTCGATGTGCTGCGCGCCAGCGATTCGATGGCCAATGCTTTGTCCGGCGAGGTTCGGGTCGCCGTCACCGAGGGGCTCGGCACGTTCTGGCTCGCCCCGCGCCTGGTTGAATTCCAGCAGGCCTATCCGAAGATCCTGGTCGACCTGCATTGCGCGATGCGTTCGGCCGACGTCTCGCGTCACGAGGCCGACGTCGCCATCCATCTATCGCGTCCCTCGGCGCTCGACATCAAGCTGGTGCGGCTCGGCCGCATGCACCTGATGTTCTGGGCCTCCGAGAAATACATCGAAAAGCACGGCGCGCCGCGTTCGGCAGCGGAATTGATCAAGCATCGCCTGGTGCTGCAATTCGCAGATCAGCTCGCCGCCAAGGAATCCTTCGAGAGTTTCTTCCCGGGCGTTTCGGAACGTGACCTTCTGGTCATGAAGACCAACGTCTCGAGCGCCAACTATTGGGCGGTCGCAAATGGCGCCGGCATCGGCGTCTTCCCCAGCTACGCCATCGCGCTCGGCGGGAAATTGATTCCACTGGAGGTCGAGCTGAACCGGCCGCTGGATATCTGGTTGTCCTACCACCCCGGTAGCGGCCGTATTCCGCGCGTGCGGCACATGATTGACTGGCTGATCGAAGCTTTCAGTCCAGCTCGTTTCCCGTGGTTTAAGGAAGAGTTCGTGCATCCGCATGAATTCAAGGACTCCTATATGGGCGAACCCCTGACCCAGCTCTTCGGGGGATTTTCAACCGAAGAACAAAGGTGAGAACGAAGATGAAAGCAGCGGCGAAAAGAATGAAGCAGCGCAGTGCCGGCAAGCCGGACATTGAGCTTGGCAAGCGGATCCGCTTGCGGCGCGTCGAGATGAAGATCTCGCAGGCCGAGCTCGGCGAGAAGCTGGGCGTCAGCTTCCAGCAGGTGCAGAAATACGAGAAGGGCGTCAATCGCGTCGGCGCGGCTCGGCTTCAGCAGATCGCCTCCGCCCTCGATGTGCCCGTGACCTTCTTCTACGACGGCGACAACAAGGCCCGCGAAGTCGAGAGCCTGCTGTTCCTCGATAGCGCCTTCAGCCTCCGCCTGCTGCGCGCCTACAGCAAGATCAAGGACCAGACGGTGCAGCGTCAGCTCGTCTCGCTGATGGAATCGATCGCGGCGAACGAAAGCTGAGACCGATCGACGGTCTGCATTTGCCGCCGACCTTCAATCCGCCGCGTCACCGGGGCGCGGCGGGATTGAACGAGACCGGACGGCATACGGCTCGCGCGCTTGCGCGCGGCCTTTCCGGGGGCGGTTCGACCGTCCCTTTTTCCTTGCGGCACGATCCGAGGACCACGCGCCATGCGATCCCGGAACAGGCGGATGCAGACTCGCGCGCCCTGCCCCGGTTGACCCCGCTGGCGCCCGCGCAGCACATTGTCCCTCGCACATGACGAGCGAGCGCGATGTCCGACATCTTCAGCACGACCGAAACGCCTTACGCCGACGGCAAGATCCTCAGGCACGCAGCCGGTGGCGTCGGGGTGATCACCTTCAACAATCCCGACAAGCGCAACGCGATGTCGCTGGAGATGTGGGAGGGATTTGGCGAGGCGCTGACGGCCTTGCGCGACGACGAGACCGTGCGCGTCCTGATCCTGCGCGGCGCCGGCGGCAAGGCGTTCGTATCAGGGGCCGATATCAGCCAGTTCGAGAAGACGCGCCATAACGCAGCGGCGTCCGAGGAATACGCCAAGCGCAGCGCGGCACAGCGCGCGCTGCTCGCCGACTTTCCCTTACCGACCATCGCCTGCATCGAGGGCTTTTGCCTCGGCGGCGGCATGCAAGTCGCGGTGCTCGCCGACATCCGCCTCGCCGCACACGGCAGCCAGTTCGGGATTCCCGCGGCCAGGCTCGGCATCGCCTATGGCTATGACGGTCTGAAGCATCTGGTGTCGCTGGTCGGCCCGTCCTGGGCGCGCCTCTTGATGTACACGGGCATGCGGATCGATTCCGCAGAGGCACTGCGCATCGGTCTCGTCGAGCGCGTGTTTCCGGAGGGCGAGCTCTGGGGAGAGACCATGACGATCGCGAAGGCCATCTCCGAGAACGCTCCGCTCGCAATCAAGGCCGCCAGGATCACCATCGCGCAGGTGCTGAAGGACGAAAGCCAGCGTGACATGGAGGCGATCAAGGCGATCGGCCATGCCTGCATGGACAGCGCGGATTTCCGCGAGGGTCGCCGAGCCTTCATGGAGAAGCGCCGACCCAAATTTCAGGGGCGCTGAGTCTGAACCTTCATTCAGGAAGATTAAATCCGCGCGCGGCCGCAGCTCGGTAGCAACCAGTTGATCTGTTGGAAGTTCTCCCGCCACCAACGAGGGAGATTGCGATGAAATTCAAACTTGCTTTTCTTGGTCTGGCCGCCTTGGGCGGTGCAGCGCTCGCCTCGGGCTCGGCATTCGCGGCAATGCCGAACGGCATTCCACAAGCGGACCGAATCGCGAGCGGCCCGGCCGCTGACGTCGATCAAGTACGCTGGGTCTGCAACCCCTGGGGTCGTTGTTTCTGGCGCCCGAGCTATTACGGCGCCTACGGCTATTATGGCGGCCCGCGACGATTCTACGGACCCCGTCCTTGGGGGTGGGGTCATCGCCACCACCACTGGCGCCGCTGGTGAACGACAAAGGGGCCGCGAGGCCCCTTTTCCTTGATTACACCGCCGCGAGCACAGCTTTCGTGATGTCGGCGGTGCCGTTGCTGCCGCCAAACTCCATTGGCTTGATGCCGCCTGCATAGATCTGATCCACCGCACGCTCGATCGTCTCGCCGGCTTCGGCCGCGCTCTCGATGCCATGCTTGTCGGCGAGCCAGTCGAGCATCATCGCCGCCGACAGGATCATGCCGGTGGGATTGGCCTTGCCCTGCCCCATGATATCGGGCGCGGTGCCGTGACAGGGTTGGAACACGGCGTATTTGTCGCCGATGTCGGCCGACGGCGCCATGCCGAGGCCGCCGATCAGGCTCGCGGTGATGTCGGAGACGATATCGCCGAACATGTTCTCCATCACCATGACGTCGAAATCCCAGGGCCGCTTCACCAGCATTGCCGAGCAGGCATCGACATAGAGACGATCGGTCTTCACCTCCGGATGCTTCTTGGCGATCTCGTCGAAAATGCCGCGGAAGAAGGCAAAGGCCTTGAACACGTTGGCCTTGTCGACGCAGGCGAGCGCCCCCGGCTTGCCGCGCGCCTTGCGCCGCTCGGCGAGGCGAAACGAAAACTCGAACAGGCGCTCGGACGTCTTGCGCGTGATCACCATGGTTTCACGCGCGTCCTCATGGGTGACGACACCCTTGCCCATCGAAGCGAACAGGCCCTCGGTGGATTCGCGGATCACGACGAGATCGATGCCGCGCTGGTCGGCACCGACGATCGGGCTCGGCACGCCGGGAATGAGACGCGCGGGCCGCACGCCGGCATAGAGATCGAAGATGAAACGCAGCTCGATCTGCGGCGCGATCTCGGTATTGTCGGGGTAGCGCACCGACGGCAGACCGCAAGCTCCGAGAAGTATGGCGTCCGCCTCCTCGCACAGCTTGATCGTGGTATCAGGCATCGACTTGCCGGTCGCGAGATAGTTGTTGGCGCCGGCCGGAGCCTCGGTGAAGCGAAAACGCAAATCTGATTTCTGCTCGATCTTGCGCAGCACCTCGATGGCCGGCGCCATGACTTCGGGACCGATGCCGTCACCGGCGAGCACGGCAATATGGAAGGCGTTGTTTGCGGACATGGGTTTCCTGCGCGTAGGACGAAGACGGTCGTCATTGCGAGGAGCGAAGCGACGAAGCAATCCAGATTGTTTCCGATGAGGAATTCTGGATTGCTTCGCTCGCAATGACGGAAGAGAGAGCGAGATTACGGCGTCAGCACCGTTCGGCCGACCACCGCGCCCTGCTGCAATTGCACCAGGGCGTCATTGGCCTTGCTGAGCGGTGCCGTCGTCACCGGGATCGGCGGCACTTTCTTCGTTCGCACGAGATCGAGCAGCTCCTGCGTCTCACGCAGATTGCCGACATAGCTGCCCTGAATCGTAATGGCCTTGATCGGAATCAGTGGCAGCGCCCAGGTCGCGCCGCCCCCGAACAGGCCGACGATGACCAGCTTGCCGCCCTTGGTGAGGCAATCGAAACCGAGCTGTGTCGTCGCGGCGTTGCCGACGAGATCGATCACGGCGCGAATCGGCCCGCCTGCCTTCTTCGCAAGCTGCTCCAGCGCATCCGGGGCCTTGGGATCGACGGTGGCGAGCGCGCCGGCCTTCTCCGCCGCCTCGCGCTTTCTGGCATCGATGTCGACCATGATGGCGCCCTTGCCGCCCATCGCCTTCAGGAGCGACAGCGCCATCAGGCCGAGACCGCCGGCACCGAACATCACGATCGGCGTGTCGAAATGCTGTTCGACCTTCTTCAGCGCGCTGTAGGTGGTGACGCCAGAGCAGGCATAGGGCGCGGTCGTCGCCGGGTCGAGGCCCTTCAGATTGAGCAAATAGCGCGGATGCGGCACCAGCATGTGATCGGAATAGCCGCCGTCGCAATAGACGCCGAGCGAGCGCGGCGTCAGGCACATGTTCTCGTCACCCGCCAGACACGTGGCGCACTTGCCGCAGCCGATCCAGGGATAGACGAGGCCGACATCGCCAGGCTTCAGGTCGCCCTGGTCGGTCGGCTTCACGTCCGGACCGAACGCCAGGATTTCACCGACGGTCTCATGGCCCATGGTCAGCGGCAGGTTGATGCCGCGGTCCTTCAGCGACAGCGGTTTGCGGCCATGGCCGAGATCGTAGCCGCCTTCCCAGATGTGGAGATCACTGTGGCAGACTCCGGCCGCCTTCACCTTAATCAGCACCTGCGTGCCCGACGGTTGCGGCGTCGCCTCGTCGAACTCCTGTAGCGGCGCCTTGAAATCGGCAACCTTGAAACTCTTCATCGGCGTCCTCCCGCATGGTTCTTGTTGTCGCGCCACCATGCCACGGCCGGCGAGGCGAGACAAACCGGTCTTAGTTCAGGCCAGCGGATGGTGGCAAGCCGCGAACTGGCCGGGTACGACCTCGCGCAACTCCGGTATCTCCGCGCTGCATTGCTGATCGGCGCGCGGACAGCGGGTGCGGAAGCGGCAGCCGGACGGCGGCGCAATCGGCGATGGTGGCTCGCCGGCCGCCACACTCTCGGCGGGACGCACATCCGGATCGGGCACCGGGATCGCCTGCAGGAGCAGCCCGGTATAGGGATGCGCCGGCCTTGCAAACAATTGCTCCGAGGGCCCGACCTCGCAGAGTCGGCCGAGATACATCACCGCGACCCGGTCGCTGACTGCTTTGACGACGGCGAGATCATGCGCGATGAACAGCAGCGTCAGACCGAAGCGCGCCTTCATCTCTTCCAGCAGATTGAGGATCTGCGCGCGGATGGAGACGTCGAGCGCCGACACCGGCTCGTCGCAGACGATGAACTCGGGATTGAGCACCAGCGCGCGCGCGATGCAGATGCGTTGGCATTGCCCGCCGGAGAATTCATGCGGCAGGCGGCCCGCGACGAGATCGGGGTCGAGCCCGACCGCGGAGAGCACCTCGTGAACGCGTCGTCTGCGCTCGGCAGTATCCTTGACGCCGGCGATGATCAGCGGCTCGGCGACGATGTCGCCGATACGCCGGCGCGGATTGAGTGAGGCGATCGGATCCTGGAAGATCAGCTGCACGCGCCGGCGCATCCTGCGCAGCGCCTCGCCCTGCATTGCCGTCAGATCCTCGCCGTCGAACATGACCCGGCCGGAATTGGCGCGGCGCAGTTGCAGGACCGCGCGCCCCAGTGTCGACTTGCCGCAGCCGGATTCGCCGACCAATCCCAGCGTCTCGCCGCGCGCGACCTGGAGGCTGACGCCGGAGACGGCATGCACGGTCTTGTTGCCGAGGCCATATTCGACCACGAGATTGTCGACGTTCAGCAGCGGCTCAGGACGCACGGCAAGTTGCATCATGCGCCGATCCCCTCGGCCATCCGGATCGGATGGAAGCAGGCATAGAGATGATCAGGCATCTCGGCGCCCCTCAGCTCCGGCTTGGCCTCGTGGCAGCGTCCCGACGCATAGCGGCAGCGCGGCGCAAACGAGCAGCCCTTCAGGGGCCGCGTCGGATCGGGCGGACGGCCGGAGATCGCCGGCAGCGGCGTATGCGGCGCGGCCTCGAGCTTGGGGATCGCCGCCAGCAGCGCCTCGGTGTAGGGCATGTGCATGCGCTTGAACAATGCCGACGTCGGCGCCCGCTCCACCACCCTGCCCGCATACATCACCGCGACCTCGTCGGCGCGGCCGGCGACGACGCCGAGATCGTGGGTGATGATGATCATCGCCATGTGGCGGCGGCGCTGCTCGCGCGCCAGCAGATCGAGGATCTGCGCCTGGATGGTGACGTCGAGCGCCGTGGTCGGCTCGTCCGCGATCAGCAGCTTCGGCTCGCACGACAGCGCGATCGCGATGGCGATGCGTTGGCGCATGCCGCCGGAACATTGATGCGGATATTGCACCAGCCGCTGCTCCGGCGCCGGAATGCCGACGGCCGCCAGCAGCTCGACGCTGCGCTTCTTCGCCGCCGGGGCATCCAGCTCGAGATGCTCCTGGATCGTCTCAATCAGCTGGGTGCCGATGGTGAGCACCGGGTTGAGGGAAGTCATGGGATCTTGGAACACGACTGCGAGATCGCGCCCGCGCAAGCGCCGCAGGCGTTCCGCATCGAGCTGCACCAGATCCTGGCCATCGAACATCACACGTCCGGTGAGTTTTGCCTTTTTCGGCAGCAGCTGAAGCACCGCGCGCGACAGCATCGTCTTGCCGCAACCGGATTCGCCGACGATGCCGAGCGTGCGGCCCGCGTCCAGCGAGAGATCGACATGATCGACGGCGCGCAAATTGCCGCGCGGCGTCGGCAGCTCGACCGCGACGTCCTCGATGGTCAACAGCGCGGTGTTCACAGCGCCCCCTGCCGCGGGTCGGTCAGCGCCCGCAAGGTGTCGCCGACGAGGTTGAAGGCCAGCACGGTCAGGAACAGTCCCGCCGCCGGCAGGAAGGCGAGCCGCGGCGCGATGTCGAGGCTCTCGCGTCCCTCGCCGATCATGCTGCCCCAGCTGGCCATCGGCGGCGGCACGCCCAGACCGAGGAACGACAACGCGCCTTCGACGACGATGGTGACGGCAACGCCGAGCAGGAAGAAGGCGAGCAGCGGCAGGATCACGTTCGGCAGCAGCTCGCGCAGGATGATGCGGGCATGGCTGGCGCCGAGCGCCTCGGCAGCGATCACGAATTCGCGCCGCGCCAGCGTCAGCGTCGCCGCGCGCGCCACGCGCATGAAGGCGGGAATGCCGAGCACGCCGAGGATCAGGGTGAGATTCTGAACGGATTGGCCGAGATAGGCGGTCACCGCGAGCGCGAAGATCAGCGGCGGAAAAGCCAGCAGCACGTCCATGCCGCCGACCACCAACGTCTCGAACCGGCCGCGAAAATAGCCGGCAAAGAGACCGAGGGCGCCGCCGAAAACGAGGCTGATCATCGGCGCGATCAGCCCGACCGTCAGGGAGACGCGCGCGCCGAAGATCAGGCGAGCGAGCTCGTCCCGCCCGAGCCCGTCGGTGCCGAGCCAGTGCTCTCCAGAGAACGCCGCGCGGCGCTCCAGCATGTCCATATCGGTCGGATTCTGCAGCGGCAGCACCGGCGCGAGGATTGCGAGCGTGAGGATGATCGCAAGCCAGCCGCTCGCGAGCCAGAACAGGACGCCGAGCTTGCGCCGGCGAACGGGCGCCGGCACGGCTTCGTCTTGAAGTGACAGCTCAAGCGTGGCCATGGCGGATCCTGGGGTCGAGCACGGCGTAGAGCATGTCGACGATGAAGTTCACGATGACGAAGCCGCAGGCGACCAGCAGCACCACGCCCTGGAGGATGATGAGGTCGCGGGTGTAGATCGCGCCGACCAGCAGCCGGCCGAGTCCCGGCAGCGCGAAGATCGATTCCACGATCAGCGTCCCGCCGAGCAATCGGCCGATATTGATACCCGTCACGGTCACGAGGGTCAGCGACGATGGCTTGAGGGCGTGCACGAACAGGATGCGCGCCGGCTTGAGGCCTTTCGCCTTGGCGAGCGCGATATAGTCCTCCTGCAAAGTCGCGATCATGTCGGAGCGCAGCACCCGCATGATGCCCGGCCATTCCGCCAGCGCCAATGTCAGCGCCGGCAGCACGAAGAAGCGCAGATTGGCGAGCGGCGCCTCGGTGAACGGCACATAGCCGGTCGCCGGCAGCCAGCGCAGCTCGACCGCGAACAGATAGATCAGGAGGATCGCGGTCAGGAAAGACGGCATCGACAGCATGGCGAAGGCGCTGCCGGTCATGAAGCGATCGAACGCGCCGCCGGCGCGCGCGGCGCAGGCGATCGCGAGCGGCACCCCGATCAGGAGCCCGATGAACTCGGCCATGAGCATCAGTTGAAGCGAGACCGGGAAGCGTTCGGATACCGCCTCCAGCACAGTCTGCCCGGTGCGAAAGGAACGGCCGAGATCGCCTTGCAGGACGTGACCGAGCCAGCTCAGATAGCGCCACCAGAGCGGCTGATCGAGCCCCATGTCATGGCGCAGTGCCGCGACATTCTCCGGCGTTGCCTGATCGCCGAGGATGACGAGCGCCAGATCACCCGGCAACAGCGAGGCGATCAGGAAGGTCAGCAGGGACACGGCGAGCAGAACCGGCAGCATGGCAAGCAGCCGCCGAACGACGAAGTTCAGCATCGCGCGTTCATTCAAGCCAGGTGGTGGAGACGTCGATCACGCCGTTGTAGATCTTCGGAAAGCCTTTCAGCTTGGTGCTCGACAAAGCGTAATAGGTGTTCTGGAAGGTCCAGAACCAGATCGCCTCCTTGTTGATCAGGCGGCTGATCGCGCAATAATCCTCGGTGCGCTGGCCGAGATCGGCGGTGACGCGGGAATGGTCGAGCAGCCGGTCCAATTCCGGATCGCTGAAGTTGGACAGCGCCAACGGGCTGCCGCTACGGAAGTTCGCATACATCTGCGGATCGGGATCGGCGAGGTCCACGATGCGCCACGGTGTCAGCTGGAACTGGCGGGTGAAGGCGCGCGAGGGAATGGTGGCCTGGTCGACCTGCTCGATCTCCATGTTGGCCCCGACGCGCTTCCAGAACTGCTGCAGCACCTGGCCGACCATGCGGCCGCGCGGCGTCGCGGTCACCAGCATCTTGAACTCGACCGGCTTGCCGTAATCCTTGATCAGGGCCTTGGCCTTTTCGACGTCGAACGGCAGTGCGCCGTCGTCCTTGCACTTGACCCAGGATCCGTCGCCATAGGGATTGCTCGCGGGGCGGCTCAGCCCGTTGCTGATCGCCTGTGACATCTTCGGACGGTCGATCGCCATCACCAGCGCCTGTCGCACGCGGACATCGTCGAACGGCGCCACTTTGGTGTTGAAGGCATAGACCTGCGCGCCCGAGCCCTTGTAGGTGTGCACGGTGAGCTTGGAGTCCTTCTGCGCCCTCATGATATTGTCGGCGTCGTTCTCGTCGTCCCAGATGATGTCGGCCTCGCCCGATTGCAGCGAGGCGAAGCGCGACTGCGCGTCGGGCAGCGGCTTCAGGATGATGCGATCGAGATACGGGCGGCCCTTGTCCCAGTAATTCGGGTTCTTCTCCAGCACCATGCGGTCGCCGGCGGTCCAGGATTTCAGGATGTAGGGACCAGTGCCGACGGGATTGCGATTATAGTCGTCGCCCTTGCTCTTCCAGGCCGTGGGCGAGTGCACGACGTTGTTCTGGCTCTGAATGGTGATCACCGCCGGAAGGTTCACCGAGGGATCGGTGAGATTGTAGACGAGCGTGTAATCGTCAGGCGCCAGCACTTCCTTGACGTTGGTGATGTAGAAGGCGCAGCGACACTTGTTGGCCGGGTTCTTCTGCCGGTCGAAGTTTTCCTTGAAGGCCTGCGCGTTGAACGGCGTGCCGTCGTGGAATGTCACGCCCTGGCGCAGCTTGAAAGTCCAGCTCATGTAGTCGTCGGAATGGGTCCAGGACACCGCAAGTTTCGGCGCCGCCTCGCCTTTCTCATTGAGCGTGGTCAGCGTGTCGAAGATTGCGGCGGCGGCGGTGAAAGTCGAAGTGTCGTAGACGCCGACCTTCAGCGGGTCGAAGCCGGCGATTTCCAGCTCCTGGCCGACGGTGATGCTGCCGCCTGATTTCTGCGCCTGTGCCGGCGCGACCAGTGCAAATGCCGCAGCAAGGAAAATCGGCACGCGCTTGCGTGCAACGGCAGCCGCCTTCGTCATGGTTCCTCCCGGGATCCTCGTCCGATGTTTCGGATCGTTGAATGACTGGAAAGCGAGATTGACGACAAATACACGGGACGGCAAGAGGAACGGACGCGGGCTCGAGCGCGGATGTGCGGCGCAATGTGATTTAGTTTGTCGCGGCCGTCTTGCCCGGCGAAACCGGCGCATCGCTCGCGGGGCCGATTTCATCGCGCAACGCGTCCGTATGCTCGCCGAGCACAGCCACCGTCCTGGCGGGCGTGGTGTCGGCGCCCGACATCCGGAACGGCAGATTGAGCACCTGAAAGGAGCCGGCCTCGTCGCGCACCTCGGAGAGCGCCTGCCGGTGCGCGAGCTGCGGATCGGCCAGCGCCTCGGACACTGTCCGATAGGCCGAAGCCGGGACGCCGGCCGCGCCGAGCGCGGCAAGGCATGCGTCGGTCCTGAGCTGCCGTGACCAGGCCTCGACGCCATCCATCATCTCGACCCAGTTCTCGCGGCGCGCGGCGTAGGTCGAGAAGCGTGGATCAGAGATCCAGGCGGGGCGGCCGATCACGCCCATCAAGCCTTGAAACGTCTTCTCGCTGGCGACAGTGATCATGACATAGCCGTTTTCCGTCTCGGTTGGCCCGAACATCGGGCGCGCGGTGGGTTTCACCGCGAATTGCGAGGTCTGCAACTCGGTCAGCGTCAGCGACAGCATCGTTTCCATCATGGAGACATCGATGTGCTGGCCAACCCCTGTCACCGTGCGCTGATAGAGCGCGGACGCGATTGCGCCGAAGCCGTAGGTGCCGGTGACGACGTCGGCATGATAGATGCCGCAATGATCGGGGCGGCTGCGGCCGGGCTGATAGGACAGATGCGCCATGTCGTAGCCGGAGGCCGCGTGGACCACCGGCGCATAGGCCGGCAGCTCGGCCGAGGGGCCGGTCTGGCCGTAGCCCGAGATCGAGCAGTAGATCAGCTTCGGGTTGATCTGGCGCAGGCTGTCGTAGTCGAGACGCAGCCGCCGCATCACGCCGGGGCGGAAATTCTCGACCAGGATGTCTGATGTCGCCGCCAGCCGGCGCACCGTCTCCTTGCCGTCCTCGGATTTGAGGTCGAGCACCAGGCTCTTCTTGCCGACATTGAGCTGGCCGAACGCCGTGCTGCACCCCTGGCGCAGCGGTGGTCGGGTCCGCATCGTCTCGCCGCCATCGGTCTCGATCTTGATGACCTCGGCGCCCATGTCGGCCAGCATCCGCGTGCAATGGGGACCGGCGATCGTGGTCGAAAAATCCAGCACCCGCAGGCCCGCGAAGGCTTTTGTCGTCGTCCCCTCATGCTTATCTGCTAGCTGCATGCCTGCCTGCGTCCTTGGGCTCTCTTAGGAACTATCGAAGTTCTCTGTTGTTGATGCGGCGACCCTAGAGGGCGGCGGCTGAGTAGGAAAGTGTTTACCGAACGGACGCGCCGCGTGGGCGGGCTTTAAGATTTCCAGGACAACTGGACCTGTTCTTGCATAGCAGCAGACGGGATCGACAGAGGGCAGCTGTTCTTGAGGGTCTTGTTCGTCACGACAGAGATGGACGACTTCGTCCGTGTCGGCGGCCTTGGAGCCGTTTCCGCTGCCCTGCCCCGCGCCCTTCGCTCTTTTGCCGATATCCGGATCATGCTGCCCGGCTATCGCGACATCATCGAGCAACTCACGCATATTCAGGTCGTCGGCCGCTGCCCGGCTTTCGCGGAGATGCCGGCCTGCTCGCTCGGGCGAGCCGCGACCAAGGACGGCCTGCCGGTTTACGTGCTGTTGTGCTCACAGCTCTACGACCGGCCCGGTAACCCCTATGGCGACGAGTCCGGGCGCGATTGGCCGGACAACGACATACGCTTTGCGCGCTTTGCCTCGGCAGCTGCTGAGCTGGCCATGGGCAAGCTGGACAAGAATTGGGCAGCAGACCTGATCCATGCCAATGACTGGCCAGCCTCGCTCGTGCCGGCCTATCTCGCCTGGCGCGGCGCCAAGCTGCCGTCGATCCTGACCATTCACAACCTCGCCTATCAGGGTCTCTTCCCGAAGGACGCGCTGCGGCGGATCGGCGCACCGGAGAGCTCCTTCCACATCGACGGCGTCGAATTCTACGACCAGGTCTCCTTTCTCAAGGCCGGGCTGGTCTATGCCTCGCACCTCACCACCGTCAGCGGCACCTATGCGCGGGAGATCACGACGGAGGAATTCGGCTGCGGCCTCGAAGGCCTGCTTCGCGTCCGCTCCGACGCTTCCGAACTCACCGGCATCCTCAACGGCATCGACGAGAGCTGGGACCCGCGCTCCTGCGCCCAGCTTGCCCAGCAGTTCGGCGCCGGCGACTGGATCGGCAAGAAGGCCAATGCGGATTACGTCCGCAAGCAGTTCGGCCTCGCGGTGTCGCGTGGGCCGATGTTCGGCATCGTCGCCCGCCTCGTACATCAGAAGGGCATCGACCTCGTGCTGTCGGCCGCCGACGAGATCGTCGATGCCGGCGGACAGATCGTCGTGACGGGCTCGGGTGAGCCGGCGCTCGAGCAGGCCCTGATCGACGCCCATCGCCGCCGCCCTGACGCCATCGGCGTGGTGATCGGCTTCAACGACGCCCAGGCGCGCCGCATCTTCGCCGGCAGCGACTTCACGCTGATGCCCTCGCGCTTCGAGCCGTGCGGCCTCAGCCAGATGTACGCCCAGCGCTTCGGCTCGCTGCCGATCGGCCACCAGACCGGCGGCCTCGCCGAGACCATTACCGACGGCGAGACCGGCTTCCTGTTCTCGAAACCCTCGCGCGAGTCTTTCCTGGGCGGCGTCCGCCGCGCCTTCTCGGCTTTCGTGGCGCAAGACCAGCTCGACACCATGCGCCGCAGCGCCATGGGACGCTCGTTCTCCTGGAGCATCTCCGCCGGCAGCTACAGCGCGCTGTATCGGAAGCTGGCGTCCGTGTGAGACGCGACGGCGCTTCCACGGCCTCCGTTAATACGAGCCCCACCCCAACACCGTTTAGCCCGAGAGCTTCACAAGCTCTCAGGATGACGGGGCTAGTCTAGAAGCAGCGGAGATCCTCACCCCTTCCCGCGCACCTCCATCTGCGGCCGACCGATCCAGGCGCGGTTCAGGCAGCGGATCATCCAGTCGGGCTTCGGCTCGCCCCGCAAGCGCGCCTGCGCTTCCTGATAGGGGCCGACATAGCGCAGCCGGTTCGGCAGTCTTGGATAGACGCGCCGGATCCATCTCACCGCACGGTCAGCAGATCTGGTGTCGCGCTCGTCGAGCACAAACCCGAAGCCCGCACGCAACCGCTCCGGCAACATCCTCGCCGTGAGCGCGCGATACCAGCGCGGCGGCCGCAACCATGGACGCGCACCGCCAAAGATCTGCGTCGCGATCTCGCGTGCCGCCGGGCTCACGGTCAGCGTCTCCGATTGCACCATCCCCGCGGTGTAGGCTGTAAAGCCCGACCAGTCCGCCGGCAGGTCGTCCGCCGTCAATCCGAACAAGGCGCCGAACAGCCGGCTCTCGGTCCAGTAGCGCTCGCGCTCCTCCGCCGAGAGAGGTGGCAGCACCAGGTCGTGCGCCATGAGCGCGGACTCAACCAGCGTCGCGTACACCCACCGCAGCGACGGGATGTCGTTGGCACAATAGCGCGAGCCTGCCGCGAAGGGACCGACCGTCTCGGGCATCTCGCCGACGATCACGCCGTGGCGCCGATGCAATTGCCGAGACGACAGCAAGGCCCGGTCGAGCGAGCCGAACACCATGGCAAAGACGATGTCGAAGGTGCGATGGAAGCGGCCGATCGGGTCGGCCAAGGTGCGGGAATGCTCGGCGATGGCGGCGGCGACCCAGGGATGCGCCAGTTGCAGCAACAGCGCGCGTCCTGCGCCGAGAAAGATGACGGCCTCCCGGTCGATCCGCCAGGTCACCGTGTCAGGACCGAACACACCGGCAACCGGTCCCGCCGCGTCGGCGCGGACCCGATCGAGTGTTGCTTCGAGATCCTTCTCAGCGACCAAGTGCAGGCCTCGTGACGAAGAGACGGCAACAGTAACCCAGACGGCGCCCTCGGGAAATCGTCATCGCTCAAGACAATGAGCGACGAGGCCTTCACTCCGCCGCAATCGGCAGCACGTCCATGTGCTCGTGCAGCACCACCCCCGCGAGCGGATCGAATTCGCCGATCCACGGTTTGCGTTCGAGCACGGACCTCGTGTGAGCATAGCCGGCGTCCCAGCGCCGCATGATGCCGGACGGGCTGAAGTCGATGTCCTTGGTATGGGTCTCACGGTCGAGCTGCGGCGCCAGCAGCCGCACGACATGCATCCTGGTCGGGCAGCCGTAGCCGACCAATTCCTTTACCGCGGGGTCGCGGCGCTCGCTCTCGGAGAGACGCGCGGCGAGCTGGTTGATGACGTGGCGCAGTCGGTGGGCCTGCTGCTGGCGGGCAATCTGGCTCGCGATGCGGCTGGAGTACTGCACGTCCTTGTGCCGGTTCAGCACCTCCGCCATCGTCGTCGGCTCGGCGCCGACGGGATTCCACAGGTGCACAGCGAAGATCAGCGAGTTCTTGCGCGGATTATCGTCGAACACAGCCTCCGTCGGCGTGTTCGAGAGAATGCCGCCATCCCAGTAAAGCTCGCCGTTGATGCGCACCGCCGGAAACGCCGGAGGCAACGCGCCCGAGGCCATGACATGCTTCACGGTCAGTTCGCCGTCGCGGCTGTCGAAATAGCGCATCTGGCTGCTGCGGACATGTGCCGCGCCGACCGTCAGCCGCGGTGAACAGCGATTGACCAGGCTGAAATCGACCAGCTCCAGCAGCGTCTTCTCCAACGGCGCGGTTGAATAGAAGCCGGCGTGATCCGCTCCCAGCGGATAGGAATCCCCCGCATGCGCAAGCGCGTTGGGACGAAAAAAACCGGGAATGCCGTGGGTGACGGTCGACCAATAGGCCAGCTTCTCGTTGAAGCCGGGAAAGGCGGTTCGCAGATTCCAGACCGGGTTCTGCTCCATCCGCTTCCAGAATTCCTTCAAATGGGCCAGCCGCTGGCCGGGCTCGTTGCCCGCGATCAGGCTCGCGTTGATCGCGCCGATCGAGGTGCCGATGATCCAGTCCGGCTCGATCCCGGCCTCATGCAGCGCCTGGTACACCCCAGCCTGGTAGGACCCGAGCGCACCGCCGCCCTGGAGCACCAGCACGACCTGCCCCGGCAGTGTTGCACCCTTGCTCTGCGGGTTGTCCTGCATGCCGTTCATGTCTTGCTCCTGGTCAGCTTGCACCGATCGAATTCGTCGCTGCAGCTTGTTGCGCCGGCCCATGTCAATGCGCGGTCCAGCCGCCATCGACCGGCAGCGCGATGCCAGTAATCGAAGCGGCCGCGTCCGTCGACAGGAACACCGTGAGTGCGCCGAGCTCACCGACCGTGGCAAAGCGCTTGTTCGGCTGCTGCGCGAGCAGCACGTCGCGGATGACCTGATCGCGGGAAATGCCGTGCGCCTTGGCTTGCCCGTCGATCTGCGCTTCCACCAGCGGCGTAGAGACGTAGCCCGGACAGACCGCGTTGCAGGTGATCCCCTCCTCCGCAGTCTCCAGCGCCGTGACTTTGGTCAGACCGACGATACCGTGCTTGGCGGCGACATAGGCCGCCTTGAACGGCGAGCCGACCAGGCCGTGCGCCGAGGCAATGTTGATGATCCGGCCAAAACCGTTCTGGCGCATCGCCGGCAGCGCGAGCCGCGTCGTGTGGAAGGCCGAGGTCAAGTTGATCGCAAGGATCTGGTCCCATTTCTCGATCGGAAACTGCTCGAGCGGCGCGACATGCTGGATACCGGCGTTGTTGACGAGAATGTCGAGCCGACTCGATTGGGCGATGGTGGCCGCGATCATCTCGGCAATGGACTTCGGCCTCGTCATGTCGGCCGGAGAGTAACTCGCCTTGACGCCGAACTCGGCGGCGATCTGCTCGCGCGCCCGCCCGATCTCGCTGGCGACGCCGAGGCCGTTCAGAACGACATCGGCGCCGGCCGCAGCCAAGGCGCGTGCGATGCCGAGACCGATGCCGCTGGTGGAGCCCGTGACCAGCGCCACCTTGCCGGCGAGTACGCGTGAAGGCTGAGATATCTGCGGCTTCAGCGGTATATTCATGGCATGGGCTCCGTTGGCGACGACTGGGCTTCCAGCTTTCGCAGAACCCTGGAGGATCGCCGGCGCAAACGGAAATACTGGCTGGCTTCCGACTCCATACGTCCGCGCTATCGCGGGCGGGATGTCATTTCCCGCTCCGATCGGTTAGATTTGCGGCCGATCTTGCTGGGAGCCGATCCATGGAAATGCACCAGGTCCGCTATTTCCTCGCGGTGGCGCAGCTGCTGAATTTCACGCGCGCGGCAGAGGAGTGCAACGTCACGCAGCCTTCGCTGACGCGCGCGATCAAGCAACTCGAGGCCGAGCTTGGCGGCGATCTGTTTCGCCGCGAGCGGCCGGCGGCGCAACTGACCGAGCTCGGCCAGCGCATGCATCCGCTCCTGAAGCAGTGTTTTGACGCCGCCGCCGGTGCGCGCTCGCTCGCCTCCTCGTTCAAGAGCGGCGAGGTCGGCGCGCTGCGCATTGCCTTGACGCATTCGATCGACCTCGCGCTGCTCATTCCCCATCTCGATCAGATCAAGCGGCAATTCAACCGGCTCGAATTCCGCTTCCTGCGCGGCTCGAATCGGGAGGTCGGCGACTTCCTCAAAAAGGGGGAAGCGGAGCTCGGCATCGCCGCCGAGATCGACGAGACCTGGGACCGGCTCGACGTCTGGCCGCTGTTCACCGAGAGCTTCGAGCTCGTGGTCGGTGACGGACATCGGCTGGCCGGCCGCAACAGCATCGAACTGGACGATCTGCGCTCGGAGCAACTGCTGAGCCGGACCTTCTGCGAGCACTCGCGACGCATCGCGGCGAGCCTGCGCGAGCACGGCATCGAGCATGGACACGAGATTTCAAGCGAGCGCGATCTGATCGAGCTCGTCGAGGCCGACATCGGCGTCGCCATGGTGCCGCACACTTCTCCCCTGCCGGAGAAGCTGACGCGAACCGCCGTCGCCGGGCTGGACGCCCGCCGCACAGTCAGCCTTTACGGGGTGGCCGGCCGGCAGCGCACGGCGGTCGCCAATGCCGTGATGCGTATGCTGCGCGGCGCAGACTGGCGCGAGATCGCGGGGTAGCGGGGGCGAATGACGGCGCGCTTCTTCCTTCTCCCCTTGTGGGAGAAGGTGGCGCGAAGCGCCGGATGAGGGGTTCTATCCGCGTAGTCGACGCAAAAGACTCACGCGCGGAGAGAACCCCTCACCCGTCTCGCACAAAGGGGAGAGGGAAAGAACACGCCGCTATCAAAATTCCAGACCTAGCTCTCCCTGCTCGCATCCTCCAACGCCGCGAGCAGATCATCGATCTCCATGCGTTTGCGGAAATCGGGGTCGACGAAGCGGGCTTTGACGATCCCGTCGCGGCCGACCACGAACACGGCCGGGATCGGCAGTATCCAGCCGTCATTGCCGTGGAATTTCGCCATGTCCTGATAGGACAACAGGTCCTGGATCTCGGCGCCAAGCCAGATCGCGAGATTGAGGGACAGCGCATAGCCGTTGTCGAGATCGGTCAGGACCGGAAACGGCGCGCCGGATTCGGCTTTGAGCTGCCTCGTGTATTCCTGCGTCTCCGGCATGACCGCAACGATCTGCGCCCCGGCGGCCTTGATACGATCGAGCGCCTGGACCACGGCGCGGACATTGAGCCGGCAATAGGGACACCAATGGCCGCGGAAGAACATGACGGCCAGCGGGCCGCGCTCCAGCAACGAAGGCAACGTGACGAGACGCCCGCCCTCGTCCGGCAGCATGAACGGCGGCATCGCATCGCCCGGGCGCGGCGCGGCTTCGCCACCGCCGTTCCCGCCCAGTCTCGCCACGAGGCGATCGACGGCCTCGCCATAGGCCGGAAAGACCGTACGGCTGGCATCGGCATAGGCGCGGAGCTGTTCGTTCAGCGTGCCCTCCATGTCGCGGCAGCGCTGGAAGGCAAGTCTGAGCTGTTCGGCATCGGCTGGCGAGAGGAATGTCATCTTCTGCTCCGGCATGGGCGAATATTAGTTTCCCGGCTGGGCCGCCCGCAAGGGCGGCATGGATGCCAGGATCGGTTCAGTTGACGTAGAAATTGCCGGTCGGATCGAGCCGTCCCGAGGTGGAGTACAGCGATCCGTTGTTCATGAAGAAAACGGTGTTGTCGGGCACCTTCCTAGCGTTCTTCATCATCGCCTCGTGACTCTTCCCGGCCGAGGCCATGGCCATCGCCGACATCTTGCCGGGTCCGCCATAGACGTAGGCCGTGCCAGCCTTGAGGTCCCAGGCGACCTCCGAGAAGGCCGCAGTGGCGATGACCGCAAACGCAGCGGTGAAAATCAGGGCCTTGGACACTCTCGTCACGACATGCTCCTCCGGATCGACGCGAACGCCCGCCAATCGGGCGCTTGCCATCGGACGCCGAAAGCTGCGGAAGCGGAAATGCCGATACCCAATCGGTTCGATAGCGGGCGCGTATCGCGCTGCGATAGCGCCGGGCTATCGCAGCGAGAGCGAAAGGGCATTTCAGAACGAGCGTTGTTTCAAACAAGGTCCTGACACAGCCGGTGACCACCGCGGTCGCGGCCAACATAGGAGACTCTCATGTTCAAGCATCGCACATTGCTCCGCGCGGTCTGGCCGGGCCTCGCGGTCTTCGCCGCGCTTACGCTCTCGGCGCAGCCAGTCGTTGCCGGCGAGTGCCCGGCCGGCAAGATCAAGCCGAACGCCCAGCAGATGGTCGACTACAAGCCCGTCGGCGTGACCGATGTTACGCTCGGTGCGATCGACCTCGGCAAGCAGCCGGCCCGTATCGAGGGCCGCGAGCTGCGCTTCCGCAAGCTGACCATCGAGCCCGGCGGCATCGTGCCCTGGCACAGCCATGACGACCGTCCCGCGCTGATCTTCGTGCAGCAGGGCGAGATCGTCGAATACGCCTCCAACTGCGTCGATCCGATCTTGCACAAGGCCGGCGACATTCGTCCCGAAGTTCACGGCACCTCGCATTGGTGGAAGAACCTCGGCAAGGACACTGTCATTCTCTATGTCGGCGACGTCCGCAAGGATCCCAACGACCACCACATGTAACGGGTGCACCCAGCCCCAGCGCACTCGTTACGAGATGTGGCGCCCGGGACTCCCCACCCCGGGCGCCGCATTCCCACAGGACAATCGCCATGACCGATCTTTCCGCGCCGATCAAACCGGCCGCAACGACGATGGAGGCGCACGCGCCGGGTCTGGCGCTCCGCTCGCTCGTGATCGGCCTTACCGCATTCCTGACCGTGGTCGACCTCTTCGCAACGCAGGCGATCCTGCCCTCGCTGACGCGGCACTACGGCGTCACGCCCGCGGCGATGGGGTTTGCCGTCAACGCCAGCACCTTCGGCATGGCCATTGCCAGCGTCATCGTCGGTCTTTTCAGCCCGAACATCGACCGGCGGACCGGGATCCTGCTCAGCCTGACGCTGCTGGCGATCCCGACCAGCCTGCTGGCCTCGGCGCCGAACCTTGCCGTCTTCACCGCCCTGCGCGTCGCGCAGGGTCTGTGCATGGCGTCCGCCTTCGCGTTGACGCTGGCTCATCTCGGCGAGCAATGCAGCGCGATGGACGCCGGCGGCGCCTTCGCGGCCTACATCACCGGAAACGTCGCGAGCAACCTCGTCGGCCGGCTGATCTCGGCGGCGGTCGCCGATGGGCTCGGCCTCGCCTGGAATTTCTATTTCTTCGCGGCCCTCAATCTGGCGGGCGCGGCGCTGGTTTACTTCACGATCAAGCACGTGCCGCCGATGCAGGCGGCGGCGCCGGCGAAATCTCCGCTGGCGGCCATGATCGCGCATTGGCGTGATCCGCGATTGCGCGCGGCCTTCGGCATCGGCTTCTGCATCCTGTTCGCCTTCATCGGCACCTTCACCTTCGTCAATTTCGTTCTGGTCCGGCCGCCGCTGACACTGGGGATGATGGATCTGGGCCTCGTCTATTTCGTCTTCCTTCCATCGGTCGTCACGACGCTTCTGGCCGGCAAGGTGGCATCAAAGCTCGGAACGCGTCCGACGATCTGGGGCGCGCTCGCAGTTGCCGGGCTGGGCCTGCCCTTGATGCTGATGCCGCATCTGAGCGAAGTCCTCGCCGGCATGGTTCTGGTCGGCGTCGGCACCTTCTTCGCGCAGGCCGCTGCCACCGGCTTCGTCGGACAGGCGGCGACCGACAACCGCGGCATCGCCAGCGGGACCTATCTTGCGTGCTATTTTGGCGGCGGGCTGGTCGGCACGGCCGTGCTCGGTCGTCTGTTCGACGCCTTCGGCTGGCGTGCATGTGTCGCCGGGGTCGGCATGGCGCTTGCGGCCGCGGCCATGCTCACCTTCGCCCTGAGGCGCTAACGCTTGGCCGGCGCTTCCTGCGGTGGCTCGTCGTCGGCGATGGCGCGCCAGGCGGCGCCGTCGAGATCGTCGTACTGGCCGCTTCTGAGCGACCACAGGAAGGCGACGAGACCGGCACCTCCGAGCATCAGCGCCAGTGGAACGAGGATGACCAGGATTTCCATCACACGATCTCCCGCGAGGCGCTGCGCGCGCGCAGCGAATTCAGCATGACCAGGATCGAGGATCCGCTCATTGCAGCCGCCGCGATCAGGGGCGTCACCACGCCGCTGATGGCAACCGGCACCGCCAGGACATTGTAACCGATCGCAAGCCAGAGGTTCTGCCGCATCAGGTGCAGCGCCTTGCGCGAAGCGTCGATGGCCGCGACCACCGGAGCCAGCGGCCGGCCGAGGAAGACGAGGTCGGCAGTGGCCTGGCTCAGATGCGCGGCCGAGATCGGCGACATCGAGACATGGGCTGCCGCGAGCGAGGGCGCGTCGTTCATGCCGTCGCCGACCATCAGCACTTTCGCGCCGCGCCGCTTCAATTCCTCGATCCGCGCGATCTTGTCGGCCGGGGTGACGCCGGCGCGCCATTCGGGAATGTCAAGCGCATGGGCCGCCGCCTTCACCGCCTGCTCGCGGTCGCCGGAGAGAATCTCGATGCCGATGTTGCGCGCCTTCAGTGCCGCGATCACGGTCTGTGCATCCGGACGCAGGCCTTGGCGGACCGAGAGGATGAACCTTTCCTCGCCCTTGCTGAAAGCGACGATGGAGGCTTCGGGATCGACCATGGCACTGCCGACCAATGCCTCCGCTCCGCAGAAAGATGGACGGCCGAGACGAATCTCGACGCCGTCCACGGTCGCACGGACGCCCTGTCCGGTCTCCTCGACCGCACCGACGACAGGTGATCTGGCGGCGGCCGCCTGCGCGACGGCGGCGGCAACCGGATGATGGCTCGACAGCGCGAGGCGGCCGGCGAGCTCGAAGACATCGGCGGGAAGGTCCGCGGCATTCATCACTTCGAGATCGGGGAGCGTCAGCGTGCCGGTCTTGTCGAAGATGACATGGTCGGTCTCGGCCAACCGCTCGATCGCGTCGCCGGAATTCAGCAGCACGCCGGACTTGAACATCGCGCCGGAGGCGATCGTCTGCACGGTCGGAATAGCAAGCCCCAGCGCGCAGGGACAGGTGATGATCAGCACGGCGACGCCGGTTACGATTGCATCATGCCAGGACGCGCCGGCAATGACCCAGCCGAGAATGGTGATCAACGCGGTCGCATGCACCACCGGCGCGTACAGCCGCGAGGCGCGGTCGGCGAGGCGCATGTAGCGCGAGCGCGCCTGCAGCGCGTTGTCGAGCAGCCGCGTGATCTCGGCGAGCAGCGTCGCCTCGGACGCGGCCGAGACCCGCACCCGCAGGGTGCCGGAGATGTTCATGGAGCCCGCATAGACCGGCGTGCCCTGCCCGGCCGTGACATAGAGCGTCTCGCCGGTGATCAGGCTCTGGTCGATCTCCGAACGTCCCTCGATCACCGTGCCATCGACCGCGCAGCGCTCGCCGGGCCTGAGCAGCACGATGTCGCCGGGATGGATCGCGGCCACCGGCACCTGCGAGATTTCGTCAGGGCCGACGAACTTCGCGGCCGTCTCCGCCTTCAGCGCCGCAAGATTGCCGGCGACGGCGCGGGTCCGCCGCCGCATGTTCTGGTCGAGGAATCGCCCGACCAGCAGGAAGGTCAGCAGCATGATCGCCGCGTCGAAATAGGCGTGCTCGGCGTGGTGGATGGTCTCGACCACGGACATGCCGAGCGCCAGGATCACCCCGATCGAGATCGGCACGTCCATGTTGGTTGTCTTCGCCGACAGCGCGCGCCAGGCCGAGCGGAAGAACGGCTGACCGGCATAGGCCGCCGCCGGCAATGCGATCAACGCCGACAGCCAGTGGAAGAAGTCGCGCTGCTCGGGCAGCATGTCCGAGACGTTACCCGACCATACCGGGATCGACAGCATCATCACGTTCATGGTGGCGAACGCCGCGACGCCGAGGCAGCGCAGCAGGAGTCGCGATTCGGCGACCTCCGCCACCTCCGCACTCTCGGTCTCGAACGGATAGGCCTTGTAGCCGAGCTCATCGAGCCGATCGATGAAGCGGGAAGGATCGAGCGTGCCCGCTTTCCATTCCAGCGCGACGCGGCGGTCGGTCAGGTTGACGCGCGCCAGCGTGACGTCGGGGATGGCAGACAGGCCGCGTTCGATCTTGGCCATGCAGCCGGCGCAGTGAACGCCTTCGACCGCGAGATCGATGTGCTGGACGCCCTCGCCCGCGGTCCGGACGTAGTGCGAGAAATCCCGCGTGACGTGCATGACTAGGTCCTTCAGTTCAGGATCACGCGGTTGCGCGACAAGAACACGCGCGTTCCCCGCGCCTCGCCCTCGATCACCAGATCCCATTGACCCGGCCCGACGGACGCGGCATTGCCACGATAGAGGCCGATGCCGGCCTCGGTGAGCTCGACGGCGAGATCGGCGCGCTTGTCGGTCGGCCGCTCCAGGCGTCCGCCAAATCTCAGTCCGGCGATCGGCTGACCGCCGGCATCGCGCGCTTCGACCTGGACCACGGCGCCGCCGTCGCTGCGGCGCTCGATATGGGCGTTGACCTTCCATTTGCGCAGCGCCTGGTCATGCGCCGCCGAGATCTCGCGGTCGTAGGTCAGGCCCGCGGCATAGGGGCTGTCGACATCGGTGCCGGGCAGCGTCGCGATCGCCAGCTTCATCATGGTGACGTTGACGCCGATCACGAGACCGAAGAATGCGACCAGCATCAGGAAGACCTTCGTTCCGGTCAGCGGCTTCGGGGCGGATGCCATGGCTTGCTCCAGACTTTTCTCAAGGAGAGACGAAATTGTCGGTGGCGGAAGCGACTTCGCCGAGCCCGATATCGGTAACGTGGAAACGGACGGGGACCGACTTCTCCGGATTGTTCTCGGCCGGCGCGGTGACGAGCAGCCGCAGCTCGCTGGTGGAGTCGCGCGGGATCACGATCATCGGCCGATCCGGCGTCACCGAATCGACGCCGATCACGTGAATGGTCGCGTTGGCCGGACCGTTCGCGTCGATCGCGATGACGCGGTCGTAGCCGCTCTTGTTCAGCAGGCGCACCGTGTAGGCGTTGCGGATCGAGCCGTCGCTGAGCTTGACCGCGACCGGATTTCGGTCGTGCAACACGTTGACGTCGAGCAGGCTGCGCGTCGCCAGCGTGTAGACCATGAAGCCGCCGATGGCCACGATGATCGCGCTGTAGACGATGGTGCGGGGCCGGACGACGCGGTAGATCGGCGCCTTGCCTTCCTGGCGGCGATGGATGTTGATGTCGTTGTCGTAGCCGATCAGGCGCTTCGGCCGGCCGATTTTCGTCATCACGTTGTCGCAGGCGTCGATGCAGAGACCGCACTGGATGCATTCCATCTGCGGTCCGTTGCGGATGTCGATGCCGGTGGGGCAAACCGCGACGCACTGGTAGCAATCGACGCAATCGCCGACCTGCTCGCCGAGCGCACGCAGCTCGGCGGCCTTCTTGACCGACGTGCGCTTCTCGCCGCGGTCGTAGCGGTAGGTGACGTTGAGTGCCCATTCGTCGGTGAGTGCGGCCTGGATCCGCGGCCACGGGCACATATAGGTGCAGACCTGCTCGCGCATGTAGCCGGCGAGCAGATAGGTCGTCGCGGTGAGGATGCCGATCCAGATGTAGGCGATCATGGGCCCCTGGAAGGTGACGAGCTCCTTCACCAGCGTCGGCGCATCGTTGAAGTAGAGCACCCAGGCGCCGCCGGTCCACCAGGCGATCATGAGCCAGATCGAATGCTTGAGCACGATCTCGGAGATGCGCTCGAGCTTCATCGGGTCGGACGATTTGTCCTTCTTCATCCGCTCGCGCCGGTCGCCCTCGATCAGACGTTCGACGGCGTAGAACAGGTCGGTCCAGACGGTCTGCGGACAGAGATAGCCGCACCAGATCCGGCCGCCGACCGAGTTCATCAGGAACAGCGCCACCGCAGCCACGATCAGCAGGCCGGTGAAGTAGTAGACCTCCTGCGGCCACAGCTCGATGAAGAAGAAGTAGAAGCGGCTGTTGGGAAGATCGATCAGAACGGCCTGGCTGGGAGCGCCGAGGCCGCGGTTCCAGCGCACGAAAGGCAGGAAATAATAGACGCCGAGGCAGAACGCCATCAGGCCCCATTTGATGCGACGGAACGTTCCGGAGACGCTCTGGGGATAGACCTTCTTGTGGGCCGCATAAAGCGGCCCGCTATCGTCCGCCGGCTTCAGCTCTTTCGGGTTGACGATCTTGTTCATCGCGGAATCTTCTCAAGAGGTGCGATTGAACCTAGACCCGGTGTCCGCCGGTCACTTGATCCAGCGCAAACGGGGGCGTTTTTCTGCGCCCCCGTTTGGAAATCGGCCGTGGTCCGCCGGCTTATTTGCCGCCACCGAGCGAGTGGACGTAGACCGCCATCGCCTTGATGGTGGCGGGATCGAGCCGGCCTTCCCAGGCCGGCATCACGCCGGCGCGGCCCTGGCCGATGGTCTCGATCAGGCTCGCCTCGTCGGAGCCGTAGAGCCAGATCTTGTCGGTCAGGTTCGGTGCGCCCAACTCCTGGTTGCCTTTGCCGGCATCGCCGTGACAGGCGGCGCAATTCTCCGCGAAGATCTTCTCGCCCTTGGCGGCATCGAAGCCGTTGCGGGTCGAAAGGCCCGCCAGCGACCGCACGTAATTGGCGACGGTGACGATCTCGTCGCTCTTCAGCACGCCGTCCTTGCCGAAGGCGAGCATCTGGCCCTCATGCGTCTTGGCATGGCCGGACCGCACGCCGAACTGGATGGTCTGCATGATCTGGTCGAGCGTGCCGCCCCACAGCCATTCGTCGTCGTTCAGGTTCGGATAGCCCTTGGCGCCGGCGCCACCAGAGCCGTGGCAGGGCGCGCAATTGTCGCCGAACACGGTCTTGCCCTTGGCGCGTGCGAGCGCCAGCAAGGCCGGGTCCTTCTCGATGTCGGCGAGCGAGGCCGCGCCCAGCGCCACCATCTTGTCACCGCGGATCTTCTCGAGGTTGGCGAGTTCGACCGCGACGTCGGCGCGCGAGGAGTAACCGAACATGCCCGTGGTGTTGCTGGAGATCAGCGGCCAGGCCGGATAGACGACCCAGTAGCCGATCGACCAGACGATGGTGAGGTAGAAGCAGATCACCCACCAGCGCGGCAGCGGCGTGTTGAGCTCCTTGATGCCGTCCCACTCGTGTCCGGTCGTGGACTTGCCGGTGACGGTATCGATGTCGCTAGAATGGTCGGTCATGGTTCTCTACTCCTCCCGCAAGGGCAGGTGCGCGGCTTTGTCGAACACAGCCTTGTTACGGGGCCAGAATGCGTAGGCGATGATCGCGAGAAAGATCGCGACGAACACCGGTGTCCAGATCGTCGTCACGAGATCGGACGCTAGATTATGGACTGTCAGGATGGCTTTCATCGTTCATGCCTTCTCAGCGAAGATTGGCTTTCTCGTTGTAGATCTTGAAGTCGACCAGCGTGCCGAGCATCTGCAGGTACGCGACCAGCGCGTCCATCTCGGTCGGCGTACCGATCTTGCCGTCGAAGTTGCGCACGACGGCCTTGGCGTAGCGCTTGCCGAAGGCGTCGGTGCCGGCATTCTCGGGGTCGGCCTGGGCCTTCAGGTCGGCGGCCGCATTGGCGATCTGCTCGTCGCTGTAGGGGACGCCGACGGTCCTGAGCGCGCGCATGTCGCCGGCGATCGCATCGGGGTCGATCTCGTTCTTGCTGAGGAACGGATAGCCCGGCATCACCGACTGCGGCACGATCGCGCGCGGATTGGTCAGATGGGTGACGTGCCAGTCGTCGGAGTATTTGGCGCCGACGCGGGCAAGATCGGGTCCGGTACGCTTGGAGCCCCACTGGAACGGGTGATCGTACATGCTCTCGGCGGCGAGCGAGAAGTGGCCGTAACGTTCGACCTCGTCGCGCAACGGCCGGACCATCTGCGAATGGCAGAGATAGCAGCCCTCGCGAACGTAGACGTTGCGGCCCACGAGCTCCAGCGGCGTATAGGGCCTGACCCCGTCGACCTTCTCGATCGTGCTCTTGAGGTAGAACAGCGGGGTGATCTCGACGAGACCACCGACCGCGATCACCAGCAGGATGCCGACGATCAGGATGATCGAGTTCTTTTCGAAGATTTGGTGACGTGTCCAGAACGACATGGTTGAGCTCCTCACTCCGCCGGCTGAAGAGCGACGGGCATCTGGACTTCCTGTTCGCCGACGCGGACGGTCATCCAGAGGTTATAGGCCATGATCAGCGCGCCGATCAGGAACAGACCGCCGCCGGCGGCGCGGATGATGTAGAAGGGATGCATCGCCTCGACGGTCTCGATGAAGGAATATTCGAGGAAGCCGAGCGAGGTGTAGGCGCGCCACATCAGACCCTGGAGGATGCCGGACACCCACATCGCCGAGATGTAGAGGACGATGCCGAGGGTCGCGACCCAGAAGTGCCAGTTGACGAGCTTCAGGCTGTAGAGGCCCTTGCGATTCCAGGCCCACGGCACCAGGCAATAGAGCGCGCCGAAGGAGACGAAGCCGACCCAGCCGAGCGCGCCGGAATGCACGTGGCCGATGGTCCAGTCGGTGTAGTGGCTGAGCGAGTTGACCACCTTGATCGACATCATCGGGCCTTCGAAGGTCGACATGCCGTAGAATGCGACGGAGACCACGAGCATGCGCAGCACGGGATCTGTGCGCAGCTTGTCCCAGGCGCCCGACAGCGTCATCAGGCCGTTGATCATGCCGCCCCAGGAGGGCATCCACAGCATGATCGAGAAGGTCATGCCCAGCGTCTGCGTCCAGTCCGGCAGCGCCGTGTAGTGCAGGTGGTGCGGGCCGGCCCAGATGTAGAGGAAGATCAGCGCCCAGAAGTGGATGATCGACAGCCGGTAGGAATAGATCGGCCGCTCGGCGCGCTTCGGGATGAAGTAGTACATGATGGCGAGGAAGCCGGCGGTCAGGAAGAAACCGACCGCATTGTGGCCGTACCACCACTGGAACATGGCGTCCTGGATTCCGCCCCAGGCGACGTAGGACTTCGAGCCGAACACCGAGACGGGAAGCGCCGGATTGTTGCCGAGATGCAGGACCGCGATCGTCACGATGAAGGCGAGATAGAACCAGTTCGCGACGAAGATATGCGGCTCTTTCCGCTTGATGAGAGTGGCGACGAAGACGAGCAGATAGACCACCCAGACGATGGTCAGCCAGAGGTCGGCATACCATTCCGGCTCGGCATATTCCTTCGATTGCGTGACGCCGAGCAGATAGCCGGTGCCGGCGATCAGAATGAAGAAGTTGTAGCCCAGCACGACGAACCACGGCGCGAGATCGCCGGCGAGGCGCGTGCGGCAGGACTTCTGCACCACGTAGAACGAGGTCGCGATCAGCACGTTGCCGCCGAAAGCGAAAATCACGGCGGAGGTGTGCAGCGGCCGCAGGCGGCCGAAGCTGGTCCAGGGCAGATCGAAGTTCAGCGCCGGCCAAGCCAGTTGCGAGGCGATGATAAGGCCGACGAGGAAGCCGGCAATGCCCCAGAACATGGCCATGAAGGAGGAGAACTTGATCGGGCCCATGTTGTAGTTCGGGCGGCCGTAGATCTCCGCCGGCGGAAGCGCCGCCGGACGGTCGAGGTAGCGGTTGACGATGACGAACACCGCGGCCAGGCTCGCAGCCGCGCTGAGCGCGGCATGGAAGGCGAAGGGTGTGTCGAGCGCCTTGGCCGAAGCGATCACGCAGAGGAAGGCGGTGACTGCGAACACGACAGCCAGGCCGCTTTCACCGATGGTCATGGATTTGGAGATGGAGGGCTGGCTCATGCGGATTCTCTCTGAAAGAACACGCCGCCAGAAACCACATTCACCCTCGCGGGGAATTGATTGAAATCAAGATAGGTGGATTTCTGTTAACGTGGACTGATGCAGCGCCAGTCGAAATGCCTGCTCCCCGTAGGCGCACGGCCATCTCCGTTGAGGGCTTTTCCTGAAACCATCCTTCGAGAGTCCGCTCAAGGCGGACTCCTCAGATGAGGACGGAGTGCGTGGCAGTTAGATTCAACGGGCACCGGCGTCGATTAGCCTCGTCCCGAGGAAGGCGCATAGGCGCCGTGAGGACGAGACGCGCCTGAAACGAAAACCTCCGTGAGATTACGGAAGTTGGAACCTCATGACCGAAGGGGGCCGCGTTCAGTCGCGCGCCGTCGCCTTGAGGGCCGCGATGACGTCCTCGCGGGCGATGATTCCGACCAGTTTCTGCGCGCTATCGAGAACGATGATGCTCCTGATGCGGTGTTCGACCATGATCTGGAGCACGCGCGTCAGCCGCGTGTCGGGACTGACATAGATGAACTCGGGCGTCATGACGTCGCCGATCTTGCGGCTCATCAGGTCGTGATAGCGGGGCAGCATCTGGCTCGGCGTGAAGGCGAAGCATTTCAGAATGTCGAATTTGGTGACGATGCCGACTACCTGCCCGTCGTCCTCCACCGGATAGGAATTGAAATCGTCGGTCTCGAACATCTCGCTGAGCTCGAGCAGGTCTCGATCGCGCTGCACCGCCTTGACGTTGCGCGTCATGTAGCCGTCGACGGTCTGTTCAAGAAATCTGTACACGGCGCGTCCTCCTCGATTCGATTCTACCTGCCGTCAATGTGACAGCAGCACGCTGCGGGCAGTCTGCGTGACCAGATACTGGGTGACGCCGCCCAGGATCAGTTCACGAAACCTCGAATGACCATAGGCGCCCGCTACGATCAGGCCGGCATCGACGTCGCCTGCGGCTTTCTCCAGTTGCGCGGCGGCGGTTTCGTTCCGGGCGCCTTCGCAGATGCGCGCCGTCGCGGTGACGCCGTGGCGGGCGAGCCAGGCGGCAACGTCGGTGACGCCGGCCGTCGCGACCGAACGGTCGTCATCGCGCTCCGGAATCGTGGCGATGGTGACGTCCCTCGCCTTGCGCAGAATTGGCAGCGCATCGGCCACCGCCCGTCGCGCCTCCGGCGTGTCCTTCCACGCCACCAGCACGCTGCGCAGGTCGAGCCAGTTGGCCCGGTCGGGGACGACGAGGAGTGGGCGGCCGGCCTGCATCACCAGATCCTTGGGGCTCGCGAGCGCGAACGCGTCGGAGAAGGCCGGGCTCTGCCCGCCGCTGACCACGATGTCGGCGCAACGCGCCTGCGCCAGGGCGAATCGCGCCGGAAAATCCATGGCGCTGCGCCACTCCGCATGTCCGCCACGATTCCTGGTAGCGGCACGGAATTGTGACTCCAGGCCCGCCAGTCGCCGGCTGATCGAAGCTTCGCCCTCGTCGATCAGCGCTTGCGCCTCTGCGCCGTCGGTGAAATAGAGCGGCGGCGCAAACCGCGCCGCGGCGACCCCGACGATGGCCGCTTCGAATCGTTCGGCGAGCTCGCCGGCGACCTGAAGACGCGCCTCGTTGGACTGATCGAGCGCCAGACTGACCATCACCGTCGCGTACGTCATCGGAATTCTCCAGTGCAGAAAGCTCAGTAAGATTTACGCCAGCCTCCGCACATGGGGATGAGATAGATCAAGGAGGCCGCCGGCACCCGATTTGCCCTCCTTAGACTCGACGGAACTTGCCTCCGGCCCGGCCTTAGGCGACATTAGGGGAGCGGTAACCCCGTCCGGGGCCGCCGCATCAGGATCAGGAGCTTCATTTGTCGCCGACCCGCGTAACGCACTCGCAGGACGATGGTCGGGGCGAACGTTTCCGCGTTCGGATCGAAGGATTTGGCGTCGGCACCTGGGATCTCGACCTCGCGACGCGGGAATTGGACTGGTCCGAGACCGCCAGCGCTCTGCTCGGCGTCGAGCGGAATCAGCCGGCGAGCTACGACCTGTTCATGTCGCAGCTTCAGCCCGCGGACAGAGAGCGGGTCGAGAGCGCGATCAATCGCGTTTCCGAGCGGGGCGGCAGCTTCGATGTATCCTTCAGGATCACGAATGCCTCCGGCACCGGGCAATGGATCCGCGCCCGGGCAGGACTCCTTCGGGACGAAGCCGGCGCCGCCCGTCATCTCACCGGCATCTTTCTCGACATCGACGAGGAAAAGCAGGTCGAGGAGGCGTTGCGCACACGCGAGACCCACCTCCGCTCCATCCTTCAGACCATTCCCGACGCCATGATCGTCATCGACGGCCACGGCATCATGCAGCTCTTCAGCTCGGCCGCAGAGCGCCTGTTCGGCTGGTCAGAGCACGAGGCGATTGGCCAGAACGTCAACATCCTGATGCCGGAGCCCGATCGCACCCGCCACGACGGCTACATCGCCCGTTACCGCACCACGAACGATCCGCACATCATAGGCATCGGCCGCATCGTGACCGGCAAGCGCCGCGACGGCACGACTTTTCCGATGCATCTGTCGATCGGCGAGATGGAATCCGGCGGCGAGCCCTATTTCACCGGCTTCGTCCGCGATCTCACGGAGCACCAGCAGACCCAGGCCCGGCTCCAGGAATTGCAAGCTGAGCTCGTCCACGTCTCGCGGCTGACCGCGATGGGCGAAATGGCCTCCGCGCTCGCTCACGAGCTCAATCAGCCGCTGGCGGCGATCAGCAATTACATGAAGGGATCGCGGCGCCTCCTCGCCGGCAGCAGCGATCCCAACATGCCGAAGGTCGAAAGCGCGCTGGATCGCGCAGCGGAGCAGGCCTTGCGCGCCGGCCAGATCATCAGGCGCCTGCGCGACTTCGTCTCCCGCGGCGAATCGGAGAAGCGGGTCGAGAGTCTGTCCAAGCTGATCGAGGAGGCCGGTGCGCTCGGGCTCGCCGGCGCGCGCGAGCAGAACGTGCAGCTCCGCTTCAGCCTCGATCCTGACGCCGATCTCGTCCTTGCCGACCGCGTGCAGATCCAGCAGGTGCTGGTCAATCTGTTTCGCAACGCACTCGAAGCAATGGCGCAGTCGACGCGGCGCGAACTCGCCGTCGCCAACACCCGTGCTGCCGACGACATGATCGAGGTGGCGGTCTCCGACACCGGCTCGGGCTTCCGGGAGGACGTCATTCCAAACCTGTTCCAGACCTTCTTCACCACCAAGGACACCGGCATGGGCGTGGGTCTCTCCATCAGCCGCTCGATCATCGAGGCTCACGGCGGCCGCATGTGGGCCGAGAGCAATGCAGCGGGCGGAGCGACATTCCGCTTCACCTTGCCGGCAACCGACGAAAGCTGATTCATGACGACCAAGGGACATGTCTACGTTATCGACGACGATGCCGCGATGCGCGATTCGCTGAACTTCCTGCTGGATTCCGCCGGATTCGGCGTCACGCTTTTCGACAGCGCAATCGCCTTTCTCAATGCCCTGCCCGGGCTCGGCTTCGGCTGCGTCGTCTCGGACGTGCGCATGCCCGGCCTCGACGGGATCGAGCTGCTGAAGCGGATGAAGGCGCAGCAAAGCGCGTTCCCGATCCTGATCATGACCGGTCACGGCGACGTGCCGCTCGCGGTCGAGGCGATGAAGCTCGGGGCGGTCGATTTTCTGGAGAAGCCGTTCGAAGACGACCGTCTCACCGCCATGATCGAGTCGGCGATCCGCCAGGCCGAGCCCGCCGCCAAGAACGAAGCCGTCTCGCAGGACGTCGCCGCCCGAGTCGCGTCCTTGAGTCCCCGGGAGCGCCAGGTCATGGAAGGACTGATCGCGGGCCTGTCCAACAAGCTGATCGCACGCGAATACGACATCAGCCCGCGCACCATCGAGGTCTACCGGGCCAATGTCATGACCAAGATGCAGGCGGGCAGCCTCTCGGAACTGGTCCGGCTGGCGATGCGTGCCGGCATGCTCAACGATTGAGACAGGTCAATCCCCCGTTCCGGCGCTGTGCTAGCCTAAGCAGCATGATCGAGGTCGGTTCACATCATGAGCGGCCGTCGTCGTCAGCGCGCCGCACCGTCTATGTGGTCGATGATGACGCCGCCGTCCTGGGGTCCCTGCGGTTCCTGCTGGAGACCGACGGCTTCGCCGTGCGAACCTTCAGGAGCGGCACGGCACTGCTCAATGTCAGCGGCGCGCCCGGTCCGGACTGCTACGTCATCGACTACAAGATGCCGGGCCTCAACGGTATCGAGCTCGCCGGCCAGTTGCGCGAATCCGACCGCGACGCGCCTGTGATCCTGATCACCGGCTATCCCGACGAGAATATCTCGGCCCGGGCTGCGACGGCGGGCATCAAAGACGTGGTTTTGAAGCCGCTTCTGGACGAAAACCTCGTCAAGTGCATCCGCCATGCCATCCAGGACCGCACCCGCGCCTGACCTATGGGATTCTACGTAGGTAATCGTCCTTAAGATATCGCTCGAAATTTCCGGATGGCACAATCCAGCGTAGCAATGCTCCATCACAACGGAGATGGCGCAGATGCTCACCCAGACGATCAACACCCAGGCGATCAACACGCAGATTGTTGGCAAGATTGCCCCTGCCCATCCCGTCAGTGACCAGTTCGGTGCCGTCACCGGCCACGTCGGTCTGGTCGCCACGGAATTCTCCTACCGCAAGGACGAGGAGATCTACGGCGAGGACGAACCGTCCGAATATGTCTACCAGGTCGTGTCCGGCGCCGTGAGCAGCTACAAGCTTCTGTCCGACGGCCGCCGCCAGATTGGTGCCTTCCACCTTCCCGGCGACGTGTTCGGCCTCGAATCCGGTCCCACTCACCGCCTTGCCGCCGAAGCCATCATCGACACCACCGTGCGCCTCGTGAAACGCGCCAGCCTCGAGAAGGCCGCGGGCACCGACGTCCAGGTCGCTCGCAAGCTCTGGGCGATGACGGCCGGCGAGCTGCGCCATGCCGAAGACCACATGCTGCTGCTGGGCCGCAAGACCGCAATGGAGCGCGTTGCGACCTTCCTGCTCGAAATGGACCGCCGCCTCGCCGTTGCCGGCATGATGGCGCTGCCGATGTGCCGCCGCGACATCGGCGACTATCTCGGCCTCACGCTCGAAACCGTGTCGCGCGCGCTGTCGCAGCTTCACGCCCAGGGCATTCTCGGCTTCTCCGGCGCCCGCCAGATCGTGCTGCGCAACCGTCAGCGTCTGCAGCATCTCGACGCCTGATCTTCCTCCTCCCTACCCGCTTGGCCGGCCGAACTCGTTTCGGCCGGCCATTTTCTTTGGTCCGCGATCATGCCTTGCGCCGTGTCTCCGGCATCACGAAGAGAACTAGCAACAGCCCCGTCGCGGCAACGCCCGACAGCCCGATGAAGGCCGTGGCATTGCCGAACTTGTCGCTGACATAGCCTCCGAGCGCCGTGCTCAGTGACGCGCCGATGCCGGTGGCGGTGCCGACGATGCCCTGCGCAAGGTTGAAGTGCCCGCTGCCGAAGGCGACGTCGGCCACGATCAGCGGAATCATCACAGCGAACACTGCCGCTGTGATGCCGTCGAACACCTGCACCGCGACCAGTAAATACGGGTCGCGCACGGTCGCAAACAGCAGGCCGCGAATCATCAGCGCGCCGAATCCGATCAGAAGCAACGGCCGCCGGCCCCAGAGCTGCGCCTTGCGGCCGACCGTCGGCGACAGCAGCGCCACGATCGCTTGCGGGACGACGATGCAGAATGCGACGAGCACCGTTGCCCACTGGCTGGATCGCGCCGTCACGGCGCTTGCCATCAGCGGCATCATCGCAGCGTTCGCGAGCTGCAACAGCAGCACGCTGAGGGCGAAGACGATGAGCGGGCGCTGCCGGATCAGGTGCCAGAGATTGGTGTCGCCACGATCGGCCGCTTCAGGCGGCATCTCGCCGTGACAACGCCTGATATCGACCTCGTGCTCGCGGATGCGCGAGAGCGCGATCAGGGTCGGGATAACTAGCAGGAAGGTCACGAGGAAGACCGCCCGGCTCGACAGCAGATAGCCGACGGTCCCCATCACCGCCGCCGCGATGCCGCTGCCCAGCGAGGCGAAGCGCGCGTTGCGCCCCAGACGCTCGCCGATCGCGAGCGGGCCGACGAGACCGAGGCTGATCGCGGCGATCGCCGGGCCCAGCACGCAGCTCGCCGCCGCGTGCAAGGTGGCCGCGGCCACGACGACGGCGAAGATCGGCATCGCCGCATAGGCCAGCGCGCAGGCGCCGATCGTCGCGATAGCCAGGGCGGCGACCAGCCGCTCCGATTTCGCGGCATCGATGATCGCCCCGCCCGGCATCTGTCCGATCAACGCGACGATCCCGCCGATCGACAGCACGAGGCCGATCTCGACCTGGGTCCATTTCTGGGTGGTCAGATAGACCGCGATGAAGGGACCGAATCCGGTCTGGACGTCGGCGAGGAAGAAGATGAACCAGTCGAGACCGCGCAGGCTCTGGCGCGACGGCGCCGGAATGCCAGCGGCCGACGGCGCGGCGACGTTGTCCTGTTCAACGCGGCCGTCGCGATCCGCTCGGTTCGGCTTCCTCGACAACAGCACGGCCGGTCAGCCCTCCCCGCACCTCACTGGATCGCTTGCAGCGGTTGAAGGCTGCCGGACGCACCGAGCACGACGATCGGCGTGTCTTCCTTGTATTCGGGCGCGGCCGCGACCTGCGCCTTGGTCAATTCCAGCGTGATGCTGTCCTTCTTGTTGGCGATCTTGCCGAATCGCAGTGCGTTCCAGTCCACCACGATCTTGCGGCTGCCGACGCCGAGAAACCCGCCGAAATCGATGGCCGCGGCGCGGACATGGCCGCCGCGATCGACGACGACATCGACGATGCGGCCCATGTCCTCACCGGCAGCGCTGCGCACGTCGCGGCCGAGCACGCCGTGGGCCTCGCTGGCGCCGATGATGGTCACCGACGGCGGTGGGGCGGCGTCCTTCGGCGTGACGGGCACCGTCGAAGCCGACGGCTGGGTCGCCGGCGCATTCGCCTCGCTCGGCCCTGTGGGAGGCTCGTCTGCGGCCCGCGAGGTGGCGACCGCCAGGTTCGCGACGAGGACGATGCCAAGAATCAATGCTCCGATCGCACGCATGACGCCCTCCTTGCGCGCCGCTAGCGCGCCAGCACGATCGAGACCTGGATCTGGCCTCGCGTGCGCAACACCTCCAGCGCCACGTCGTCGCCGTGGCGGCTGACGCGAAGATCGACGCTGGATTCGCCCAGGCGAAGATCGCGCAGGATCACCTCGTGGAGGAACGTCGGCAGATGCGGGTTGCGCAGGCGAATTTCGCCGCGCGCCACGTCGAACTCCAGGCCGAGGGCCGCTTCCAGCAGTGTGAACGGCGTCGCGCTGGCCCAGGCCTGCGGCGCGCAGGCGACCGGATAGAGCGTCGGGCCGCGCCGCTTTTCGCGCCGGAAGCCGCAGAACAATTCGGGCAACCGGCGCAGGTCCATGTAGGTCGCCGCGTCGAAAAGTCCCTTGAAGACATGCGCCACCGAGTGCTTGAGGCCGTAGCGCGCAAGCCCGAGCGCGATCAGTGCGTTGTCGTGCGGCCAGATCGACCCGTCATGATAGGACATCGGGTTGTAACGCACCTCGCCTCGCGCGACGGTGCGGATGCCCCAGCCCGAGAAGAAATGCGGTCGCATCAGATCGGCCGCGACGAGGCGGGCACGGTCCTCGCGGATCATGCCGCTGAACAGGACCTGACCGGCGTTCGAGGTCCGCACCTTGCACTGCCGCTTCTTGCCGTCGAGGGCGAGCGCATAGGTGCCGAGCTCCTCGCACCAGAACGCCGCCTCGAAACGGTCGGCCAATGCCCTGGCCTCGGCCTCGAGCTTGCACGCACGGTCCGGCTTGCCGAGCCGCAAGGCGCAACGCGCGGCGAGCTGCTTGGCGGCGTAGACGTAGCCTTGGACTTCGGCGAGCGCGATATTGCCTTCCGCGAGCTTTCCGTCGGCGTGGAAGATCGCGTCATACGAATCCTTCCAGCCCTGGTTGGCCAGCCCCTTCTCGGTCGCGCGCTGGTATTCGACGAAGCCGTCCTGGTCGGGATCGCCGGGACCGTCGATCCAGGCCAGCCCCGCCTCGATTGCCGGCCATAGCTCGATCAACGTGGCCTCGTCGCCGGTGCGCTCGAAATAGCTTCCGGCCAGCAGGACGAACAGGGCGGTCGAATCCACGCTGCCGTAATATTGCGCGAACGGCACCTCGCGCAGCGCCGCCATCTCTCCGCCGCGCATCTCGTGCAGGATCTTGCCGGGCGCGGCATCGGCGAGCGGGTCCGTCGCCTTGGCCTGGAAATGCGCGAGCCGGCGCAAGACGCCCTTGGCGACGCGCGGATCGACCCACAGCATCTGGAGCGCGGTGATCAGGCCATCGCGACCGAACGTCGTCGAGTACCAGGGAATGCCGGCATAGGGATAACGCCCCTCCGGCGTCTCCGTCATCAGCATGTTGAGGTCGGCCATGGCCTGGCACAGCACCTCGTTGAAGATGTTGTTGGAGGTCTCGATGCTCGCGGCACCGATCGTGGACTGGCGCATCTCGCGGCGATGGGCGAGCAGCCCCCTGAAGAAGCGCGCAGGCTTCTCCGCGATCGGCCGGTTGCAGGACACGGCCACGAACAGCGATTCCGATTCATGCGGATCCAGTTCGATCTGCCAGGTTGCGGCATTCACCGACAGCCGCGTCGGACGCGGGTCGAAATGCAGGCCCGTGGTGCGCTCGGCGTCGTCGAGACCGCGATATTCAAACAGCACGTCGGTCGGCCCGAGCAGTTTGCTCGTGCCGGTCCCGCGGCGCGGGCGGCGCTCGCCGCGGACCTCGAACAGGTCGGCAAAATCGTTGTCGAACAGCAGCGTCAGCTCGAAGCTGGCGCGTGCGTCGCCGTGGTTCTGCACGCCGATGCGCTGATAGGCAGTGTCGCGCCACAGGAAGATCGTGCGCACGATGTGCAGCAGGTCCTTCTGAAACACCAGGTGGCCCTGACGGTAGATGTCCGGATTGGTCAGATCGACGGTCAGCGCCGAATTGTCGTCGCGCAAATTGGAACCGAGCAGCAGCGGCTGGAGATCGTCGAGCACGAGCTCCAGCCGCGCCAGATAGCGCGTGTCGCAGTGAAACAGCCCGTCCGGGCCGCCCGCGGAGGCGCCGATGTCGCCATGGCTGTCGAGCACGATGAACATGTCGTCGTGCTTGAGGGACCGCCGCGGCCGTGCCGCGGGCCCGGTCATCGGGATGTAGAACGTCTGCTCCGCGACCTGTTCCGGGGTCCGTGTCACGGAGACGAGTTGGGTTACGGCTTCGGCCGACATGAGCTGCTCCCCTGCGCTTGTTTCAAGAAACGCGACCGACTCGAGAACGCGACTGTTGGTTTACGCGGCGGCTTGCGCGAGCCGGCTCATTTCCTGCGTGACCAGCTCTCGATAGGGCCCGTGGCCCTGCATCAGGCGTTCGGGCGAACCATCTTCGATGATCTTACCATTCTTCAGCACCACCACGCGGTCGAAATTTCGCAGCGTCGCGAGCCGGTGCGCGATCGCAATCACCGTGCGCCCGCGCATCAGCCGTGACAAGGCCTCGCGGATCGCCTCTTCCGACTCGCTGTCGAGCGCCGCCGTGGCCTCGTCCAGCAGCAGGATCGGCGCGTCCTTGAGGAAGGCGCGCGCGATCGCGATGCGCTGGCGCTGGCCGCCCGACATCTTGACGCCGCGGTCGCCGACCATGGTGTCGAGGCCCTCGGGCAGGCTGTCGATGAAATCGCAGCGCGCCGCGATCGCCGCGCGAAGCACCTCGTCGTCGGTCGCGTTGGGGCGGCCGTAGCGGATGTTCTCGCGGATCGACCGGTGAAACAGGGAGATGTCCTGCGGCACGACGGAGATCGCCTCGCGGAGGCTCAGCTGCGTGACCTTCGAGATATCCTGCCCGTCGATCGTGACGCTGCCCTCGTCGACGTCGTAGAAGCGCTGCAGCAGCATGAACAGGGTCGATTTGCCGCCGCCGGACTGGCCGACCAGACCGACGCGCTGACCGGGCTGCAAGCGAAGGCTGAAGCGCTCGAAGATCTTCTCGCCGCCGGGATAGCCGAAGGTGACGTTGTTGTACGCAATCGCCGCGCCGCTCTTCACCAGCGGCTCCGCCTCGGGGTGATCGCTCAATTCGTGCGGCACCAGCAGCGTCGCGATCGCCTCGGTCAGGCGGGCGACGTGCTGGGTGACGTCGACCAACGCCACCGCAAGATCGCGCGTGGCGCTCAGGATGGAGATGCCAAGCGTACAGACCAGCACGACGTCGCCGGTGGTCGCTGCGCCCTTCTGCCAGAGCGTGACCGCCCAGGCCATCAGCGCGATCGTCAAGAGCACGGTCACAACGGCATGCAGCAACCGCAGCTTTTCCAGATAGCGCAGGCTGCGGCTTCGCGCCGTCAGTTCCCGGTTTACCGTCGCGTCGAACCGCTCGTGCTCGTGGCCGATGCCGCAGAAGGCCCGCACCAGCGGCATGTTGCTGATGACGTCGATCATCTCGCCGTCGACGACGGCGGCCTTGTCGGCGAAGTCGTCATGCAGCGGCTTGCCCGCCGCGGCGAGACGGAACATCGCAACCACCATGCCGCCGGCGATCACGGTCAGGCCGAGCGCCATGTAGGGACTGACGGTTCCAATCAGGGCGATTGCCGCAATTGTGGCAATGCATGGCGGCAATACGTTCCAGACGAACATGTTCTCGACCGTGAACACCGCGTTCGACGTCGCCGTGATGCGGCTCGTCAGCATGCCCGGCATCCGGTCGGAGAAGTAGCTCGGCGCGTGTCCGGTCAGATGACGAAATATGTCACGGCGTAAATCACCCGTGACACCGACGAAGGTGAAGCTCGCCGTCCAGCTCGCGATCCGCCACAGGAAGTTGTCGGCGGCAATGAGCGACATGAGTAAAATGAATGCCAGCCATACGTTCCCGCCCTGTGATGGCCCTGCGGACAGGCTGTCGACCAACGATTTGACGCCGTACTGGGTGCCCACGGAGCAGGCAACTGCTGCCACGACAGCGGTCAGGATCACCAGATGCGAGGCGAGACGACGCCGGAGATAGCGCAAGACAAAGGCAAATGGCCTGCGCGCGTATCCAGAAAGCTGATCCATATGGCTATCGCCCCGTTATGCTGGTTCTTCGTTTTGTTACTGATCGACTGAACATCGACCTCTTCGCCTCGGTTCCCGGGCCGGGCGATCACGACATGCGGATGCGGACGATCTGAGAAGATGTAGTGGCAGCATCGCGACGGCCCGCAGACGTGTCGAATATGTAACGTTCGCAGGAAGGAACTTCGCAACTGCGGGAACGTTCCCTTGTCTGGCATGCCGGTGCCGTACTGGCGGGGGTTCAACTTTCATGATCGCAGAGGAGATGGTGAGATGCGCATCGCGCAGGTAGCTCCGTTGACGGAGGCTGTTCCACCCAAGCTGTATGGCGGCACCGAGCGGGTGGTGCATTGGTTGACGGAAGAGTTGGTAGCCCTCGGGCACGATGTGACCTTATTCGCCAGCGGCGATTCGCAGACGTCAGCCAAGCTGGATGCGCTGTGGCCCCGGGCGCTCCGTCTCGACGGTTCCGTGCGCGATCCCAATGCGCTGCACATGGTGCTGCTGGAACGCGTGCGGCAAAAATGTGACGACGAGGAGTTCGACTTCCTCCACTTCCATCTTGATTACTATCCCTGGTCGCTGTTCCACCGGCAGCCGACACCATTCCTGACCACGCTGCACGGCCGGCTCGATCTGCCGGAGCACCAGCCGGTCTTCAACACCTTCTCCAAGATGCCGGTCATCTCGATTTCCAACGCGCAGCGACGGCCGGTGCCGCAGGCCAATTGGGTGACGACAATTCATCACGGCCTTCCCGAGAACCTGCTGACACCGAAGCCAGTGAAGCAGGAATACCTCGCCGTTCTCGGCCGCATCGCGCCCGAGAAGGGCGTCGACCGCGCCATCAAGATCGCGACCCATTGCGGCATTCCGCTGAAGATCGCAGCCAAGGTCGATCGTGCCGATCAGGAATATTACGACGAGCTGATCCGGCCGATGATCGAGAACAATCCACTGGTGGACTTCATCGGCGAGATCAGCGATCACGAGAAGTCGGACTTCCTGAGCGGCGCGCTCGGACTTCTGCTGCCGATCGACTGGCCGGAGCCGTTTGGCCTCGTCATGATCGAAGCGATGGCCTGCGGAACGCCGGTCGTCGCCTTCAACCGCGGCTCGGTGCCGGAGATCATCGACGATGGCCTCACCGGTTTCATCGTCGAGGACGTCATCAGTGCCGCGGGGGTAGTGAACCGCCTTTCGCAGCTCGATCGCGCAGCGATCCGCAAGCAGTTCGAGACGCGCTTCACGGCGCGGCGAATGGCGCTGGACTATCTCGCGGCCTATCGCAGCCTCGCCGAGGAACAGGCGCCGCGGATCAAGCTGGTGAGCAGCGCGGAGTAAGAGGACGCTGCTGCCGCTGCATCGCGGCTCCCCGTCGAAGCGCCCTCTCCCCTTGTGGGAGAGGGCTCAAGAACCTTCCGACATACTCGCTTGGGTGAGGGGTTGCTTCCGCAGAGAACTCTTCTCGGTAGAAAGAGCCCCCTCATCCGGCGCTTCGCGCCACCTCCTCCCACAAGGGGAGACGGAAGAAGCCGGCGGCGCTCCACCCGCCCTACTTCACCACCGCCCGCTTCGGTTCGACGATCTCGAACATTCTCGGGAATTCATCCATCAGGCCCATCAGCTCGGCGAGCCTCATCGGGTTGCCTGACAGCTTGATCTTGCCGGATGCGACGGCTTCCGGAAAGCTCGTCAGCTTGGCAATCACCTCGTCGAGCGTAGCGCGCGCCAGCGTGAAGCTGGCATCGGCCCCTTCCGTCTGCACGCCCTCGGTGTAGGTGAGCGCGCAGTTCTCCAAATTGAGCACGAAGATCTCGCCGGTGTCGGAGAAGCTCCAGTTCAAGACGATGTGCTTGCCTTCCGCCTTGGGGCCGTTGAGGCGAATACCCAGCACATCCCAGAGCTGGGAGGTGCGAAGCGCCGCCAGCGTCTCGCGCGGCATTGGCGGGCGCGCCGGCACTTTCGGCATGCCCAGGCGCAATTCCTGCGCACCGAACAGATAGGCGTTGCGCCAGGTCGCGCTTTCCGCGGCGTAGCCGAGCTGCTCCAGCGTGTCGGCGAGCAGACCACGCGCCGCCGCATTGTCGGGCTCGGCGAAAACGAGATGGCCGAGCACTTGGGCCACGAAACGAAACTCCCCCGTCTCGAAATCCGCAGTCGCCCGCGCGAGGATCGCATCCGCTCCGCCCATATACTCGACGTACTTCTTGGCTGACTCCACCGGCGGCAGCGGATCGAGGTTGACCGGGTTGGCGTCGTACCAGCCGAGATATTTCTGATAGATCGCCTTCACATTGTGCCGGATGTGGCCGTAATAGCCGCGGCCGTGCCAGGCACCTTCCAGGCTCTTCGGCAACTGGATCGTCTCCGCGATCTCGGAGGCGGTGAGGCCGTGGTTCATCAGGCGGATGGTCTGGTCATGCGCGAATTTGTAGAGGTCGCGCTGCTGCCGGATCATCGTGCCGATGCGCTCAGCTCCCCACACCGGCCAGTGATGCTGACCGCACATCGCCTCCGCCTTGCCATCCCAGAGCTGCAGGGCCTCGTTCAGATATTTCGACCAGGCCAGCGCGTCGCGCACGTCGGATCCGCGAAACGGCAACAGATTATGGAAATTGTGCGTGCAGTTCTCGGCGAGGTTCAACAGCTTGTAGCGCGGGATGAAGAAGTGCATCTCCGCCGGGGCTTCGCTGTTCGGCGCCATCTGAAATTCGAACTCGACGCCGTCGATGACGCGCGTGTCACCCGTCGCCATGATCAGGTCGGTGGGGCGCAGCAGCGCGACCGATCCTGCAGCCATCGACTTGCCGAGCCCGCAATCGACCTGCCCGCGCGCACCTTTTGCGAGCAGCGGGCCGAACTGGTACTGCGCCCGGCGCAACATTGCGGGTCCCGCAATGATATTCTCGGAGACGGCATGCTCCATGAACAGGTTCGGCGCGATGATCGGCACGCGTCCAGCGGCAAGTGCGTCCTCCTCCAGCACGCCGCGCGCGCCGCCCCAATGGTCGGTGTGGGTGTGCGTGAAGATGACGGCGGCAACCGGCTTCGAACCTCGATGCCTGAAATAGAGATCGAGCGCGGCACGGGCGCCTTCGGTCGAGGTCAGGGTGTCGACGACGATGACGCCGTTGTCGCCTTCGATCAGCGTCATGTTGGCGATGTCGAGCCCGCGCACCTGGTAGACGCCGGGCACGACCTCGAACAGGCCGTGCTGCATGTTGAGCCGCGACTGTCGCCACAGGCTCGGATTGACGGTGGGCGGCGCCTCTTCGGTGGACAGGAAGCCGTAAGGCGCAAGACTCCAGACCGTCCGGCCTTGCGGGTTCGTGATCTCTGCATTCTCGATCGTGCCGAGAAAGCCGCGCGTGGCATCGTCGAAATCCCGCGTGTCGGAGAACGGCAGCGCGTTCAGCATGGCCTCGTGCCGTGCGATGACGGAGGGCGAGGCGTCCTTGGGTTCACTGCTGTGCTCGATCATGCTTGCTCCTCCGCGAAGGTCTTCTCTTTCCTTCTTCCCTTGTGGGAGAAGGTGGCGCGAAGCGCCGGATGAGGGGTATATCTCCGCGAGCTCAACGAGAGCTGGGCGAGCGGAGAGAGACCCCTCACCCGTCTCGCGGCTACGCGGCGAGCCACCCTCTCCCACACAAGGGGAGAGGGTTAAGCAACTACATCCCCAGCAGTCTCGGCAGCCACAGCGACAGACCGGGCCAATACGTCACCACCACGAGGAATCCCAGCATGGTGAGGAGCCATGGCCACACCGCGACCGTGAGCTCGGTGATGCCCATCTTGGCGATGCCTGAGGCGACGTAGAGGTTGAGGCCGACAGGCGGATGGCACAGGCCGACCTCCATGTTGACCGTCATCAGGATGCCGAAATGGATGGGATCGATGCCGAGCTTGACCGCGACCGGAAACAGGATCGGGGCCAGGATCAGGATGATCGAGGACGGCTCCATCACGTTGCCCGCCACCAGCAGCAGCAGGTTGACCAGCAGCAGGAAGCCGATCCACCCAAGACCCAGGTCGATCATCCATTGCGCGAGCGCTTGCGGCACGTTCTCGTAGGTCATCAGGAACGAGAACAGCACCGCGTTGGTGATGATGTAGAGCAGCATCGCCGAGAGGTTCGCCGATGACAGCAGAACGCGCGGCACGTCGCGCAGCTTCAGATCCTTGTATATGAACACTGCGACGATGAATGCGTAGACCGCGCTGACGGCGGCAGCTTCGGTCGGCGTGAACAGGCCGCTGTAGATGCCGCCGATCACGATCACGATCAGCAGGATGCCCCAGATCGACTTGCGGAATGCGTCGAGACGCTCGAGGAAGGTCGCCTTGCGCATCCGTGGATAGTTGTTGCGCCAGGCGCGATAGAACGTCGTCATGCCGAGCAGCGTGGCGAGCGCAAGACCCGGCACGATGCCGGCGATGAACAGCTTACCCACCGAGGTGTTGGTGGAGACGGCATAGAGAACCATCGGGATCGACGGCGGAATGAGGATTCCGAGCGAGCCCGACGTCGTGATCACGCCCGCGCCGAACCGCTTCGGAAACCCCTGCGCCACCATCGCGGGAAGGATCACCGAGCCGATCGCGACCACGGTCGCCGGCGAGGAGCCGGAGATCGCGGCAAACAGCGCGCACGCGACCACCCCCGACAGCGCGAGACCGCCGTACCAATGGCCGACCAGCGAGGTTGCAAACGCGATCATCCTGCGCGCCACGCCGCCATGGGTCAGGAAGTTGCCGGCGAGGATGAAGAACGGGATCGCCATGATCTCGAAATTCTCGATGCCGGTGAACAGCTTCAGCGCCACCGATTCGGTTCGCACGTCGGTCAGCGTGAACATGAAGCTCAGCACGGTGAGACCAAGTGCGATCGAGATCGGCATGCCCGTCAGCATCAACGAGAGCAGAAGCGCGAACACGATGAGGACGCGCAGGCCCTGCGGGAGCGTAATGACATGGCCCGCATGGGCGACGCACAGCGCGACGATCAGGACCGGCAGCAGCATCAGGATCCAGCCGAGCGGGCTGCGCTCGTCGCGGACGACCTGGCTATGCGTGACCGGCGCGGGATGCACCGGATCGGCCTCGACGCCCTCGACGCCAGCCATGTCGTGATGCGGAAGTTCGCCGGTGCGGTAGAACGACCAGGCGACCTGCAGGAAACGGAAGCACATCAGGCCGGAGCCGATCGGGATGGTGAGATAGACCATCCACATCGGCGCTTCGAGGTCGTTAGACTGCTGGCCGCTCTGCCACATGTGGCTGACGAAGGCAGCCCCGAAATAGCCGACGATGGCGGTGAAAAGCGCGCCGCACAGAAGGCCGAAGGTGATGACGCGGCGGCGCGATCCGCCGGGAAGGATATTGACGAGCACGTCGACGCCGACATGGATGCCGGTCCGCACGCCGTAAGCGGCGCCGAACTTCGCCATCCAGATGAACATGTAGATGCAGAGCTCCTGCGCCCAGGACAGGTCGAGCGCGGCAAGCCAGACGAACGCCGCACGTGCCGGGACGGCCAGGAAGGCCAGGTTGCGGGCTTCGGCCCATTTGGCGATGTCGATCGACAATCCGGCCCCGTAACGGTGCAGCACGGCGACGAAGATGAGCGACGTTGCGGCCGCGATCATCGTCGCGATCAGCCACTCCTCGAGATGATCGAGAAAACGATTCAGTGCGCGCAGCAACTTGATCCCCCCAGCATTGGCTCGTCCATTCGGATGCGAAACGGCCGGGAGTGCGTTCACCCCCGACCGTCGTTGTCATTTCTGACAGGCGGCCGTCAGTTCATCTTGACGTCGAGTTCCTTGGCGACGAGGTCGAGCACCTCCTGCCCGACCCGGCCCTTCGCCCATTTGTAGGTCGGCTGCATCGCCTCCTGCCACGCCTTGCGATCGGCGTCTGTGAGGTAGTGCAGCGTGGTCTTGCCTGTCTTCTTGATCTCGGCCAGCGCGTCCTCGTTCTCCTGGCGCGCGATCGAGTTGGTGTAGTCGGTGGCCTCCGCCATCGCCTTGTCCAGTTGGGTGCGGATATCGGGCGGCAGACCAGACCAGAACTTCGAATTGACGATGACGGCATATTGCAGATGCGCATGATAGGACACGGTGATGTCCTTCTGCACCTCGTAGAACTTCTGCGTCAGGTAGTTGGATGCCGTGTTCTCGCATCCGTCGACCACGCCGGTCTGCAGCGCCTGGTAGACTTCGGAGAACGCCATGATCTGCGGAATCGTACCGACGAGGCGGAAATACTGGTCGGCGACCTTGGATCCCGAGATGCGAAACTTCAGGCCCTGGAAATCCGTCGGCTTTATCAGCGGACGATTCGAGGAGACCATGTGGAAGCCGTTGTCCCAGTAAGCGAGGCCGGTGATGCCCTTGGCCTCGAGCTTCTGGAACAGCCACTTGCCGATCGTGCCCTTGATCGCGTTGGAATAGGTCTGGTCGTCCTTGAACAGCCAGGGCAGGTCGAGCGCCTCGAACTCCTTGATGCCCAGCGGCGCGAATTTCGCGGTCGAGGGCGCGAGCATGTGCACCGAGCCGAGCTGGAGCGCCTCGATCTCCTCCTTGTCTTTGTAGAGCGATGAGTTCGGGTAGACTTCGACCTTGACCTTGCCGTCGGCGTATTTCTCAGCGAGCTCCTTGAACTTCAGCGCGCCCTTCCCCTTCGGGGTGTCGTTGGCGACGACGTGGCTGAACTTGATGACGATCGGAGCTTGGGCTTGCGCAACGACAGGGGCCAGAACGAGCGCAGCCGCCGCGACCGCGAGAAGCAGTTTGCGCATGAAGACCTCCCCAACAACCTCGAGAATCGGGCTCTTCTTGTTTTGCAGGCCAGTCGTGGCAGCTATCCGCAAGCCGAACAACTAGACCTAAGCCCAATTTGCCGCAGCCAAGCTATCTTGACGGGTGCGGTCAGCGCAACCCGACCCTCGCGTCCGTCCAAGGGAACGAGCGCTTATGTCGCATTGCGGCAGCGCCCTTAGCCCTTGCGCTGAGCAACAATGAAGAGGCGCCGGAACGGGAAAAGGGTCTGCCCCGCCGCATTCCTCGGATAGGCTTTCGCAACGCGCGCGCCATAGGCGGCTTCGAACGCCATCTTCTCCTCGCCTGCGAGCACGTCGAGATAACGCGTCAGCCAGGTCCCCTTGGTCCATTCCTTGACGGGGTTCTCGCCTTCGAGCACTTGCAGATATTCGGTCTCCCAGATGTCGATGCTGGCCGACATCGGCGCGAGAATATCGTGATAGAAGGCCGGCCCCTCGACCGGCGGCGGCGTGACGAGATGTTCCAGCTTGGACCGCCACGGACCATCGAGCGCGGTCTCGCCGATCAGCACATGCGATGGCGCGGTAAAATTGCGCGGCATCTGCACGGCAAGCATGCCGCCGGGCATCACCTTCTCCATCACCGCCGGGAACAGAGCCGCGTGATCGGGCAACCAGTGCAGTGCGGCATTGGAATAGATCAAGTCGTATTGCTTGACGGGGCGCCAATGGCCGAGGTCTTGGTGCAACCATTCCACATCCGGCGCGGCCTTGCGCCCGGCCGCGACCATCTCGGCCGACCCCTCGACGCTTGTCACGCTTGCCTCGGGCCAACGCTCCTTGATCAGTTTCGTCACGTTGCCGGCGCCAGCTCCGAGATCGGCGATGGCCCGCGGCGCAATATCCGGAATCCGCAGCAACAGGTCGACGGCGGGCCGCAGCCGGTGGCCGGAGAATTTCAGGTATTGCTGCGGATCCCAGACCATCGCCCGACGCCTTCTCTTTTTCGTTTTCCTTCGCCAAGGCTCTTGTCCTTCGGCCAGCCTCTTGGTTACCACTGCTCGTCCGGGTCGGGCAATTCGCAAAGCCCGCGGGCACAGGGCGGAAAACGAACAGCACAAAGCAAGCAAGACCAAGAGAGCGTGCGACCATGGACCTCGGGCTCAAATCGAAAACCGCTGTCGTCACCGGCGCGAGCATCGGCATCGGCCGCGCCATCGCCAAGGGCCTCGCCGCCGAAGGCGTGCGTGTCGTCGGCGTGGCGCGCCGCGCCGATCTGCTTGCCGAGCTGGTGAAAGAGGTCGGCGGCGGCTTGATCGTCCCGTTCGCGCAGGACGTGATGGCCAAGGACGCCGCCGAGACCATCGCAGCGTTCGCGCTCAAGGAGTTCGGCCATGTCGACATCCTCGTCAACAATGCCGGCGGCAGCCGTCCCCTGCCCGTCGATGCGCCCGACGGCAAATGGGACGAGGCGATCGCGCTCAACTTCACCAGCTACCGCCGGATCGCCCATGCGCTGCTGCCGCAGATGATCGCGCGCAAATGGGGTCGCATAGTCAACATCACCGGCAAGTCCGAGCCGGAGGGCCTCAACGCCGCCTTCGCCGCCAAAGCCGCCGTACACGCCTGGGCCAAGGGTCTGTCACGCGAGATCGGCAAGCACGGCATCACCATCAATTGCATCCCGCCCGGCCGCATCATGAGCGAGCAGATCCGCCGCAATTACCCTCCGGATTATCGGGAGCGCTTTGCCGAGGAGGAGATCCCGGTCGGCTATTGGGGCGAGCCGGAAGATCTGGCCGCCCTCGCGGTGTTTCTGGCCTCGCCGGTGGCACGGTACATCACGGGCACGGTGATCCCGGTGGATGGCGGCCTGCGGAGGTATCAGTTCTAGGAGTTCATGCGATGCGTTCGGCGGCGCGGACTTCGTCCTCAGCTTCAGGGAACATGGGCCCAATCCAGTCGTTGCCTCCACTCACTGGAGGAAAGTTCATGCCAAAGACATCGCGCGCTGAGATCGCAAAGGCGATGGCCGGCATCGACATCGCCATTTTGTCGACCCATACCGAGAATGGCGAGATTGCCAACCGTCCCATGAGCAACAACGGCGACGTCGCCTACGACGGCACCTCGTACTACTTCACCTACGAACAGGCACGAACGGTATCGGACATCCAACGAAATCCCAAGGTAGCGCTCGGATTCTCCTCGGAAGCTGGCCTTTTCTCTGAGGGTATCTACGTCGCCGTAGAAGGGACTGCGGAACTGATCCGGGACAAGGCGGCCTTCCAGCAGCACTGGACCAGCGATCTCGACAAGTGGTTCGACCGCGGCATCGATACGCCAAGCATCGTTCTGATCAAGGTGAAGGCCAACCGCGTGACCTACTGGAAGGGCCGCGAAGAAGGCGAGGTCGCGCTCTGATCGGCTGGGTCGTGCGGCGCCTGTTCGATTGCCTCTTCCGTAACCGCGAAACCGGCGCGATCACCATCGCTCAGTGGCCCAACCTCGTTCTTTGGACCGTGATCTTCGCGGCAGTTCTGCTTTGGATCTGGCCGTCCGCGGGCAAGGCCAGCCTCGGCCTGACGATCATCGTGAAAGGCGGGCTCATCATCTGGGGCGCCGACGAGATCATCCGCGGCGTGAATCCCTGGCGGCGCTGTCTGGGCGCCGCCGTCATCGTCTATCAGGTTGTGACCCTCCTGCCCTGAAAGCGGGAAGTCATCGCTGGGCGGCGCCTCTCGCCTATGACGGTCGAGCGAACATCATCCCTGGCCCGCCGGCGGGACGACATACAGCGTCAACGCAAAGACCGCGTAGATGAGAATCATCAGCGCGCCGACGAACCAGGCCGAGCGCCCGCTGGACGTGATGAAGGCCGATGTCACCGTCGCGATCATTATCATGGTGACGGCGCCCGGCCAGAACTGCAGGTCCATCGGCTTCGGCCCCACGACATAGCTGAGCAGCACCAGCGCTGGTGCGACGAACAGCGCGATCTGCGAGGCGCTGCCGAGCGCGATGCTGACGGCCATGTCGAGCCGGTCCTTGCGGGCCGCGGCGAAGGCCACCGCGAATTCGGCGGCGGCGCCGACCAGCGAGACGACGATGAAGCCGACGAAGGCCGGGCTCATTCCGAAGGTTTCCGCCGCCTTCTGCACCGATTCAACGAAGATCTCGCTGACCAGCGCGACCAGCACGGTGACGACCAGCAGCGTGCCGACGGCTATTCCGATCGGCCAGTGCACCTCCTTGTTGTCGTCGCCGTGACCGGCGCTGGCGAACAATTCCTTATGCGTTCGCAGCGAAAACAACAGGCCGAGCCCGTAAGCAACGATGAGCAGGACCGAAATGCCAAGGCTGAGCTTGTTGAGGGTGCCCCCGCCCTGCGGCAGGTGGTCGAGATCGGCGACCGCCGAGGGCGCAAGCAGGGCGACGGTCGCCATGAGCAGCAGGCCGGACGAAAGCCGCGCACCAGCGCGGTTGTATTGCTGCACGTGATAGCGCAGGCCGCCGAGCAGCAGGCAGGCGCCCAGCATGAACACCGCGTTGGTGACGATCGCACCCGCGATCGAGGCCTTCACCAGCATGTACTGGCCGGCCCGCAGGGCCGTAATGGCGATGATCAGTTCGGTCAGATTGCCGAGGGTAGCATTGAGCAATCCGCCCACGGCATCGCCGGTCTTGGCGGCGACCGCCTCGGTGGCGTGGCTGAGCAGCGCCGCCAGCGGGACGATGGCCAGCACCGCGAGCACGAACAGCAGCGTGTGGGAATGCGGCACCACCGCCTCGGCTATCAGCACGATGGGCACGAAGCCCAGCATCCAGAGCAATGGGGTATTGCGGATTTCCCTGAGCAGAGTCTGCATGTGGCCCCTTCCAACGATGCGCTGATGGAAAGGTCGGGCGGCCGCACAGGTCGAGTGTTGATCTGTCTCAACGTCGGCGTGGTGGAGACGGCGCGCGCAGGCGCGCATGCGGTCTGCTGCCGGCCGATCGCCGGCACGTTCGAATCCTGCCAGTGTTTTGCCCGACGTGTCAATTTGATTGCGACCGCGCTCGACGTTGCGACCCGGCGGGAAAATGCTTTATCGATCAAAGGGCCTCCTACTGTGCATGGGGTTGTTTTTCGATTTTTGTTTTGGCCTCGCCCTGCACTCGCAGCGCCGCAGCATCGCCTGACCTTCGCGCATACACAGCATGCAAGCGTGCGCCTGTGGAAGCCGGCGCCGCCGTAGTACATGCCGAACGTCCCGCCGCCGGAGCAGCGCGCCAACGAAATGACAATCACGTTACCTGCCGCCGCGCGCGAGCCCAATCCTCCCAGCACCGATGGCCTCCCGGCCGCGCAGCGGCGCTGGGCGATCGCCGCGATCTTCACTGCGCTGGCGATGGCCTCGCTCGACACCGCGATCGCCAACATCGCCCTGCCCGCGATTGCCGCCGACCTGCACGTCACGCCGGAGCAGTCGGTCTGGGTGGTCAACGTCTACCAGATCGCGTTGGTGGCGACGCTGCTGCCGCTCGGGGCGCTCGGCGAGATCGTCGGGCACCAGCGCATCTATCTCGGCGGCCTCATCCTGTTCACCATCGCCTCGCTGTTCTGCGCGGTGGCATGGTCGCTGGACAGCCTGCTCGTCGCGCGCACCCTGCAGGGCTTGGGGGCGAGCGGCATCATGAGCGTCAACACGGCGCTGGTACGCTTCGTCTATCCCGGAAGGATGCAGGGCCGCGGCTTCGGCTATAATGCGCTGGTGGTCGCGACCGCCTTCACCTTCGGACCCTCGATCGCCTCGGCGATCCTGGCGCTCGGCCCGTGGCCGTGGCTGTTCGCCGTCAACATCCCGTTCGGCCTGGTCGCGATCGGCATCGGCTTTGCGATGCTGCCGAAGACACCGCGCGCGGATCACGGTTTTGACTTTCTCGGCGCGATTCTCGCCTCGGCCTGCCTCGGCCTGTTCATCACCGGCATCGGCAGCGCCGCGCATAATCTGTCGCCGGTGGTCGTGGGCATCGAGCTGGTCACGGCACTCGTGCTCGGAATCATCCTGACGCGCCGCCATGCCGACCATCCCGCGCCGATGCTGCCGATCGATCTGTTCAGCCGGCCGATGTTCGCGCTGTCGGCGGCGACGGCGGTGTGCTCCTTCGCGGTGCAGGGTCTCGCCTTCGTCTCGCTGCCGTTCTATTTCGAGGACGTGCTTGGCCGCTCCCAGGTCGAGACCGGCTTCTTCATGACACCATGGCCGCTGGTGGTCGGCATCATGGCGCCGATCGCCGGACGCCTGTCCGATCGCCACTCAGTCGGCCTGCTCGGCGGCATCGGGCTCGTGCTGCTCGGCCTCGGCATGGCGCTGCTCGCGACGCTGCCGGCCAATCCCGCCATCCTCGACATCATCTGGCGAATGATGATCTGCGGCATGGGATTCGGCTTCTTCCAGGCGCCGAACATGAAGGCGGTGATGGGAAGCGCGCCGCCGCATCGCAGCGGCAGCGCCTCCGGCATCGTCGCCACCGCGCGCTTGACCGGGCAGACCACGGGCGCCGCGCTCGCGGCGGCCTGTTTCGCGCTCGCGGGCCACGAGGGCGCGACATTGGCGCTGGCCCTCGGCGCGGGCTTTGCCGCGCTCGGCAGCGTGATGAGCTTTTTGCGGCTGGCGGTGAAGTAAGCTCTCGAGCCAGGTATCAAGCCGCCGTCACATCGACCGTCGCCGGCGCGGTTTCGTCGTCCAGCGCCGCCAGGCGCTCATCGATGGCAGCGATGACCTTGCGCGAGAACGGTCCGAGATGGGCGTAGGCGGCGATCATCTGCACGGCAATGCGCGCGGATGTCGTGTCGCGCTTGGCGCAGTTCATGAAGGTCTGCCACAGCGGTGCACGCGCCTCGGGAAGGGCGGTGACCACCTTGTGCACCGTCTCCATCGCACCGATCTTGGCGCGGATATCGCCTTCGGCGAGCTCGTGACGCTGCCTGGAACGGTCGAGCAGCGTCATCAGGCGGTCGACCCGTCCTGCATAGGCCGCCGGGCTGTAGACGTGCTCCAGCACCCGCTTGTAGTCCGTCAGGATGTCGCGCAGTGGGCGCACTGGATCGAAGTTGATCCCGGCCGTGCACTGATCCGCGCCGATTGTCGGCGCCACATCGTGGCCCGGATGCAGCCGGCCTTCGCGCTCCAGACGGCGCGTCAGCTGCGTGTTCGGCAGGGCATAGAGCAGTCCGACCATGCTGACGGGGATCGCCGCCTCTTCGATGAAGTCGATCATGGCGTCCGCCATCGAGACTTTCTCATTGTCGAATCCGACGATGAAGCCCGCGGTGACGAGCATGCCGGCGGCGTAGATTTTGTGGATGCTCTCGGCAATGTTGCGCCGCGTGTTCTGCTTCTTGCGCATCGCGATCAGCGTCGCCGGATCCGGACTCTCGATGCCGACGAAGATGGCGAAGAAATTCGCCGCCCCCATCAACTCCAATAGCTCGGGATCATCGGCCAGATTGACCGAGGCTTCGGTCGATAATTCGAACGGATAGCCATGGGTGCGCTGCCATTCGGCAAGCTTGGGCAGGAATTGCCGCAACGACTTCTTGTTGCCGATGAAATTGTCGTCGACGAAATCGAGATGGCCGCGATAGCCCATCTTGTAAAGCCTCTCGAGCTCCACGAACATCTGCTCGACCGTCTTGGTGCGCGGAACGCGTCCGTACAACTCGATGATGTCGCAGAACTCGCAGGTGAACGGGCATCCGCGGGAATATTGCACACCGAGATAGAGGTAGTCCTCGAACTTGAGCAGGTCGAAGCGCGGCACCGGCGTCTTGGTGACGTCGGCCTGGAACTTCGGCGCGGTGAAGGTGCCGGAGCGTGCCCCGCCCTCCCAGGCCGCGATGAAGTCGTCGATGACACTCTCGGCCTCGCCGAGCACCCGGAAGTCGGCCCGCTCATAGAGGTGGGGGCTGGAGGTGGGATCGGGACCGCCGACGACCACCGGCTTGCCGGCCGCGCGGCAGAGCTCGATCAGACGCAGCGTATCGGCTTGCTGCGGCATCATTCCGCCGGTGAAGACGACGTCGGCCCAGGCGATATCTTCGTCGCCGAAGGAGGCCGTGTTGCAGTCGATCAACCGGACCGTCCAGCTCTCGGGCAGCATGGCGGCAACGGTGATCAGGCCCAAAGGGGCCGCAGGGCGCTTCACGCCCAACACTTTGCAGGATTCACCGAAGGTCCAGAAGGACTCTGCTGAGAACAGCGGATAGAGCATCAGCACGTTGCAGGGGGTCGGCACCTTCATGGAACTCCTTTTGGCGTCAGCCCTAGTGTACCAAAGCGCCCAGATCTTGCACCCCGGCAAAAGGGACAAACTGTCGCCTGTCGGAACCGTCGCGCCAAGCCGCATGATCGGCGTTCAGGGAGGGGGGTCGCCGCCAGCCGCAATTTCCGGCAGCATGCGACGCCATCCGATCCAAAATCCTCTCGCGGCCGCGACAATCTTCGCCGGCCAACCCTCGGACTGTTGATTTGAACGGTTCCAGTTGGCCGGACAAAGTGCGCCCTGAGTTCAATCGGTGGATTGGGCCAATCAGGGGACTTGCGATGGCAAATCTAACAATCAACGGAAAAACCTTCACCCTCGACGTCGAGCCGGATACGCCGCTGCTCTGGGCGATTCGCGAGAATGCCGGCCTGACCGGCACTAAATATGGCTGCGGCATCGCACAATGCGGCGCCTGCACTGTTCACATCGACGGCGTGGCAATGCGTTCCTGCGGCATATCGGTCAGCGAGGCCGCAGACAAGAAGATCACCACGATCGAAGGGCTCGCCTCGGGCGATTCCCTGCACAAGGTGCAGGAAGCCTGGATCGCCCAGGACGTGCCGCAATGCGGTTATTGCCAGAGCGGCATGATCATGGCGGTGGCAGCGCTGCTGAGCGAAAAGCCGAAGCCGACCGATGCCGACATCGACGAGGCCATCACCAATATCTGCCGCTGCGGCACCTTCGCGCAGGTGCGCGAAGCGATCCACACGATCGCAAGCGCGTAAGGAAATCCCACATGAACAAGCATGTTTCGCCGCGGCTCAACCGCCGCGCCTTCGTCATCGGCACGGCCGCAGTCGGCGCCGGCCTGGCCATCGGCCTCGACATTCCCTTCGGCGGCCCCGCCGTGGTCCGCGCCGCCGACGGCTCGCCCGAGATCGGGGCCTGGGTCGTGGTCAGGCCCGATGACACCGTCGTGATTCGCATCGCCCGCTCCGAAATGGGCCAGGGCTCACTGACAGGCCTCGCCCAACTCGTCGCCGAGGAACTCGAATGCGACTGGACCAAGGTCACGACTGAATATCCGACGCCCGGCCAGAGCGTCGCGCGCAAGCGCGTTTGGGGCGATTTCTCGACCGGCGGCAGCCGTGGCATCCGCTCCTCGCAGGACTATGTCCGCAAGGGTGGCGCCACCGCGCGCGTGATGCTGATCCAGGCCGCCGCCGACGCATGGAAGGTGCCGGTCTCCGAATGCAAGGCTGCCAACAGCGTCATCACCCATACGCCATCGGGCAGGACCACGACTTACGGCAAGGTCGCCGAGGCTGCGGCGAAGCTGACGCCGCCGGCCGAGGTCAAGCTGAAGGATCCGAAGGACTGGCAGCTGATCGGCAAGGGCGTGAAGCGGCTCGACACCGTCGACAAGACCACCGGCGCCATGATCTACGGCGCCGACGTCAAGCTACCGGGCATGCTGAATGCCGCGATCAAGGACTGCCCCGTCTTCGGCGGCAAGCTGAAGAGCTTCGACGAAGCCAAGATCGCAAGCATGAAAGGCGTCAAGAAGGTCGTCAAGGTCGGCGATACCGCCGTCGCGGTCGTTGCCGACACCTGGTGGCACGCCAAGACCGCGTTGGAGGCGCTGCCGATCGTCTGGGACGAAGGCGACAACGCCAAGGTTTCCAGCGAGTCGATTGCGAAGTGGCTGGCCGAAGGCCTCGATGACAAGCAGCCGGCCTATGTCGGCAACAAGAACGGTGATGCCAAGGCGGCAATTGCCGGTGCCGCCAAGAAGGTCGAGGCCGTCTATTCCTATCCCTACCAGAACCACGCCACCATGGAGCCGATGAACGCCACCGCGCTCTACACCGCGGACAGATGCGAGGTCTGGTGCGGCACGCAGAATGGTGAGGCGGCGTTTGCCGCGGTGCTGGAGGCATCCGGCCTGCCGGCTGAGAAGTGCGACGTGCACAAGGTGATGCTCGGCGGCGGCTTCGGCCGGCGCGGCCAGACCGACTATGTCCGTCAGGCGGTCCTGATCGCCAAAGAGATGCCGGGCACGCCGGTCAAGCTGTTGTGGTCGCGCGAAGAGGATATGGCGCATGGCCGTTATCACCCGATCACCCAGTGCAAGATGACCGGCGCGTTCGACGCCAACAACAACCTGGTCGCGCTGCACTACCGGCTGTCCGGGCAGTCCATCCTGTTCTCGCTTCGCCCCGAAGCGTTGCAGAACGGCATGGATCCGGCGGCGTTCCAGGGCGTCGCCCAATCCGGCGAGGCCGCGTTCGGCTATTCGGTGCCGAACCTGTTAGTCGAGCACGCGATGCGCAACCCGCACGTTCCTCCGGGCTTCTGGCGCGGCGTCAACGTCAATCACAACGCGATCTACATGGAATGCTTCATGGACGAGCTGGCCCAGGCCGCAGGCCAGGACCCGCTCGAATTCCGCCGCAAGCTGATGGGCAATCATCCCAAGCATCTGGCGGTGCTCAATGCGGTCGCCGAGAAGATCGGCTGGACCACGCCAGCACCGCAGGGCATCTACCGTGGCATTGCCCAGGTCATGGGCTATGGCAGTTATGTCGCCGGCGCCGCCGAAATCTCAGTGACGGACGGCAGCAAGATCAAGGTGCATCGCATCGTCGCCTCCACCGACCCCGGCTACATCGTCAATCCGGCGCAGGTCGAGCGGCAGATCGCGGGCTCCTTCGTCTATGGCCTCTCTGCGCTGTTCTATGGCGGCTGCACCGTCAAGGACGGCAAGATCGAGCAGACCAACTTCGACACCTACAACTCGATGCGCATCAACGAGATGCCGAAGGTGGAATCGGTGATGGTGCCGAGCGGCGGGTTCTGGGGCGGCGTCGGCGAGCCGACCATCGGCGTTGCCGCGCCGGCCGTGCTCAACGCCTACTTCGCCGCGACCGGCAAGCGCGTCCGTTCGGTGCCGCTGCGCGACCAGAACATCACCTTTGCGTAAATGAGCGCTGCGGCTGCCAAGACGGCAGCCGCAGCATTTTTCCGGACAAGACTCATGAATGTGCCGGTGACACGACGGAATGCCGTCCTCGGCATTACCGGCGCGGCCACATCGCTCGTCGTACCGTCGTTCCTGCACGCGCAATCGGCGGGCCGCATCGTCGTGGTCGGCGGCGGCTTCGGCGGCGCCGCCTGCGCACGGGCGCTCAAACGCGCCGATGCGAGATTGCAGATCACGTTGATAGAGCCGAACAAGACCTTCATCTCCTGCCCGCTCAGCAACGCCGTGATTGCAGGCCTGCGGGAGATGGAGGCGCAGCATTTCGGCTATGACAAGCTTGCCGCCGACGGAATCGCCGTCGTCGCACAGGCTGCAACGGGCATCGACACGCAAAAGCGTAGCGTGACGACGGCCGATGGATCTGCGTTTGGCTATGACCGTCTCGTGCTATCGCCCGGCATCGACTTCCATCTCGAAGCCCTACCCGGCTATGACGACGCCGCATCGGAAAGGATGCCGCACGCCTGGAAGGCCGGCGCACAGACCCTTTTGCTGCGCAGGCAATTGGAGGCGATGGCCGACGGCGGCACGGTCGCCATTGCAATCCCGGCCAATCCCTCGCGCTGCCCGCCTGCGCCTTACGAACGCGCCAGCCTGATCGCGCATTACCTGAAGACGAACAAGCCGCGCTCGAAAGTGCTGATCCTCGACGCCAAGGACAGTTTCTCCCAGCAGCGGCTGTTCGAAACGGCCTGGAAGGAGCTTTATGGCGACATGATCGAGCGCATTGCGCTGTCGCAAGGCGGCCGCATGACTTCGGTTGATCCGGCGACCATGACCATCGTCACCGAGTTCGGCAACTACACGCCCGACGTCGCCAATGTCATCCCGCCGCAACGTGCGGGACGCATCGCCGAGATCGCGGGTGCTACGGATGCGACCGGCTGGTGCCCGATCGATCCCGTGTCCTTTGAATCAAAGCTCGCCCGGAACGTCCACATCGTCGGCGATGCATGCCTCGGCGGTGGCATTCCCAAATCGGCGTCGGCCGCAAGCGGACAAGGCAAGGCCTGCGCCGCCGCGATCGTCGCTTTGCTCGCGGGCCGAGCGCCGGAGGCACCACGGCTCACGGGCGTCTGCTACAACACCGTCGCCCCCGGTTACGGTTTTTCACTCGCCGGCAACTACCAGCCAAAGGGCGACATCTTCGCCGAGGTCGAGGGCGGCGCGACCAGCCCGGTCGATGCACCGCGCGAACTGCGGGCACGCGAGGCCGCGGAGACGGAGCGCTGGTTCGAAACCATCACGGCGGACACCTTTGGCTAGAGCAATGATGGGATCAGGCTGTCGCCATGCACGCAGTGCGCTCCCTTCCCCGCCTGCGGGGGAGGGTTTGGAAGAGGGTGTCACCACTCGCGAGAACCTCCCAGAGCAAAGAGCCCTCACCCGCGTCTTCGGCGCGGCCTCTCCCGCAAGCGGGAGAGGTAAGAGGAGCCCGCGGCTCGATCTCTCGTCTCACGCCCCTGTCGCTGCGCTGTTGGCCCTCAGTCTTGCACTTGCCACGAGCGCCACGGCGGACACGCTCGCGCCCTACAAAATCGTCGGCGACGGCATTCCGGCCTCGCTCACCGGCTCGCCCGGTGATGCCGCCCGCGGGCGCGCACTGGTACTCGCGCGCACGACGACCTGCATCCTCTGTCATTCCGGACCGTTTCCGGAGACGCGGTTCCAGGGAGACCTCGCGCCCGACCTCGCCGGCGCCGGGAACCGATGGACAGTGAGCCAGTTGCGGCTTCGACTGGTCGATGCGTCGCGTTTCAACGCACAGACCATCATGCCGTCCTATTATCGCAACGACGGCCTCGCGCGAGTCGGACGAAATTTCGCCGGCAAGCCGATCTTGTCGGCCACGGAGATCGAGGACATCGTGGCTTTTCTTGCAACGCTTCGGGACTAATTCATGCCAACCACGCGACGACAATTCCTGAACCTCGCCGGAGGCGTGACGGTCGCCGGGACCATCCCGATCGCGACGCTGCGACCGCTCGACGCCACGCCGGCCATGCTCACCACCGCGATCCGCAATGTCGTCGGCGAAGCGCAATTGCGCACCGGCAAGGTCAAGCTCGACATTCCGCCGCTGGTCGAAAACGGCAACACCGTGCCGATGACGGTCAGCGTCGCAAGCCCCATGACCGCGGATGACCACGTCAAGAGCATCCACGTTTTCAACGAGAAGAACCCGCAGCCGAACATCGGCAATTTCTATTTCGGTCCCTTCGCCGGCCGTCCCCAGGTCTCGACCCGAATCCGGCTCGCCGACACCCAGAAGGTGGTCGCGATCGCCCGCCTCTCCGACGACACTTTCTGGCAGGTTGCCGCAGAGGTCGTCGTGACGCTGGCCGCCTGCACCGAGGAGATGAACTGATGCCCGCGCTCATCAACGTTCCCGCAAAGGCCAAACGCGGCGACGTCATCGAGATCCGCACGCTGACCTCGCACATCATGGAAACCGGCTTCCGCCACACGGTGGACGGCAAGCTCGTGCCGCGCGACATCATCACGAGCTTTACCTGCCGCTACAACGGCGCCGAGGTTTTTCGCGCCGATCTGTTTCCGGCGATCGCGGCCAATCCTTATTTGTCGTTCTTCACGACCGCCAGGGAGAGCGGCAAGTTCGAATTCGAATGGATCGGCGACAACGGCTTTTCGTCCACCGCGTCGGCATCGATCATTGTCGAATGAGCGGTTGGCGCGCGATAGCAGCGGCAGCATTGTTCTCCGCGGCGCCTGGCCTGCTCGCCGGTGAACTCCCGCCCGAGGCGCGCCGGTCCGGTTATTCGTTCATGGGGCCGGAGACGCGCGCCATGCAGGATGACGACACGGCCAATCCGGGTATGCTGTTCGTGCTCGACGGCGAGGCGCTGTGGGGAAAGAAGACCGGCAATGCCGAGAAGGCCTGCGCAGATTGCCATGGCGATGCGCGCAGCAGCATGAAGGGCGTCGCCGCGCGCTACCCCGCCATCGACAAGGCGCTGGCGCGCCCGGTCACGCTCGACCAGCGCGTCAATCTGTGCCGCACCAATCACCAGCAGGCTACACCTCTGCCTTACGAAAGCCGCGACCTCCTGGCGCTGTCCGCTTTCGTCGCCCATCAATCGCGCGGCGCTCCGATCACCGCCGGCGATGATCCGGACCTCAAGCCCTACGTGGACCAGGGCCGTGACCTCTTCATGCAGCGCGAGGGACAGCTCAACCTCGCCTGCACCAATTGCCACGACGACAATTTCGACAAGCGCCTCGCGGGCGCGCCGATCACGCAAGGACAGCCGACCGGCTATCCGATTTACCGGCTGGAATGGCAGACGCTGGGATCGCTGGAGCGGCGCTTACGCAGTTGCATGAGCGGCGTGCGCGCCCAGGCCTATGATTACGGCTCGCCCGAGCTGGTTGCGCTCGAGCTCTATCTGATGTCGCGGGCGCATGGCCTGCCGATGGAGACGCCGGCGGTGCGGCCCTGAACGAGAACGGCTGGGATCACCCAGCCGTTCCGCAAGGAGCTTGACCTCGTTGACTACTCCGCCGGCGCGGCCGACATCTCCGTATGCGCGGCATAGTGTTCGCTGGCGCCGAGCTTGCTGGCCGCGAAAAGTCCGGCAGCCATCACGGCATAGGCCAGCGCGACAGCGGGCGTCACGCCAAATCCGCCGCCGATGCCGACGGCCTCGCCGTGCATGAAGCCGAAATAGGTCAGGACCGCACCGACCAACGCGAAGGCCGATGCCTTCTCGAAGTCACGCTCGATGATGAAGACACCGATCGCTCCCAGGATGAGGCCACCGAGGATGGAGCCGCCGCCCATCACCTCCAACCCGTGGTAGAACACACCCTGCTGCGGCAGCGCCGCGATCGCGGCGGCCTTGACCGCGTCCGCCTTGTCGGCAGCGAGCCCGCCGACAGTTGTCGCCGCCATCATGGTCGAGCCCAGCATGGTGTCGATCTGCAGCTTGGCCCAGGCGGCGAGATGCGGCGTCAGCGCCAGCACAACCGCGGGCGCGTGCTTGACCGGCGTGGTCTGGAACGCCTGCGCGCCGATCAGCATGCCGATATAGAGCAGGATCGGCGAAATCGCGACGACAGGCACCAGCGCCAGCAGCACCGAGATGATGCCGAACCAGGACAGCAGGACGACCATGACCCCGGTCGCGGCCGAATAGCCGATCCGGCCGCCCATGGCCTTCCAGCCGGGATGGCCGATATAAACCGCGTTGATGAAGGGATTGCCCATCAGGCAGCCGATCAGGCTGACGACACCGTCGGCCGTGAGCACCCGCGTGGTCGGATATTCGTCGCCGGCGGCTTCCGCGCTCTCGACATTGTCCATGGCCTCGACGAGGTCGTAGATGCCGAACGGAATGGCGGTGACGAGAATGATGCCGAGGAATTCGAAGCCGGAGAAGACGTAGCCCAAGGCGGGAATCGGCACCGAGAAGCCGAAGTTTGCGAAGGCGTCACCAACGCCCTTGATGCTCAGCCCGCCGAGACCGAGGCCGAACAGGTTCGAGCCCCAGGCGATGACCATGCCGACGGCGATCGCAACGAGGCCGGCCGGAATGCCGCGCCAATACTTCACGCCACCGAACCAGCTCACCAGGATAATGGCGAAGCAGACGAGACCGATCTGCGGCGTCATGTACATCTCCAGCGCCGGCCGCATCGAGATGAAGGTGACGGAGACGCCGGCGAGCGTGCCGAGCAGCGCCGCCCGCGGCGTGATCTTGCGGATGAACGGCGCGATGAAGCCGCCGATCATGAGAATGAAGCTCTGGAAGAACACCCAGACCAAGCCGGCCGACCAACCCTTGAGGGGGTCACCGGTCTTGATCGTGATCGGCAGCATGATCACGAAGGTGACGATGAACATGTGCGGCACGCTGACGCCTGACGGCAACGCGCAGACGTCGCTGCGGCCGGTCTTCTGCGCCAGACGATAGGCGAGGTACGCATAGTAGAAGGTGGAGAGACACATCATCAGCCCAAGCGCGGGCAGGATGCGACCGAACACAAGGCTGTCCGGCATCTTCAAGACGAAGCGCAGCAAGCCCGTGAGCACCAGCATGTTGACGAGGATGTTGGTGCCGAAGCCGAAAAACGCATTCCAGTCGCCCGAGGTCCATAGTGCCGGCTTGAACCCGGACCGATCGATTTCAGATTTGCCGGCCATCCCCGTCAATGCGCTCATGATACTGCCCCTATGTTGTCGAAATCCTCATTGCTTCCAACACTGCGGCGGAGTCCGTAACCCAGCCGAAGATGCCGCCCTGGGCCTTGATCATCTTCAGGCCCATCTCGTGAAACTCGGGAAAGTAGGACGCGCAACCGTCCGACATGACGACGCAGCGATAGCCGCGGTCGTTGGCCTCGCGCACCGTGGTGTTGACGCACACTTCGGTGGTGACGCCGCACACCAGCAGGTTCTCGATGCCGTATTTCTCCAGCACGTCAGTTAGCTCGGTGGCGTAGAACGCGCCCTTGCCGGGCTTGTCGATCACGATTTCGCTGTCGAGCGGATAGAGCTCGGGAATGATGTCGTGACCGGCCTCGCCGCGAATGAGAATGCGGCCCATCGGGCCGGGATCGCCGATACGCAAGGACGGCGCGCCGCGCTCGACTTTCGCCGACGGCGCATCGGAGAGATCGGGCAGATGGCCCTCGCGGGTGTGGATCACCAGCATGCCGGTGTCGCGCGCCGCCTGCAGCACGGCACCGATCGGCTTCACCGCGCGCGCAAGCTGGCTGACATCGTTGCCGAGAGTCTCGCCGAACCCCCCGGACTCCATGAAGTCGCGCTGCATGTCGATGATCAGGAGCGCGGTGGCGGGCCAGTCGAGCGTGATCGGCTCAGGCTCGGCGCTGATGACACCCAATGTCGGCTTGCTCGAACTCAGCATGACGGCCGCCCCTCGCGAGAACTGCGCCGGGAGTTCTGCAAGCGGCGTGCCATTGTGTACAATTGCGGTGGAGCGTGGGCGGCGAGAGAATTCGCTGCATGCTCAGAAACTTACGCGGGCGACCGATACCTGCTTATTCCCTGTGCGACGGCTTTGCGACGTGCATCTGCTCAAAGGATGAGCGGCAATCCGCGGTCATTCCGGGGCGACCCTTGAGCGTCGAACCCGGAAATCCATCCGGCCGCAGAACGTGAGGCGAAATGGATTCCGGCCTCGCGCTACGCGCCCCGAAATGACCGCAGAGTGTGATGCTACCGCCCCGCCCCATACAGCTGCCGATACTCGTCCTCATACGGCGCGTAGGAATCCTTCAGCGTCGCCATGTTCAGCAGCATGGTCGCCACCAACGTGCCCGCCTTGTCGAACACGCGCGTCCTGGCCCAGGCGCTTTCGGTACGGCGGCTGCCGGAGAGCGCGACCACCTCGCGCTCGACCTCGTAGTCCTCGTCGACGAAGAGCGGCCCCTTCACCAGCCTGATTTCCTGATCGGCGAACAGGCCGACGGCCGGTCCCTTGGCCGGCAGCGGATCGTCCTTGGAGCGGTACTGGAACAGCACGCTCAGCATCTCCATCGGAATGATGGGCTTGCGCCACGGATTATCGGCGCCGGAATAATATGGCGAGCCCTCGGTGATCACGGCGAGCTTCTGCCGGAGGGTGAATGGATAGAGATCGCCCATGTTCTGGTCGAAGGCCATGCGGACCGACTGCCGCCTTCCGGTGTGGGCCACCTTCACGTCGCGGAGGATCACGGGGTCCGTGAGCGGCTTGAGCTCGGCGAGACGCGCCTCGAGCGCGGTCGCTGCGTGCGGCTCTCCGACCGAGGCGGTGCCGCGCAGCACCTCGGTGCCGTCGCGCTTGAGCATCTGGACCTGGCACTGGCTTGTGCCGGGCAGCGGCTTCGACAAGATCGCCTGCACCTCCTCGCCTTCGTAGCAGACGCTGCGGTAATGCGCGGAGAGACACCCCGTCTCGAACCAGTCGCGTCCCCAGAGCCGTTCGCCGAGCGGCGCGAACTGGCTGAAATGGGTCGGCCCCTCGATGGTGCCGCCCTTGAAGCCAAGCTTCTGCGCGGTGGCGTCGTCATGGATGGAGGCGTGCGCGTCGTAGGTTTGCGCCTGAAGCATCTGGCGCGGCCCACGCCACGGCCCGATCAGGGCCTCGGCCGTCTCCGTGATCTCGGTGTCGAATGCGTTTGCCATCATGGTTCTCTCCACAGGCAGCCATGACTAGCAGGACCGCCACGGATGCGGCCAGCGATATTGACTTCGCTGGCGCATGCTTTTGACTGTCACAATTCGCGTCGCGCAGCCGTAATCCCTCCCGCAGCGCAAACCCACGCTCGAACGTAAACCGAGGACTTCCGAATGACGCTGTTGCAGGTCGAGCTGGACGACAAATACCGGCTCGAATCGAAGCGGATCTTCCTGTCCGGCACGCAGGCCCTGGTCCGCCTGCCCATGTTGCAGCGCGAACGCGACCGGCTGCAGGGGCTCAACACCGGCGGCTTCATCTCGGGCTATCGTGGTTCGCCGCTCGGCATGTACGACCACGCGCTGTGGCGCGCGAAGTCGCACCTCCAGCAGCACGACATCGCCTTCGTCCCCGGTCTGAACGAGGATCTGGCGGCAACCGCCGTCTGGGGCAGCCAGCAGGTCGGCCTGTTTCCCGGAGCCAAGGTCGATGGCGTGTTCGGCATCTGGTACGGCAAGGGGCCCGGCGTCGACCGTTCGGTCGATGCGCTCAAGCATGCCAATGCGGCCGGCACCTCCCTCAATGGCGGCGTGCTGGCGCTGGCCGGCGACGATCATGGCTGCCAGTCCTCGACGCTGGCTCATCAGAGCGAGCAGGTGTTCGCGGCGGCGCTGATTCCCGTGATCAATCCAGCGACGCTGCAGGACTATCTCGATCTCGGCCTCTACGGCTTCGCCCTATCACGCTTCTCCGGCTGCTGGGTCGGCTTCAAGGCGATCAGCGAGACCGTCGAGAGCTCGGCGTCCATCTACAGCGATCCCGAGCGTATCCAGATCAGGCTTCCCGACGATTTCGAGATGCCGCCCGGCGGCCTCAATATCCGCTGGCCGGATCCGCCGCTGGAGGCTGAGAAGCGCCTGTTCGGCCCGAAGATGGCGGCGGTGCAGGCCTTCGCCCGCGCCAACCAGCTTGACCGCATCGTGCTCGATTCCAAACCGGCACGCCTTGGCATCGTCGCGACCGGCAAGGCCTATCTCGACCTGCGCCAGGCCCTCGCCGACTTAGGCATCACCGACAAGGACGCGCAGGATCTGGGCCTTCGCATCTACAAGGTCGCGATGACCTGGCCGCTGGAGGAGAGCGGCGCGAAACGTTTCGCCGAAGGTCTTCAGGACGTGCTGGTGGTCGAGGAGAAGCGCGGCTTCATCGAAGACCAGTTGATGCGCATCCTCTACAATATCGATGCGTCCAGGCGCCCGACCGTCACCGGCAAGCGTGACGAGCGCGGCGCGCCGCTACTGCCGAGCGAGGGTGAGCTGACGCCGACGATCGTTGCCTCCGCCCTCGTCGCACGACTGCGCAAGCTCGGTCATCACAGCCCGGTGCTTGAGCAGCGGCTGGCGCGGCTCGAGGCTTTCGACAATCCCGTCACCACCAGCGCGCCGATCAAGCTCGCGCGCACGCCGTTTTTCTGCTCGGGCTGTCCGCACAACACGTCGACGCGCGTGCCGGAGGGCAGCCGCGCCATGGCCGGCATCGGCTGCCACGGCATGGCCCTGAGCATGCCCACCCGCCGCACCGATCTGATCTCGCATATGGGCGCCGAGGGCGTGAACTGGATCGGCCAGTCTCCCTTCACGACCGAGACCCACATCTTCCAGAATCTCGGCGACGGGACTTATACTCATTCCGGTCTTCTGGCACTGCGCGCCGCCTCCGCCGCCGGCATCAACATCACGTACAAGATCCTCTACAACGACGCGGTCGCCATGACCGGCGGCCAGCCGGCCGAAGGCGCCTTCAACGTCGCGCAGATCGCCCATCAAGTCTGGGCCGAAGGCGTCAAGCGGCTCGCGATCGTCTCCGACGATCCGAGCAAATACCCGCAAGGCAATTACTTCCCGCAAGGCGCGACCATCCATCATCGCCGCGAACTCGATGCCGTGCAGTGCGAGCTGCGCGATATCAAGGGTCTCACGGCCATCATCTACGACCAGACCTGCGCCGCGGAAAAGCGCCGCCGCCGCAAGCGCGGGCTCTATCCCGATCCTGCCAAGCGCGCCTTCATCAACGAACTGGTCTGCGAAGGCTGCGGCGATTGCTCGCAGGCCTCCAATTGCGTCTCAGTGCAGCCGCTGGAGACCGAGTTCGGCCGCAAGCGCCAGATCGACCAGTCGAACTGCAACAAGGACTTTTCCTGCGTCGAGGGCTTCTGCCCGAGCTTCGTCACCGTCCATGGCGGCACGCTCAAACGCATGAAGACCTCAGGGGTCGATTCCGGTCAGCTGTTCGCCGACCTGCCGCTGCCGCCGGTACGCGAGCTGGACGGCCCCTACAACATCCTCGTCACCGGCATCGGCGGCACCGGCGTCATCACCATCGGCGCCCTGCTCGGCATGGCCGCCCATGTCGACGGCCGTGGCTGCTCGGCGCTCGATTTCACCGGCCTGTCGCAGAAGAACGGCGCAGTGATGAGCCACGTCCGCATCGCGCCGAAGCCCGAGGACATCTCCGCGGTCCGCATCACCACCGGCGGCGCCGACGTCATCCTCGGCTGCGACATGATCGTCTCGGCGGGCCCCTCCGCGCTCAGCCGCGCCGAGCGCGGCGTGACGAAGGCCTACGTCAACGCCGATTTGCAGCCGACCGCGAGCTTCGTGCAGAATCCCGATCTCGACTTCGAGATGGGCACGATGCAGACCGTGCTGCGCGACGCGGTCGGCGACAAGAACCTCGACATCATCGATGCGACGGGCATTGCTTCAGCGCTGATGGGCGATTCCATCGCGACCAATCCCTTCATGCTCGGCTTCGCCTTCCAGAAGGGCGCCATCCCGCTGTCGCTCGACGCCCTGCTCCGCGCCATCGAGATCAACGGCGCCGCGATCGAGATGAACAAGCTCGCCTTCACCTGGGGCCGTCTCGCCGCCCACGACATGTCGCGCGTGCGCAGCGTGCTTCAATTCAAGAGCCGGGCATCGGCACCGACGAAGTCGCTCGACGATATCATCGCGACCCGCGCCGAATTCCTGTCCGGCTATCAGGACAAGGCCTACGCCGACCGCTACCTCGCGGCCGTTGCCAAGGTGCGCAAGGCCGAGACATCGGCCTCGCCCGCGTCCACGGAGCTGACCGAGGCTATCGCGAAAAACCTGTTCAAGCTGATGTCCTACAAGGACGAATATGAGGTCGCCCGGCTTTATACCGAGGGCAGCTTTGCCAAGAAGGTGTCGGAAAAGTTCGACGGGGACTTCACGCTGAAGTACCATCTCGCTCCGCCGATCTTCGCGAAACGCGACAAGGCGACCGGACGTCTCCGGAAGCAGGAGTTCGGCGGCTGGATGATCCACGCCTTCCGCGTGCTGGCCCGGCTGAAATTTCTGCGTGGCGGCGCGTTCGATCCGTTCGGCCGCACAGAGGAGCGCCGGACCGAGCGCAAGCTGGTCGGGGACTATCTTGGGATGATCGACCAGCGGATCGTAGGGCTGCAAGCGGCGCAGATTCCGCTGCTGACGCGGCTGGCCCGCGTGCCCGAGACGATCCGCGGCTTCGGCCACGTCAAGGAAGCCAACATCAAGCTGGCCTCGGCCGAGACGGCACGGTTGGAAGCGGAGCTCGACAACAGCCGCTTTGCGGCCGCCGCCGAGTAGCCGTTAGGCGCGAGCGTCTCTCCACGTCATTGGGAATGACGTGGATGTAGCAGAGACGAAAATCAGAAAGACGCCTTCGCGGCACTCGACGACGCTGCCACCGCCGTCCCCTCCGCCAGATGCCGGCCTGCGATATATCCGAACGTCAGCGCCGGGCCGAGCATGATCCCCGGTCCCGGACAGTTTCCGTTCATGATCGAGCCCATGTCGTTGCCGCAGGCATAGAGGCCGGCAACCGGCGTGCCGTCCTCGCGCAGCACGCGGGCCAGCGCATCGACCTTCATGCCGATCGCGGTGCCGAGGTCCGCCGGATGGATACGCATCGCGAAGAACGGCGCGCGGGTGATCGGCGCGACGCAGGGGTTGGGCTTGTGCCTGATATCGCCGAGGTGGCGCTGGTAGACGGTGCTGCCGCGGCCGAATTCGCCGTCGCGGCCCTCCTTTGCATCGGCGTTGTAGCTCGCGATCGTCGCCGTGAGAACGGACGGCTTGACGCCGATCCTGGTCGCGAGCTCTACGATATCAGGAGCCTCGATCAACTCGCCGCTCGCCACAAAACGCCGATAGCGGCGCGTGAACGGCTTGATGCGACCGAGGCCGTAAGCCCACAGGAACGCGCGGTCGCAGATCAGGTAGAACGGCAGGGCCGGCTCGCGATTGCCATCACGGAGCATGGCGAGAACGAATTCGTGGTACGACAGCGCCTCGTTGACGAAACGCCGGCCCGCGGCATTGACCGCGATCACGCCGGGCTTGGCGCGGTCGGTCGCCATATGCGGATACACGCCGCGGCTGCCGTCGGCGCGGAGGAACAGCGAGGCCGGCGCCCAATAGGCCGGGCTGGTCGCGTCCGTGTTGAGGGCGGCGCCGACTGTGGCCGCAAGCCGAAGTCCGTCGCCCCTCGCTGATGAGTTCGTCGCCGAAACAAATCCGGCTGCCGCCGGGAAGAAACGCTTGCGCAACACGGCGTCGTGCGAGAAGCCGCCGGTCGCGAGAACCACGCCGCGACGCGCTGCAATTGGGCGGTCACGGGAGCCATGACAGATCACCACGCCCGCGACACGATCGCCCTGCATCAACAGGTCTTCGACGTCGGCGCCGAAGAGAATCTCAACCCGCCGCGCCAGCAGCGACGCGTACAGTCGCCCAGCAAGCGCATTGCCGAGATGCAGCGTCGTGCCGCGCTGGCTGCGCAGCCGCTGCAATGCATATTCGGAAACCAGCCGTGCCGCGCGCAGGGTCGAACGCAGCGATCTTCCCGCCTTCCGCAGGTGTGGAATGTCGATCGGGTTGACCATCATCCCGCCCAACAATGTGAACTCCGGCAGCGGCGGCCGCAATCGCGCAAAAGCCTTGCCGAGCCGCGCACCATCGAACGCGATCGGCTCAAGCACGCGGCCCGCGGTCGCTCCCAGCCGTTCCGGATAATAGTCCGGACAGGCCTTCACCGGCTGGAGCCGCAGTTCGGTGTTGGCTTCGAGCCAGGCGACCGCCTCCGGCCCGCGCGCGAGGAAGGCGGCGCGCAGGCCGGCATTGGCGGGCTCGGGCACCGTGCTCGACAAATATTGAACGGCATCAGCGACGCTGTCGGAGAGCCCTGCCTCCTTCATCTTGGCATTGGCGGGGATCCAGACCATCCCGCCGGACCAGGCGGTGGTGCCGCCGACGAACGCGGTCTTCTCGATCACCAGCACGCGCAGGCCTTCGGCAGCGGCCACGGCCGCCGCCGTCATGCCACCGGCACCGGCGCCGATGACAATGACGTCGTAGGTCTCATGCGCCGGCATCATGCGGCAAGGCTCGACAGGCGAGGCATGACACCGTCATACCCTGCCGCGACCGTGGAACGCTCTATTTTTTGCACATGATCTTAACGGAAAACCGTTTCGGACTTTTCCGGATCATGTGCTGCGTCGCGGCTTGCGCTCGATCGGGTCGATCTCGATCGCCCGCAGTCGGCCGAGCCGCAGCACGTCCATGGCAAGCCGCCGGCCGATCCGGTCGCGGTCGAGCACACGGATCAGATCGTCGACGCCGTTGATCTCGACGCCGTCGAGCCTGATCACGACGTCGCCGGGCAACAGGCCGGCATTGGCCGCCGGACCGTCCGGCTCGATCTGCGCGAGCAGCGCGCCCATCTTGTTGTCGATGCCGGCCAGCACGGCATGCCGTCGCGGGATCGGTGCGGTCTGCCCGGCGACGCCGATATAGGCGCGGCGAACATAGCCGTGGCGGATGATCTCCGACAGCACGAATTGCGCGGTGTTGCTGGCGACTGCGAAGCAGATGCCTTGGGCGCCGTTGATGATGGCCGTGTTGATGCCGATCACCTCGGCATTCGAGGACAGCAGCGGGCCGCCGGAATTACCAGGGTTGAGCGCGGCATCGGTCTGGATCACGTCCTCGATGGTGCGACCACTGACCGAGCGGATCGAACGTCCGAGCGCCGAGACCACGCCAGCCGTGACGGTCGATTCGAAGCCGAGCGGGTTGCCGATCGCGATCACGAGCTGGCCGCGCCGCAAGGTCTTGGAGTTGCCGAGCGCGGCATAGGGCAAATGGCGCACGCCGTCAGCGCGCAGCAGCGCAAGATCGGTGTCAGGATCAACGCCGAGCACCTGCGCCTCGCCCACGTGGCCCTCGACGTCCCGCAGCCGGATCTCCCTGGAAGAGCCGACCACATGGCTGTTGGTGAGAACGAGTCCGTCCGGCGAGATCACGATGCCGGAGCCGAGCCCGCCGCGCTCGCGTCTATCAGGCACTTTCGGCCCGGTCTCCACCCGCACGACAGCAGGTCCGACGCGGTCGGTCACGTCGATCACGGCATTGGAATAGGCGTCCAGCAAGACCCGATCATCGGCCGGCACAGACGCTGTCGTTCGCGATGACGAAGCGTCATCGACGATATCTGAGGTGAAATCCAGCATGGCAAAAGTCCTTGGAGGCTCACACAGATGGTGGCCTGCTCCCTGCCGCGCAAGGTGCGCATCTTGCGCGCAGGGCTGGACTGCCCAGATGGCTAGGGCGCCCGCCTCAGCGAGCCGCCTCTTGCCTTGACCGGGTCGAGCAGGGACCAGTCTCCATCCGGGAGCACATGGCCCTTGGGGAACGGCGCGCGCAGCTCGATCCCGAGCGAACCCAGCACGCGGTCGTCGCGGTAGTAGCATTGCAGCACGACGCGCACGAGCGTCACCGCGGCGGCACCGCCACTCTTGCGGAACTCCTGGGCCACCGCATCGCGTCTCGTGGCATCGAGCTCGGCCAGCGGCGCGCCGGCGAGCCGCGCCAGATGATCCAGCGCCGCCGCCACCAATTTGGTGTCGCGGCCGAGCGTTGCGAGCATGTCGGCCTGGATCGCGGGATCGTCGGCTCCGGGCACCTTGTACTCGTCGCTGGCCGGAACGATCAACGCGGCTATGGTGCGCAGATCGTCGCGCTGCCTGCCTGTCAGTTGGTTGTCTGCGGACATCACAGCCTCAATCGAACAAATTGGCGAGGCGCTGCTTCATCTGATCGGCGATGTAGAGCGCGAGGGCCTGGATGGTCGAGGTCGGGTTGACCCCGCCCGAGGTGACAAAGATGCTGCCATCGACGATGAACAGATTCTTCACGTCGTGCGTGCGGCCCCATTCGTTGACGACGGAGCGTTCGGGGTCGGCGCCCATCCGCGCGGTGCCGAGCAGATGCCAGCCGCCCCAGGGGATCGGCGAGTTGACGCAGATGTCGGTCGCACCTGCGGTCTCGAGAATCTCTCGGCCGCGCGCGAGCGCATAATCCATCATCCTTTGACTGTTCTCGCTGATCGTGTAGTCGATCTTCGGCGCGGGAATGCCGTGGCTGTCCTTCAGCACCGGATCGAGCGTGACGCGATTGTGCTCCTCCGGCAGGTCCTCGCAGATCGCGGAGAATCCCAAGCGATGACCGTTGAGCTTGCGGAAGACGCGGTGATGATCTTCGCCCCATGGCAGAATGCCCTTCTGCTCGCTGACGACGGCCTCGAACACCGGCCCGGCCCCGCGCACGAACTGGACGCCGAAGCCCCGGACGAAGCCGCGCGAGAGATCCGTGTCATACCATTCCTTGCTCCACAGGCAGGTCGGCGGCGCGCGGTTGCTGTCGGTCGGCTCCTTCACATAGCCGTAGATCTGCGCATAGGGGTGAAACATCAGGTTCTTGCCGACGAGGCCGGACGAATTTGCCAGCCCGTTCGGAAAGCGGCCTGAGGCCGAGTTCAAGAGCAGCCGCGGCGTGCCGACGCCGTTGCAGGCGATGATGACGACATGCGCGGGCTGGAACTGCTCGACGCCGTCCTTGTCGTAATAGACCACGCCCGAAGCCATGCCGTTCTCGTCGGTGGTGATCTCGCGCACCCGGCAATGTGTGCGCAGCTCGACGCCCGCGCGGATCGCATGCGGCCAATAGGTGATGTCGGTGGACGACTTTGCCCCTTGCGCGCAGGCCGGCGTGCAATGGCCGAGATTGATGCAGCGCGCGCGGCCCTCATAGTCCATCGTCGCGACCGTGGTGTCGGACGGCCACCAGTGCCAGCCGAGCTTGTTCATGGCTTTGCCGATGATGGCGCCGGACAATCCGAGCGGCTGCTGCGGCATCGGCGGATGCGTCAGCGGCGAGAGCGGATCGCCTGACAAGCCGGATGTGCCCATCATGCGGTCGTTCTCTTCGAAAAACGGGCTCAGTGCGTCATAGTCGATCGGCCAGTCGTCGGCGATGCCGTCGAGCGTCTTCGCCTTGAAGTCGGAGGGATGCAGCCGCGGCCAGTGCGCGGTGTACATCACCGTGGAGCCGCCGACCGCGTTGTAGTTGACGACCTTGATCGGGGAATTGTCGTCGTTAACGGGATAGTCCTCGGGCCGGCCACGCACGTTGGGGCTTGACGACCATTCGCCGTAGAACTTCGCCTCCCAGTCGCGGCCCGTGCTTGGATATTCCGCCGGGTTCATCCAGCCGCCCTGCTCCAGGCAGAGAATGTGCATCTTGGTCTCGGCCAGCGACCACGCTACCGCAGCGCCCGAAGCGCCGGCGCCGATGATCAGGACGTCCACGGGGTCTTTCATCGAAACCTTTTCCTCCCGCCCTCGCCGCTTTCCGGGCGATTCGGCCTGCACGGTTCGCAAGGCCCGCGAACGATAGGATCAGAGCGGGCGGGGAGTAAAGCCGCGAGGCCGGAATGTCGCACTTCGCGGGGTGCAGACCATTGGTATCGCCACGTCCGAATGCTAGGAACAGGCGCCCGAGCCATCCATAGCGAGACCGTATGTCCTTCCGAAATGTCTTTGCCGCAGCCCGCGCTTTTGCGCTCGTTGGGTTTTTCGTCTTGTCCGGATTCCTGGCCTCCTCCGAGCCGGCTTCCGCGCTGACTGGGACCGCGACCGTCCGCGACGGCAACTCCATCCAGCTTGGCGACGCCACCTATCGGCTCGACGGCGTCGACGCGCCCGAGCTGGACCAGGTCTGTATCGACGATCACGCCGATCCCTGGACCTGCGGCATCGAGGCGCGCGACCAGTTGGCCAAGCTGATCGGCAAGCGGACGGTGCGCTGTGACGATGTCGGGCCGGAGAAGAGTTTTGGCAAGCGGCACCGGGCGATCTGCACGGCCGAGGGCGACAAATCGACTTTGAACGAACAGCTGATCAAGCTCGGCTTTGCCGTCGCGCGGGAGCCGATCAAGGCGAACGTCAAGCCGGTTGCGGCCGAAGCCAAGACAGCCGCCGTCGGGATCTGGAAGGGCTGCTTTGTTGCGCCGCAAGACTTCCGCGCCGGCAAGAAGGACGGCGCGCTGCTGGGCGCTGCCTGCCGCCAGGACCGAGACAAGGAAATCCGCGCCGTGCTGTTCCCCGAGGAGCTGACGATGCCGCCGAGCTGCAGCATCAAGGGCAAGCTTGCAGTGCGCGCCCGCGTCACCGGCAATATCGGCATCTATCACCTGCGGGGCTGCCCGAGCTACCCGGCGACGACCAAGCCGGACCGCTGGTTCTGCTCCGAGGACGACGCCCAGGCAGCCGGCTTTCGCAAGGCCTATAATTGCCGCCGGCCAAAGTGAGAAAATCGTTCACGCATCCGTGAGTGGTAGTCCGGGTCCGTATTGATCCGGAATTGAACTTCATCGGGAGTTGCCGCATTTGTATGCGTACGCAAGCGCTTGCGCATGCGTTCCTTGGCAGCAATCCGGCTCCGGCCCGATTGCCTTGCTTGGGCGTTTCCTCCCTAGACTTGGACCGCTTGTCATCACAAGCGGCTCTTCTTTTTTGTGCGTCGCTCCAGAACCGAGCCCGTCATGCCCGGGCGCGTCAGTGCACCCGCATGATGTGGTCCATCGGCGCCATGTTGGCATTCAGATTAGCCATGATCCAGACGCTCCCTCCGATCACGAGGAAAACGACGAAAAGGCCGAAGGCGAGCGCCAGCACGTTGTTGGTGTTGTCGGGGCCGGTGGTGATGTGCAGGAAGAACACCAAATGCACCCCCATCTGCGCGATCGCGAGCACGATCAGCGCGACAGGGATGGAGGGTTGCCAGACGAGATCCGTGCCCGCGATGAAGAACGACGTCGCGGTGAGCAGCAACGCCAGGACGAGGCCGACGACATAGCCGAGGATGCGGGTGCCGATGCTGTGCTGCTCTTCCTCGCCTGGCGCGAGGTCATGGTCGGTGCGCACGTGGGTCTGATCGCTCATACGCCACTCCCAAGCAAGTAAACGACGGAGAACACCGCCACCCAGATGATGTCGAGCGCGTGCCAGAACAGCGCAAAGCACAGCATCCGGCGCAGGATGTCGGCTCGAAAGCCCTTTGCGAAGACCTGGGCCATCATGGTGAGCAGCCACAGCACACCGGCGGAAACGTGCAGGCCGTGGCAGCCGACCAGCGAAAAGAACGCAGTCAGGAACGCGCTGCGCGACGGGCCGTAGCCGCGCTCGATGAGATCGGCGAACTCGCGGAACTCGAGGACGAGAAAGATCAACCCGAGCACACAGGTCGCGGTCATGCTGAGATAGAACCAGAACCGGTTGCGCACATCGGCGGCGATGCTGGCCATGCCGCAGGTGAAGCTCGACAAGAGCAGGCAGACCGTCTCGATCGCGACGTTCTTCTGCTCGAATATCTCAGAGCCCTTCGGGCCGCCTGCAGTCTGGCCAGACAGCACGGCATAGGCGGCGAAGAAGCAGGAGAACATCACGATGTCCGAGAGCAGGAATATCCAGAACCCGTAGGCGGTCACGATCCGCTTCGACGCAGGTCCGGGATGCTCGATGACGAGCCCGACATGATGGGGATCGGCATGCGCGTGGCCGGCAGTCGCGGTGAGCGCCATCAGATTGCCCCCGCCATGCTGACGAGGCTGCGCCGCTCCTCGATATTGACGCGGTCTATCGCCGCAACCTGCTCGGCCGGGATGACGTATTCGTCGTGATCCCGCCAGGCGAACACGACGAAGGTCGCCCACGCGCCCAAGCCGCCGAGGATCACCATCCACCAGATGTGCCAGATCAACGCAAAGCCCATGATCGTGGCGAAGAAAGCGCAGACGAAGCCGGTCGGGGAATTCCGGGGCATCTCGATGTCCTGATACTCCGGTCGGTCAGCATCGAGCGATTGCTCTTTGGCACGGGCCTTCATCTCCCAATAGGTGTCCTCGCCTCGCACGTCGGGATTGAACGCGAAATTGAACACCGGCGGCGGCGATGAGGTCGCCCATTCCAGCGAGCGCCCGTCCCAGGGATCGCCGGTACGATCGCGCAAGGCCTCGCGGTTGCGGACGCTGACGACGAGCTGCACGACCTGACAGATCACGCCGATCGTCAGCACCGCCACGCCGACCGCCGCAACGATCATCCAGGGCCGCCACGCAGCGACGTCGTAATGCTGCATCCGCCGCGTCATGCCGAGCAAGCCGACGATGTAGAGCGGCATGAAGGTGATGAAAAAGCCGACGAAAGTGAACCAGAACCCGGCCTTGCCCCAGCGTTCGTCGAGGCGGAAACCGAATGCCTTCGGAAACCAGTATTCGAGGCCGGCGAAGACCCCGAACAGCACGCCGCCGATGATGACGTTGTGGAAATGCGCCACCAGGAACATGCTGTTGTGGAGGATGAAGTCGGCCGGCGGCACCGCGAGCAGCACGCCCGTCAATCCGCCGATGATGAACGTCACCATGAACCCGATTGCCCACAGCATCGGGGTCGCAAAGCGGATGCGGCCGCCATACATCGTGAACAGCCAATTGTAGATCTTCACGCCTGTCGGCACCGCGATGATCATGCTGGCGATGCCGAAGATGGCGTTGACGTTTGGCCCCGCCCCCATCGTGAAGAAGTGATGCAGCCAGACCATGAAGGAGATGACGCAGATCGCCATGGTGGCGAGCACCATCGAGCGATAGCCGAACAGCGCCTTGCCGGAGAAGGTCGAGACCACTTCGGAGAAGATGCCGAAGGCGGGCAGCACGAGGATGTAGACCTCCGGATGCCCCCAGGCCCAGATCAGGTTCATGAACATCATGACGTTGCCGCCGGCCTCGTTGGTGAAGAAATGGAAGCCGAGGTAGCGGTCGAGCAAGAGCATCGCCAACGTGGCAGTGAGGATCGGAAAAGCTGCGACGATGAGAAGGTTCGAGGCCAGCGTGGTCCAGCAGAACATCGGCATGCGCAGATAATTCATGCCCCTGGTGCGCAGCTTCAGCACCGTCGTGACCAGATTGATGCCGGCCACCAGTGTCCCGACGCCGGAGATTTGAAGCGACCAGGCGTAATAGTCGACGCCGACGCCGGGCGAGTAGGACAACTCCGACAGCGGCGGAAAGGCGAGCCAGCCGGTGCGGGCGAACTCGCCGACCACGAGCGAGATATTGACCAGCAGCGCGCCCGTCGCCGTCAGCCAGAAGCCGACCGAATTCAGCGTCGGAAACGCGACGTCGCGCACCCCGAGTTGCAGTGGCACGATCAGGTTCATCAGTCCGATCACGAACGGCATGGCCACGAAGAAGATCATGATGGTGCCGTGCGCCGAGAAGATCTGATTGTAGTGCTCGGGCGGCAGATAGCCCTGCGACTGGTAGGCGACGGCCTGCTGGATCCGCATCATGATGGCGTCGCTGCCGCCGCGCAGCAGCATCACTGAGGCCAGCAGCACATACATGACGCCGATGCGCTTGTGATCGACGCTGGTGATCCATTCGTTCCAGAGGTAGGGCAGATGGCCCTTCACCACGACCCAGGCCAGCACGCCCAGGATTGCGACCAGCACCACCGCGCCTGCGATGAGCGGTATCGGTTGATCGAATGGAATGGCCGACCAATCGAGCTTACCGAGCATCGTGGCCTCCGCTGTGCGGACGGCCGGCATCGGAGATCAACTCCGGCCCTGGCCCCGGTGGAATGTGCTGCGTCGCGATCAGGTCGAACAGGCGCGGGTCTTCGAGACGATAGGTCGGCCTGCCCTTCTCGATGCCCTGCTGCATCAGCTTCTTGTAGCTGTCCTCATTCAGCACGGCGTCAGACTTTGCCGTGGCCGCGACCCAATCGGGAAACGCGAGCGGCGAGACTACGTTGACGTCGAACATCATGTCCGGAAAACCGTCGCCGGAGAAATGCGCCGACAATCCCTGCAGCTTGCCTTCGTTGTCGGCGCGCAGGTTCAGCTTCGTCACCATGCCGTTCATGGTGTAGATCATGCTGCCGAGCTGCGGGATGAAGAACGTGTTCATCACGCTCGATGACGTCAGCTGGAAATTCAGCTCGGCACCGGCCGGCACCGTCAGCGAGTTGACGGTGGCGATGCGCTGATCCGGATAGATGAACAGCCATTTCCAGTCGAGAGAGACAGCCTGGATTCGCACCGGGCTGCCGGTGCCCGGCACGGGCGCGGCGGGATCGAGCTGGTGCGAGCCGATCCAGGCGACGCCGCCGAGCAGGATGACGGTGAGCGCCGGAATAGCCCACACCACCATCTCGATACGGCCGGAATAGACGAAGTCAGGCTGGTAGCGCGCCCTGGTATTGGAAGCGCGAAACCAGAACGCAAAGGCCAAAATCGCGAAAATGGTCGGCACCACGATCACGAGCATGATGAAGACGGAGTCGACCAGGATGGTGCTGTTGGCCGCAGCTACGGGTCCTTGCGGATCGAGCAGATTCATCGGCAAGCTACTGGCGGTTGGGAAGCCCCGGGACACAGCCTAGCGCGGGAAAGGCTCCGCAACAAACGCGGCGACTTCGGAACGGTTCCTGAACCACTGGGGTCGACGACGCACGGCGGACCGGCTGCATTATGCAATTCCACGTGATGTCAATGACATGAACGCAGGAGCGGCGCCCTTCTCGCCGCTGAGGGCCGTTGCTAGTCTGCACGAAATTAATGGGATGAACAGGACGAGAGCCGGGGAGTGAAATGAGATGCGCTTGAAGGACAAGGTCGCGATCGTCGTCGGAGCCGGCCAGAGCCCCGGCGAAGGGATGGGCAACGGCCGCGCCACCGCGCTGACCTTCGCGCGCGAAGGCGCGAGGGTCCTGTGCGTCGATCATCATCTGGAGTCGGCCCAGGAAACGGTTGCGATGATCACGGCAAAGCAAGGAACGGCCGCGACGTTCAAAGCCGATGTGACCAAAGCTGCCGACATCAAGGCAATGGTGGCGGACGCGCAGTCGCGCTGGGGCCGCATCGACGTGCTGCACAACAATGTCGGCGTCAGCCTGTCCGGCGGCGATGCGGAGCTGCTTCAACTGACCGAAGAGGCGTTCGACCGCGTGGTCGCCATCAATCTCAAGAGCTGCATTCTCGCGGCAAAAGAAGTTGTCCCGATCATGCGGACGCAGCGCAGTGGCGCCATCATCAACATCTCTTCGATGGCCGCGATTACGACCTATCCTTACGTCGCCTACAAGGCGACGAAATCGGCGATGATTGCGTTTACCGAACAGCTCGCCTACCAGAACGCCGAGTACGGCATCCGGGCCAACGTCATCCTGCCCGGCCTGATGAATACGCCGATGGCGGTCGATACCCGTGCCCGCGAATGGTCCAAGACCCGCGCCGAGGTCGAAGCCGAACGAGACAGCAAGGTGCCGCTGCGCAAGAAAATGGGCACCGGATGGGATGTCGCCAATGCCGCACTATTCCTGGCGTCGGACGAAGCGGGCTTCATCACCGGCGTGACATTGCCGGTGGACGGCGGGGCGAGCGTGAGGCGGGGGTAGGCGGAGACGAACTCAGTGCCCCTTCCCGTCTCCCCCTTGTGGAAGAAGGTGGCGTGCGCCGAATGAGGGGGCTGGCTCCGCGCGTCCCGATGCGCATGAAGGCGGGAGACGGACCCCTGCCCCCAGTCTGAAAATCAACCGGCGGCGATGCCCTCCACGAGGGACGGTCGCAAACTAGAAACACCTCACCTCAGCCTCCGCCTGCGCCCGCCTCAAATCATTCACCGCCGTGTTCGCCTGCTCCGAGGTGCGGAACTGAACGCCAAGATTGCCGCGGACCTGAGACATGCTGAGCGCGGTCTCCGCGGTAACATAGCGCTCATAAGGGACGATTGAGGCCACCACGTCGATCGAGCAGGAACATTGCTCGATCGACTGCCGGCTCTCGCCATTGGCCTTCATGCAGCCATAAACGTACTCCGCGCGCGCCGACGTGGGATAATCATTGGCTTCCTCGGCCCGCGCCACGCACACCGTCGCCGCCAGCACCGTCAATGCGGCGACAATCGGTCGTAGCTGTCCGGCCAGTTTCATGCGCATCCTCCCGCTGGTTGCGACCAAAGCTATGCTATGCGTATTGTCCTGAAAAGCACTCTGTCAGAGGAAACGGCTCACAAGGTGATGAGAGCACTCGGTGTGACAAGGGCACTTGGTCGAACATTGGCGCTCGCAACGGCGCTGGCGCTGACGCTGGCCGCGCCCGGGCGCGCCGCTGATACCATTCGCCTTGCGGTGCAGAAAACCGGAACATTCTCCTGGGAGCTGGCTGCGATCCGCGCGAACGGTCTCGACAAGGAAGCGGACCTCTCGCTGGAAGTCTCCGAGCTCGCGAGCACCGAGGCCGGCAAGATCGCCATGCGCGCAGGCGGCGCCGACATCATCCTGTCGGACTGGCTGTGGGTGTCGCGCGAGCGGGCGCTCGGCGCCAAGCTCACCTTCTATCCCTATTCCAGCGCGCTTGGCGCGGTGATGGTCCCAGCCTCGTCGCCGATCAAGTCGCTCGCCGACCTGAAGGGGCGCAAGCTCGCGGTTGCCGGCGGAGCCATCGACAAGAGCTGGCTGCTGCTCCAGGCGCGCATGAAGCAGGACGGCATCGACCTGAAGACGGAGGCAACTATCGCCTATGGCGCTCCGCCCTTGATCGCCGCCAAATCCCTGGACGGCGAGATGGATGCAAGCCTCAATTTCTGGAATTTCTGCGCCCAGCTCGAAGCCAAGGGTTTTAGGCGCCTCGCCGGCATCGAGGACATCTTGCCGAAGCTTGGAGCCAAGGGCGCTGTCTCGGCGGTCGGCTATGTCTTTGACGAGCGTTGGGCCGCCAGCCATCGCGAAGCGGTGGCGCGCTTCATCGCCATGACCCGCAAGGCCAAGCAGCTGCTGGTGAGCTCGGATGCGGCCTGGGACAAGATCGCGCCACTGACAGGCACCAGCGATGCCACCCTGCTCAAGACCTATCGCGACCGCTATCGCGACGGCATTCCGCGCCGGAGCATCGAGGACGAAGAAAAGGATGCGCGCGTGCTCTACCGCGTGCTGGCCGAGATCGGCGGCCGCGACCTCGTCGGCCCCGCCGCCGAGCTCGATCCCGGCACCTTCTATCACGCCGTGCCCGGAGACTGAGGTGCTGCGTCTTCTATCGTTCGCCCTGTTCCTCGTGACCTGGTGGATTGCCGCACTGTTCGTCGGTGGCGCAAAGCTGCCCTCCCCGCCGGCCGTGCTCGAGGTGATGATCGCGGAAGCCTCATCGGGCGCGCTGTTCCTGCATCTCGGCGCCACGCTGGCGCGGGTCACGCTCGCCTTCGTGCTGGCGATGTCGCTCGGCAGCGCGATCGGCTATCTGATGGGACGGGTCAGGCTCGCCGACCGGCTCGGCGATCCCTGGCTGATCCTGCTGCTCAACCTGCCTGCGCTGGTCGTGATCGTGCTGGCCTATATCTGGGCCGGACTGACCGAGACCGCCGCAATCGCAGCGATCGCCATCAACAAGCTGCCGACGGCGGTCGTCACCTTGCGCGAGGGCACCCGCGCGCTCGACCGCTCGCTCGACGAGATGGCGAGCGTGTTCGCGATGCCGCGTTGGCGCGCATTCCGCCATGTCGTGTTGCCGCAGCTTGCGCCCTATATCGCCGCCGCGGCCCGCTCCGGACTGTCGCTGGTGTGGAAGATCGTACTGGTCGCCGAGCTGCTTGGGCGTCCGAACGGCGTCGGCTTCGAGATCGGCGTCGCCTTTCAGCTGTTCGACACGCCGCGGCTGCTCGCTTATTCGCTGACATTCGCCGCGGTCGTGCTCGTGATCGAAACCTTGCTGGTGCAGCCGTTCGAAGCCCGCGCAACACGGTGGCGGCCCCGTGCGGCTTGAGGTCGAAATTACCGGCAAGACGTTCAAAAGTGCCGCCGGCGGGATGCACGAGGTGCTGGCGCCGCTCAAATTCGTGCTTAACCCTGGCGAGGTCGGCGTGCTCATTGGCCCCTCGGGCTGCGGCAAGAGCACGATGCTGCGTATCATCCTGGGGCTCGATGGCGATTTCAGGGGCCATGTCGCCCGTCCACCGCAGGCGCGGATCGGAATGGTGTTCCAGGAGCCGCGACTGTTGCCGTGGCGCTCGGTCGAGCAGAATGTGCGGCTGGCGGCGCCAAACGTGACCGAGGCAAAGCTGTCGGAGCTTTTCCGAATTCTCGAGCTGGACGCGCACCGCAGCCACTTTCCCGGCGAGTTGTCGCTTGGCCTTGCCCGGCGCGTCGCGCTCGCCCGCGCCTTTGCAGTCGAGCCCGATCTGCTGGTGCTCGACGAGCCCCTCGCCTCGCTCGACGACGCGCTCGCCGGCCGCTTGCGCGACGAGATCGCAACGCTGGTGGCGAGCCGCCCGGTGATGACGCTGCTCGTCACCCACAGTCTCGACGATGCGATCCGGCTCGGCGACCGCCTGTTCTTCTTGTCGCCGCGCCCCGCGCGCATCGTGCAGGAAGTCCCGATTGCCATTCCGCGCGCGATGCGCAGTGAGGCCGAACTCGGCAGGATCAGGGCGGAGCTCCCAACCTTGCAGCTTGAATCGAAATGAAAACTCGTGGTCAACTGAAGCAAACGTTGTCGAGGGAGGTTCACCAATGCGGCTTAGGCTGATTGCGATCGGCATCCTCTTGGTCGCAGTGCCGGGTGCGGCGCTGGCGCAAGCCAAGGGCAAGGGCATCAGGCTCTGGAACCTGACGACGGAAACGATCTCCGGCTTCCAGCTCTCACCCGCCGGCAAGGCGGACTGGGGCCCGAACCTGTGTTTGAATGACAAGGACAAGGAGGTCGACCACGACGAGCGGCTGCGCATTACCGGCGTCGAGCCGGGCCGCTACGACGCCAAGGTCAGCTATCCCAGCGCGCGGCAGTGCGTCGTTCGCAACATCGAGATCAGGGCGGACGCAGTGTTCTCGATCGCCGACAAGGACCTGAAGGACTGCACCAAATAGGTCAAACGCTCGAACAGGCCGTTGCGCCTTACGCCTTGTCGTTCGGGCGGGGGTATTCGCAGCGCCACCGCACCGCCTGCCACTTCGGGTGTTCTTCGACCCATTGCGCGATATAAGGCGGCGCGGCCATGGCGCATTGCTGCGGCGACCCACTATAGTTGAACATCAGATGCTGCTCCTCGCAGGTCGCGGGCGAGAGCACCGCACACACGGTCACCACCAGGTCAATCGGGTTCATGCCGGGATCCTCTCGCAAGGGCGAACAAGTTTAGCACGAAAGGTTACGTTCCACGGAGGGGGAAGTTTCAGGTCTGGGCGAGCGATTACAGGCCGGGAACTGAACGTGGATGCCTGGCCCTTCGCCGCGGCGAAGCGGCTTCGGCCGTGCAGGCGGGACAGGCCCGGGCATGACGATTTCCCGAGCTAAAAATTCACCCCGAACACCATCCGGGCCTGGTGACGCTCGAAATTGACGAGGTCGAGATTTGCGGATGAACCGGCCGGACGCCCCCAGGCCTGCATGCTCCAGCTCAGGGTAAGCCGTGAGCGCTCGGATAGCTGGAAATAGGCGGTCGGGCCGACGAACAGCGCCTGGCCGGAAAACTCCCCAAGGCCGATGCCTTCATATTGCCGGAAGTAGCGCAGCTCCCCGCCGAGCAGCACATTGGGCCGCAGGCGCACCAGGCCGGCAAACGCCGCCCCGATCGTCGAGCTCTTCTCGGACACTCCGGCCATCTCGAAGCGCGCCCATTCCGGCTGATAGATCAGGTTGAGGGCGCCGATGGCGAAGTTCGGGATGAGCTCGCGGTCGATGGCGAGAGTGAGTTCGGTGCCGTACATCCGCCCTTTCGCACCGCTGGTCTCGTCGATGCGGTCACCATGGAGCTCGGCGGCGATGGTGAGACCGAACGGCGCGCGCTCGCGGTCGAGCAGGCGATAACGCAGGTCGAGCGAAGCGCCCTGGAAGTTGAGCTGGCGGCGGTCGTCGATATCGGGGACGCCGGTGATGTCGTGGAAGCTGGCGGTGCCGCCGACTTCGACGCGAAAGTTCGGCAGCGGCACGACCTCGATCTCGAACTCGTGCTCGAGGGCGCGATATGTGCCGCCCTTGCCGAGGCGGCCAGTCGTCTGGGTCTGGAATTCGCGTTCGCCGGGATTGCCGACATCGGTGCCGATCATGAAGCCGAAGATGTGCTCGGTATCGAAGCCTTCCTCGGCGCTGACGCATACGGGTAAAAGCGCGACCGTACAGGCAGCAATAGTGCAGAAGCTATTGGCTCTCGCGCGCATTCCTGACACTACCACGGCTCCGACGGCGTTTGCCATCGAAGCCGCGGCAGGTCGTCAGTCTTACTTGCGCGAAGCGCAGGCGTACATGTTGATTTCCATGCCGACCGGCACTTCCACGATCTTCGGAGCTTTCCAAGCCATTCGGGGTCTCCCAAGGTATTGAGCGCGACATCGCGCGGCGCAAAACCTAGGGCTGCGTCAATTGCAGTTCAAGCCTCGATTCGGCTGTCGAGCGCGTCTGTGTCGATTCTTCGCGACGGCATTTCTCTCTGGGACAAAGCCAGTTCTCTCTTGGTCAAACACGACCTGCAAGACGCTGCCAAGTGACTGCCTTGTGCGACGCACCGCGTCGAATCGACACCGACGACACTGCGCCGTCAGCAGCCCTTGTCGGCCATCGAGGCGTCCGGCTTCGCACCGTCGGCCCGCTGAGCCGCCGTCGGCTGGCTCTGCATTTGCCGCTGCGCATCTTCGGATGATGCCGGCGTTTCACCGCTCGCGCGATTCATCGTGCTGGTCGGCGGATGCTGGCTGCTGTCGCTCGCCGGGCTGGACGAGTGCGACTGCGCCGAGCCTACGGTGACCGGACCAGAACCGGCATCCTTGTCGGTGCTGGCGCTGCCCGTGTTGCACGGGCCTGCGATGGCAGCGCCGGCGCTCAACATCAGGATCGCGCAGGCGGCAAGAACGGAACGTTTCGTGTTCATCTGCATCTCCTCTTCTCCCGCCGCGCCGCCCCGGCGCCAGGCAGGACATCGCGAAGAGAACAGGCCGAGCTGCCCGATGTTCCGAGTTTCGGAGCGGAAATGCTCGCAAAAGCCACCCGCCCCGTCCTGTTCCGTTGCACTCACTGCAACAATCGCAGCAGCGTTCGGCCCGGGCGCGCGTTCAGCTCCTTCCCATCCAGCGTTCCATCCTTGTCCGGATTGGCCGCATTGAAGCGCTGCTCGACCACCGACAGATATTCGTCGAGCGTCAGCGTCCCATCGCGGTCGGGATCGGCGGCGGCGAGTTGTTTCGCCGTCAATCGTCCGCGCAATTCGCGCGCGTCAAGCGTGCCATCGCGATCGGGATCGAGCTTTGCGAACAATGCGGCACCCGCCTTCTTCACCTCGGCAAGATCGAGCGTGCCGTCATTGTCGGTATCGAACAACTTGACCGCGTTGCCGGAGGCCGACCAAGCCGGACCGGACAACAATGCAATCGTGAGCGCAAGCGCAATCGAGTGGCGCGAAATCATCAAGTCCTCCCAGACAAAGCCCCCCGGTGCAAGCCGGGGCAGCAACGAGATAAATCCCCAAGCGGCTCCCGGTTCAAGTCCGAAATGCAACTTGCGCGCGCTGCAACTCGCGGAAACGGAACGCTCGCCCTGACCAGTTCAATCGGAGGTGCTTCGTGGTGCGGAATTTCCCAGCGTCTCCACGCAAGCGGAGCCGGTTTCCGTGAGGTGACCGACAATCGCATTCAACGATATCGGCACGACATCTGCGACTTTCGTATTGACGCGTTTTGGTTTCCGACGGAGATTTGCTTCCGCAGCGTCAAAAGGCGCGCATATTGGGAGGAACGGATGAAACGCTTTGCGATGGCCGCGAGCCTCGTCATGCTTGCATCGACTTGTGCAAGCGCACAGACCACCGAGCAACTGGTCAAAGGCGCGACCGATACATCGAACGTTCTCAATTACGGGATGGGTTACCATCTGCAGCGCTTCTCGACGCTGAACCAGATCAACAAGGACAGCGTCAAGAACCTTGTCCCGATCTGGAATTACTCTTTCAACGACGATCGCAGCGAGGAATCCCAGCCCATAGTCTATCAGGGCGTGATCTATGTGACCTCGCACAATGCGACCATGGCGGTGGACGCCAAGACCGGCAAGCAGATCTGGAAGAGCAAGATCGAATATCCCGCCGAGACGCCCCGAATCGTCTGCTGCGGCATCATCAATCGCGGCGTCGCAATCCACGAGGGCAAGTTGTTTCGCACGACGCTCGATGCCAACGTGGTTGCGATTGACGCAAAGACAGGCAAGGAGCTGTGGCGTCAGAAGGCCGCCGACATCAAGGAAGGCTATTCGATGACGGTGGCCCCGCTGGTCGCCGATGGCGTCGTCATCACCGGTGTCTCCGGCGCCGAGTTCGGCACCAGGGGCTTCATCGACGGCTGGGATCCGGCGACAGGCAAGCACCTGTGGCGCACCCATTCGATCCCGTCACCGGAAGAGCCCGGCGGCGACACCTGGAAGGGCGACACCTGGAAGCTCGGCGGCGGCTCGACCTGGATCACGGGCTCTTATGACCCCGAGCTGAACACCGTGTATTGGGGCATCGGCAATCCCGGCCCGTTCAATTCAGCGGTGCGCCCGGGCGACAATCTCTACACCTGCTCCGTGCTGGCGATGGACCCCAAGACCGGCAAGATCAAGTGGCACTACCAGTTCTCACCGAACAATCCGTTCGATTACGATGCGGTCGCCGAGATGGTGCTCGCGGATGTGAACGTCGAGGGCAAGCCGACCAAGACGCTGATGAATGCCAACCGCAACGGCTTCTTCTACGTGCTCGACCGCACCAACGGCAAGCTGCTGGCGGCCAACCCTTACGTGAAGGTGAATTGGGCGACCGGCGTCGACATGAAGACGGGCCGTCCGATCGAGACCGACGTCGCCAAGGAGGCGCGCGAGGGCAAGAAGGTGACGGTCTATCCCTCGATCCTCGGCGGCAAGAACTGGGAGCCGATGTCGTTCAATCCGCAGACCGGCCTCGCTTATGCCAACACGCTCAACTTCGGCGGCAAGTACAAGGCCGAGCCCGTCACCTTCAAGCAGGGTGAATGGTATCTCGGCATGGACCTGACCGATCCCTGGGAGTTCGGGGACGGACCGCGCGGTCACCTCAAGGCCATCGACCCGATGACGGGTAAGTCGAAGTGGGAAGCGCCGAGCGACATTCCACGCTTCTCAGGCGTGCTGTCGACCGCGGGCGGCGTTGTGTTCTCGGGCGCCCTGACCGGGGAGTTCGAGGCCTTCGACGCCGACACCGGCAAGAAGCTCTGGCAGTTCCAGACCGGGTCCGGCATCGAGGGCCAGCCGGTGACCTGGCAGCAGGACGGCGTGCAGTATGTCGCGGTGACCAGCGGTTATGGCGGCGTCTACTCACTGTTCTCCGGCGACGAGCGGCTTGCCAAAGTGCCGCCCGGCGGGTCGCTTTGGGTCTTTGCGGTCAAGCAGTAATCCCCGGCATGATGCTGAGAGACATTTTTGACAGGACGGCGGCGACCTTCGCCGCCGCCCTGGTGCTGACGGTCGCGCTTGCGGCGATCGTTCGTGCCGCCGACGAGCCGACCGGCAATCCCATGCAGGCGCAGATCGACCACGGCAAGTCGACCTATGCCGAGAAATGCTCGCACTGCCACGGGCCGAACCTGATGAACTCCGGCACCATCACGCCGGATCTGCGCGCCATCCCCGACGACAGGACGCGCTTCGTCACCACGGTAAAGAACGGCAAGAACAACAAGATGCCGCCCTGGGGCGACATCCTCAGCGACGATCAGATCGGGGATCTCTGGGCCTTCATCTCGAGCCGGAGAAAGCCATGAGGGGCCGGCATATCGCATGGAGTCTCTCGGCTGTTCTGTCGATGATGGCATCGGTCGCTCTTGCGGCCGACGATCCTCTGAAAATCTGCCTCGACGAGGACCGGCCGCCGCTCTCGATGCATCAGCGCGACAAGCCGGATGCCGGCTTCGACGTGCTCCTGGCTCAGGCGATCGCGGAGCGGCTCGGACGGCCGCTGACGATCCAGTGGTTCGAGAGCAAGCTGGACGAGGATGCGAGCCCACAGCTCGAAGCCAACGCGCTGCTCTCCGATGGGCGCTGCTCGCTCGTCGGCGGCTATGCGCTGACCCAGGATTCGCTCGTCGTCCCAGGAATGAAGACGGCGCGCTTGCCGGGTTTCGCCGGGGCCAAACGCGACGATCGCCGGCGCCGCGTCACGCTCGGCGTGCTCGCGCCGAGCCAGCCTTACGTCTATTCGCCGATGACGGTGGTACTCGGGCCGAAGGCAAGCGGCCGCAAGATCGGCGACATCGGCGATCTCGCCGGGCTCCGTCTGGTCGTCGAAAGCGGCTCGCTCGGCGACGCCATCCTGATGACCTTCGAGAAGGGGCGGCTGATCGACAGCATCACCCATCTCGTCCCCGGCCGCGACGATCTCTTGGGCGCGCTCCAGCGCGGCGACCATGACGCGACACTGATTGATCTCGCGCGCTTCGACGCTCATCGCGCCGCACACCCCGACAGTACGCTGAAGGCCTCCGGCTATTACTATCCGATCGGCGCCAATCGCGGCTATGTCGGGCTTGCCGGCGATGGCGCACTGATCGACGCCGTCAACAAGGCGCTGAGCGCCCTCGCGGCCGAGGGCAGGATCGCCGAACTCGGCAGGCAGGCCGGCCTCACCTACCTGCCACCGCGCGAGCCCGCGATTCTGGGCGACGTCTGGACGAAGATCATTCAGCGGTGAGGCTCTCTGGTGCCGGACGCGCAGCAAACACCCTTTTGGCGTTGCGGCGCAGAGCGTGACCCATGCGGTATTGCTCGCAACCGAGGCTGCGCTCTAATGGATTCGGGTCCGCGTGCCGCACCCATCCCGTGAATGACGGATGATGCAGCGAATGCGCCAATCTGTCTCGCCTGAGGCCCGTGGCAGCACCAGCCTGGTGCAGTACCCTGCCCAAAACCGGGAGAGAATCATGTCCACAAAAATCGATCGCCGCCACTTCATCGCCGCCGGAGCCGGCGCATTCGCAATGCCTTTCATCTCGCGCAGCGTCTCTGCGCAAGCTGCATCACAAGGCACATGGCCGGCGCGGCAGATTCGCATGATTTGCAGCTATCCCGCCGGCGGGCAGACCGACCTGCTCGCGCGCGCCTACGGCGAATTCATCTCCAAGCAGGTCGGCAAGCCTGTGGTCGTCGAGAACAAGCCGGGCGCCTCCGGCGCGATCGGCACGGCGGAGGTCGCCCGCGCCGAGCCCGACGGCCACACCATCCTGTGCTCAATCTCGACCACCTACATCATGAACCGGGTGGTGATGAAGAATCCCGGCTACGAGATGGACAAGGACTTGACGCTCGTCAGCGTCATTCCGGGCGCCGGCCTGTTGCTGGTGGCGAACCCGAAGACCGGGGTCAAGACGCTGGAGGATTTCGTCGCATTCGCCCGCAAGAGCGGCAGGGTGAACTTCGGGACCTACAGCGCGGGCTCGGCCCCGCACATGACGATCAACGAACTCAACAAGCAGTACGGCCTCAACATCGAGCCGGTCCATTACCGCGGCGAGGCTCCGATGTGGACGGGGATGCTCGAGGGCACGCTCGATGCCGCGATGGGAAGCTACACCGCAGCACAGTCGGTGCTGCAAAGCGACCGCGGCACCGTGTTCGCGGTGCATTCGAAGAAGGTCAACGCGATCCCTGCCATCAAGACCCTCCCGGAGCAGGGCGCCTCCTCGAAATTCTTCACCGTGAGCGGCTTTTCGGGCTGGGCCTTGCCCAAGGCAACGCCGCAGCCGATCGTCGACCGCCTGGCGGAGCTCTGCGTCGCGGCCAACAACGATCCGAAAGTGAAGGAGGTTCTCACGACCTTCGTGCTCGAGCCCGCGATCGGCTTCAAGGAGACCAACGAACTGTATCAGCGCGAACTGCCGATCTGGATCGAGAGCGCAAAGTCGCTCGGCCTCGAGCCGGCCTGAGTCTCGGGGCGAAGCGTAACGCGCCGCGCCGGCGCCCTTCGAGGTCGCGACTTCCGACCAAAAGCCTAGTGTCGGAAGCGCGTTTTCCCGCTATGATTGCACACCTCTGCGGACAGGAAGGCCGATCGCATGACACCGGATGCAGTCGCCGTCGCCGTTATGATCATCCTGCTGTTTCCGATGAGCTATTTCACGCTGGCCTCGCCCGCTTTCCTGCTGGTGAAGCTCGATATCCAGCCCGTCGCCCAGTTGCTGCGCGGAATGTTCAACGCCCATTTTCTGGTGATGCGCGTCGCCGGCATCATTGGAACCGTGGCGCTCCTCCTCGACGGCCGCCTGCTTGCCGCGCTGGGCGTTGGCATGATCGCTGCCGTGGCGATCTGGGGACGCCGCTGGTTCATGCAAAGAGTGGACGACCAGCTCAGCGCAAGGGAGGCCGGGGATGCCGATGCGCCGCGTCGGTTGCGCCGGCTGCATTGGAGCGGAATGCTGGGGAACGCGGTGGCGCTCGTCGCCCTCGTGGCCGGCATTCCCTATGTCGCCTCGTCCGCGTGAAACGTCGCCGTCCGCGCGACCGGCCCGACGATTGTCGCGTGGAGCATTCGCTGGAAAGCGGCTAGTGTTCGCCCGAACTCGCCGTGCCCTGCTGCGCCTTGTGGATCGAGGACGGCACCACGCCAAAGTATTTCCTGAACACCCGGCTGAAATGCGATGAGCTGGAGAAGCCCCAGGAGAACGCGACGTCGGTGATGGTCTTGCCGGCGTGAGCCTCGAGTTCCTGGCGGCAGTTCTGCAAGCGCGCTTGCCAGATGTAGTCGCTCACCGTGGTGCCACGCTCCGAGAACAGCATGTGCAGATAGCGCTTGGAGCAGCCGAGCTCGGCGGAGATCTGGTCGATGCACAGATCCGGGTCGCGCAGATGCTCGCGGATGAAGAATTGCGCGCGCACATACATCGCTTCGGGGCCGACCCGGTCGAACATCGTGTCCGCTTCGCGCAACGGCAGCAGTAGCAGGTCGATCAGCGAATCAGCGACGCCGACCGCGCTGTTCGCCGACAGCTTGGCCGCCTCGTCGAACGTGGCATGGACGAACTCGTGTGCGATCCGCCCCGTGCCCGTCTTCGACGTCAGCTTGCAGGCGGGCATCCGCTGCGACGGGAATCCGCGGTCGCGCAGCAGCGCCTTCGGCACGATCACCACGTCGTGACGCGTGAAGGCAGGGCTGATGATCGAATGCGGGCAGGAGACGTCATAGGCGATGATATCGCCGGGATTGATTTCGATGTGGCGGCCTTCCTGCTCGAAATAGGACACGCCATAGGTCTGGAAGTGGATCTTGATGTAGGGGTGTTCATTGGCCTTGGCGCGTGCCAGCGTGTGCGCGATGCGATGCTGGCTCACCTCGATCTGGCAGAGCTTCAGGCGCGAGACGCTCGTGTAGTCGATGCGGCCTTCGAGCGAGGACGCCTCCAGCGGGTCGACGTCGAAATGCCCACACAGGCTCGTCAGCCCGTCGATCCAGCTCTGGATCTGGCGCTTCGGCGTCATACCGGTCGTCGAGAGCGTGTGAATGGTGTCGGACATTAATCCAGCCACTGGTTTGATCCGGAGATTCGACGCGAATCGCGACCAGCGCTGCCGGAGCCCTCAGCCATGATTGCGAGACGTTTACCTCGAATTTGAGCGGTCTATTGGCACGAGCGCCATCGTTCCATTGCCACCCTAGAAACGTAATCCTCCGCCTTAGTTGCAGCGCCGTCAAGGGGAACCTGATCGCTGGAAGCGGCCTGGATGCCGCGCGGAAGCCGCTGAATTCGCTACTGCAAAATCAAAATCTTTCCCTCCGTGCGCTGTCGAGCAAACCGGCTTCTCTCTTGGGCAAGTTTCCCGATTGCGAAGTCGTTAGGGATTGCGGCAGGAACAACAAGAACGGGCCGCTCCTGCACGTGGACCCGTGGCTCTCATCAGGAGGAGGAAACAGCACAGCATCGTTTCTGGTCCCAATCGTGACCGCCCTGCACGAGCAGACGCCGGACGAGAAGCCCGGCGATTGAGCATTGCTTCGGAAACAATAAACGAGACCAACGGAGGAATAACTATGCGCAAGGTGCTACTGGCGACCTTTCTTGGCTCAGCGGCGGCTCTCGCCGTCGGGAGCGCCTCAGCCAATGACGAGCTGATCAAGATGTCGCAGAACCCGAAAGACTGGGTAATGCCGGCGGGCGACTACGCCAACACCCGCTATTCCAAGCTCAACCAGATCACCGCACAGAATGTAGGCAAGCTCCAGGTTGCCTGGACCTTCTCCACCGGCGTGCTGCGCGGCCACGAAGGCGGTCCGCTGATCATCGGCAACATCATGTACGTCCATACGCCGTTCCCGAACAAGGTCTACGCTCTTGACCTTTCGCAGGAGAACAAGATCATCTGGAAGTACGAGCCGAAGCAGGATCCGAACGTCATTCCGGTGATGTGCTGCGACACCGTTAACCGTGGCCTGGCCTACGGCGACGGCAAGATCTTCCTGCATCAGGCCGACACCACCCTCGTCGCGCTCGATGCCAAGACTGGTCAGGTTGCATGGTCCGCCAAGAACGGCGATCCCGGCAAAGGCGAGACCGGCACATCGGCAGCGCTGGTCGTAAAGGACAAGGTGCTGGTCGGCATCTCCGGCGGCGAGTTCGGCGTTCAGGCCCATATGACCGCCTACGACATCAAGACCGGCAAGCAGGTCTGGCGCGGATACTCGGGAGGCCCGGATGACCAGATCCTGGTCGACCCCGAGAAGACCACTGCGCTCGGTAAGCCCATCGGCAAGGACTCGAGCCTCAAGACCTGGCAAGGCGATCAGTGGAAGATCGGCGGCGGCGCCACCTGGGGCTGGATCTCCTACGATCCGGAGCTGAACCTTGTCTATTACGGATCGGGCAATCCCTCGACCTGGAATCCCAAGCAGCGTCCTGGTGACAACAAATGGTCAATGACGATCTTCGCGCGCAATCCGGACACCGGAATGGCCAAGTGGGTCTACCAGATGACGCCTCATGACGAATGGGACTATGACGGCGTCAACGAAATGATCCTCTCGGATCAGTCGATCAACGGCCAGCCGCGCAAGCTGCTGACGCATTTCGACCGAAACGGCCTCGCCTACACCATGGACCGCGCGACGGGCGAACTGCTGGTCGCCGAAAAGTACGATCCGAAGGTGAACTGGACCTCTGGCGTCGACATGGACAAGAACTCCCCGACCTACGGCCGTCCGAAGGTGGTCACCCAGTACTCGACGGAAGCTGGCGGAGAGGACAAGAACACGAAGGGCATCTGCCCGGCCGCGCTCGGCACCAAGGACGAGCAGCCGGCGGCCTACTCGCCGGACACGCAGCTGTTCTACGTTCCGACCAACCACGTCTGCATGGACTACGAGCCGTTCAAGGTGAGCTACACCGCGGGCCAGCCCTATGTGGGTGCGACGCTCTCGATGTATCCGCCGCAGGGTGAAACCCACATGGGCAACTTCATCGCCTGGGACGGCAAGACCGGCAAGATCGTCTGGTCGAACAAGGAGCAGTTCTCGGTCTGGTCGGGTGCGCTCGCTACCGCCGGTGGCGTGGTGTTCTACGGCACGCTCGAAGGCTACCTGAAGGCGGTCGACGCCAAGACCGGCAAGGAGCTCTACAAGTTCAAGACTCCCTCCGGCATCATCGGCAACGTCACGACCTATGAGAACGGCGGCAAGCAGTATGTCGCAGTACTCTCCGGCGTCGGCGGCTGGGCCGGCATCGGTCTGGCGGCGGGTCTGACCGATCCGACCGCAGGTCTCGGCGCAGTCGGTGGCTATGCGGCTCTCAGCAACTACACGGCACTCGGCGGTACGCTGACCGTGTTCTCGCTGCCGAACAACTAGGCCCCATCAGCATCGCTCCGGCGCGTGGATTAACTCCACGCGCCGGCTCGTCCCCCCGGGCTCCTTCGAGGATGAATCTCTTGCGTAAAATCTGCTCTGTCATTGCTGCGACGATTCTGGTTGCGTCCGGAGGATTTGCGGTCGCGGACGGTCCGGGCGACCCGACCGCCGTGAAGAAGGAAGACGACGGAAAGTGGCTCGATAAGGAAGGAACACCGACCTACAAGATTTCGGCCGACGGCACCGTGGACTGGTTCACCTATTCCGGATACCGCCGCTATCACTCCGACTGCCATGTCTGCCATGGCCCCGACGGCATGGGCTCGACCTACGCGCCGGCGCTCAAGGATTCCGTCAAGTCGATGAGCTATGGCGACTTCATCGGCGTAATCGCCTCCGGTCGCAAGAACATCTCGACCGCGCAGGAGAACGTCATGCCTGCCTTCGGCGACAACCCGAACGTCGCCTGCTACATGGACGATCTCTACGTCTATCTGCGCGCCCGCTCCACCGAAGCTTGGGGCCGGCAGCGTCCCGCCAAGAAGGAAGACAAGACACCGGAGTACACCAAGGCGGAAGACGCCTGCATGGGCAATAAGTGAACGTTGCCGGGATTGCCGAGACGACGTCCTGGCGTCCTATGAGAATTTGAGGAGCTTACGATGAAGACACGTGCCGCCGTTGCTTTCGAAGCCAAGAAGCCGCTCGAGATCGTCGAGGTCGACCTGGAAGGACCGAAGGCCGGCGAAGTCCTGGTCGAGATCAAGGCAACGGGCATCTGCCATACCGACGCCTATACGCTCGATGGGTTCGACAGCGAGGGAATCTTCCCGTCGATCCTGGGACATGAGGGTGCAGGCATTATCCGCGAGATCGGTCCCGGCGTGAGCTCGGTGAAGCCGGGCGACCACGTCATCCCGCTCTACACGCCGGAATGCCGGCAGTGCAAAAGCTGCCTCAGCCAGAAGACCAATCTCTGCACCGCGATCCGCGCGACGCAAGGCAAGGGCGTGATGCCCGACGGCACCAGCCGCTTTTCCTACAAGGGCAAGCCGGTCTACCACTACATGGGCTGCTCGACCTTCTCGAACTTCACCGTGCTGCCGGAGATCGCGGTCGCCAAGATCCGCGAGGACGCCCCCTTCGACAAGAGCTGCTACATCGGCTGTGGCGTCACCACGGGCGTCGGCGCCGTCGTCAACACCGCGAAGGTCACGCCGGGCTCCAACGTGGTCGTGTTCGGCCTCGGCGGCATCGGCCTCAACGTGATCCAGGGCGCCAAGATGGCCGGCGCCGACAAGATCATCGGCGTCGACATCAACGACGCCAAGGAGGATTGGGGCCGCAGGTTCGGCATGACCGAATTCGTCAACCCCAAGAAGGTCACCGGCGACATCGTCCAGCATCTCGTCGGCCTCACCGACGGCGGTGCCGACTACACTTTCGATTGCACGGGCAACACCACGGTGATGCGCCAGGCGCTGGAAGCCTGCCATCGCGGCTGGGGCACCTCGATCATCATCGGCGTTGCCGAGTCAGGCAAGGAGATCGCCACCCGCCCGTTCCAGCTCGTCACCGGACGCAACTGGCGCGGCACCGCCTTCGGCGGCGCGCGCGGCCGCACCGACGTGCCGAAGATCGTCGACTGGTACATGAACGGAAAGATCCAGATCGATCCGATGATCACCCACGTGCTCAAGCTCGAGGAGATCAACAAGGGCTTTGACCTCATGCACGAGGGCAAATCCATCCGTTCAGTCGTCGTGTTCTAGCTCGAAAGCGTCACCCCCCAAGGAGGATCGACCCATGACTGTTGCACTCCATCCCTCGATCGACAATGGCCTCAAACAGGGCAGCGGCAGCTTCGCCGGCGGCACGCTGGTCTGCAAATGCAAGGACCACCAAGTCAAGGTCGGCATCAAGGGCGATGTCGCGCATAACCACGCCTGCGGCTGCACCAAGTGCTGGAAGCCGCAGGGCGCGACGTTCTCCGTCGTCGCCGTGGTGCCGCGCCAGAACGTCACGGTGCTCGAGAACGGCGACAAGCTCCAGGTTGTCGATGCCTCCGCGGTGATCCAGCGCCACGCGTGCAAGGCATGCGGCACGCACATGTATGGCCGCATCGAGAACACGGGCCATCCGTTCTACGGCCTCGACTTCATCCATCCCGAGCTGTTCCAGGAACAGGGCTCGCAGGCGCCACAATTCGCCGCCTTCGTCTCCTCGGTGATCGAAGCCGGCGTGAAGCCGGAGCAGATGACGGGCATCCGTTCGCGGCTGAAGGAAATCGGGCTCGAGCCCTATGATTGCCTGTCGCCAGCGCTCATGGATGCGATCGCGACCCACGTCGCCAAGGCCAAAGCCGCCTGAGCAAGGCTGCCTGACGTTCGCCGACCCCGTCCGATCGCCGGCCTCGACCAGCGCCAGCGAACCGGACGGGCCCCGGCCCCGGGGGCGATTGCAGCGATGCCGCCGCCTCCGCAACTTGCGCGTATACGAGGGTGACGAGCTCCCTCAGTCCTGGTCTTCTGAATGACTGCGCAGCGCCGCCACCTTCCGTCTTGAAGACCCGGCCCTGTGTTTCTCCCTCCCTCGACTGAGGCATCCTGCTTCGTCCGCGCAATCTTCTGGCGGACGAAGCTTTTTTCGTCCCCCTGGCTGCGACGAGCGCGGACGAGCGGCGCGATCACGCGCCCTGCTTTTGACAAATCATCGATGCAATCTTTTCCCGCTGAGAACACCCGGCTGTGAACGCCGGGACGGCGCGACCTCTGTTACGATCGCGTCGTCACGATGCCGCGCGAAATACAATCAATTAAGAACAAAAACGGGAGGTATCGAACACCCATCTGAACATCGAGATTCGCGTTCCTGCCTCGTGCCGGGATCTGCCCGTGCCGGATCGTGGGCCGGAATGTGACGAGACGACGCAACTGGCATTGCGCCGACTGGCGTCGGCCAGTTCTAAATTTGGCATACTTATGAAGAGTGAGGGATGATCATGATCAAGGTGAAGATCAACGGCCAGGAACAGAGCTGGGACGGCGACCCGGATCTCCCGCTACTCTGGTTCCTGCGCGACGAGGCCGGGTTGACCGGCACCAAATACGGCTGTGGCCAGGCCCTGTGCGGCGCCTGCACCGTCATCGTCGACAAGCAGGCGGTGCGCGCCTGCATCACGTCGGTCAACGACGTCGCCGGGCGTGAGATCACCACGATCGAAGGGCTGCATCCGACCGGCGATCATCCGGTGCAGAAAGCCTGGCGGCAGGTCAACGTGCCGCAATGCGGCTTCTGCCAGGCCGGCCAGATCATGCAGGCGGCAGCCCTCCTGATGGACAACCCGAAACCTTCGCACGACCAGATCCGCGAAGGGATGGCCGGCAACATCTGCCGTTGCGGCTGCTACCAGCGCATCGAGAACGCCGTCCATCTCGCATCGACGGGAGTGTGACATGAACTTCATCGACAACCCCAGCAAGCTTCGCGGCTTCGAAAAGAACATCAGGGTCGAGAAGGTCTCGCGCCGCAGCATCCTGAAGGGTCTCGGCATCACCGGCGGCTTCGTGCTCGCAGCCCCCGTGATGTCGCGCCAGGCGCTTGCCTATGAGACCGGTGCGGGAAAGATGCCGCACGGCGTCGTGGTCGATCCGCGCGTATTCGTTTCGGTCGCCCCGGACGGCATCGTGACCATCGTCGGGCATCGTTCGGAAATGGGCACCGGCGTGCGCACCAGCCTGCCGCTGATCGTGGCTGAGGAGATGGAGGCCGACTGGTCCAAGGTCAAGGTTCAGCAGGCCCACGGCGACGAGGTGAAGTTCGGCAATCAGGACACCGACGGCTCGCGCAGCACGCGGCACTATCTGATCCCGATGCGGCAGATCGGCGCCTCTGCCCGCACCATGCTGGAGCAGGCGGCTGCGAAGCGCTGGGGCGTACCGGCGACCGAGGTCAAGGCCGTCAATCACGAGGTCGTCCACAGCGCCAGCGGGCGTAAGCTCGGCTTCGGCGAGCTGGCTGCCGACGCAGCCAAGGAATCGGTGCCCAGCATCGAGGGCCTCAAGCTGAAGGACCCCAAGAACTTCCGCTATCTCGGCAAGGGCCAGATCGGCATCGTCGATCTCCACGACATCACCACCGGCAAGGCGCATTACGGCGCCGACGTGCGGCTGCCCGGCATGAAATATGCCGTGATCGCCCGCCCGCCTGTAACCGGCGGCAAGCTGGTCAAGTTCGAGCCGGAGGCGGCACTGAAAGTGCCCGGCGTCGAGAAGGTGATGCAGGTGCGCGGCTGGCCGTGGCCGTCCAAGTTCCAGCCGCTCGGCGGCGTCGCCGTGATCGCGCGCAACACCGGCGCGGCGATCAAGGGCCGCGATGCGCTGAAGCTGACTTGGGACGACGGTCCCAACGGCAAATACGACTCGGTCGCCTATCGCAAGGAGCTCGAGGAGGCCTCGCGCAAGCCCGGCCTCGTCCTGCGCAAGGAGGGCGATGCGGACGCCGCCTTGAAGAGCGCCGACAAGGTGATCGTCGGCGAATACTATCTTCCCCATCTCGCCCACGTCGCCATGGAGCCGCCGGTCGCAGTCGCCGACGTCAAGGGCGACAAGGCGGAGATCTGGGCGCCGGTGCAGAGTCCGGGCGGCACCCGCGAGGACGTCGCCAAGACGCTCGGCATTCCGGAGGCCAACGTGACGGTCAACGTCACGCTGCTGGGTGGCGGATTCGGGCGCAAGTCGAAATGCGACTTTGCGATCGAGGCCGCGCTGCTCTCGAAAGAGCTCGGAGCACCGGTGAAGGTGCAGTGGACGCGCGAGGACGACCTCCATAACGGCTTCCTGCATACGGTCTCGGTCGAGCGGATCGAGGCAGGTCTGGACAAGAGCGGCAAGGTGATCGCCTGGCGCCATCGCAGCGTGGCCCCCAGCATCGCCTCGACGTTCGCTGCCGGGACCGTACACCAGGCGCCCTTCGAGATCGGCATGGGCCTCGTCGACATGCCGTTCGAGATCGCCAACATCTCCTGCGAGAATCCGGAAGCTGCGGCGTTCACCCGCATCGGCTGGTTCCGCTCGGTCTCGAACATCCCGCGCGCCTTCGCGGTGCAATCGATGGTCAGCGAGATCGCGCAGGCGACCGGCCGCGACCAGAAGGAGACACTCCTCGCCCTGATTGGCAGCCCGCGCATCGTCAAGCCCGAGGTGAAGGATCTCTGGAACTACGGTGAGCCCCAGGACAGCTACCCGATCGATACCGCGCGTCTGCGCAAGGTGGTCGAGTTGGTGGCCGAGAAGGGTGAGTGGGGCCGGAAGGTGCCGAAGGGCCACGGTCTCGGCATCGCCGTGCACCGCAGCTTCGTCAGCTACATCGCGACCATCGTCGAGGTCGCGGTCGATGACAAGGGCAAGTTGACGGTGCCGCGGGTCGACACGGCGATCGATTGCGGTACCTATGTCAACCCCGAGCGAATCGCCTCGCAGATCGAGGGCGCCGCGATCATGGGGCTGAGCCTCGCCAAATACGGCGAGATCACCTTCAAGGACGGCAAGGTCCAACAGAAGAACTTCGACGACTTCCAGGTCGTCAGGATGGATGACTCCCCCGTGGTGACGAACGTCTACATCGTGCCGCCTGGGCCGGACACGCCGCCCAGCGGCGTCGGTGAGCCCGGCGTGCCGCCATTCGCACCCGCGCTGATCAACGCGATCTTCGCCGCGACGGGAAAACGTATCCGCTCGCTTCCGATCGGCAAGCAACTGGAGGCGTGAGACGGAACAGAAGCGGCCTCGCGCCGTTTCCATCGATCTGACAGGAGCAGATCGATGATCAACATCTCCAGGGCGCTCGCAGTCTCGTTGCTGTCGGGCGCCTTTCTTCTGACGGCCTCCGGCGCATTCGCGCAGAGCAATACGACGCCGCCGACCACGGCGACGCGCCCCACCGCGCCGGACCAGAACTCGCTTCCCAATGCCAGCGCCCCGCCCGCCTCGACCACCCAGACCACCGGGCAGCACAATCCGGATCCCAAGATTCGTGAGATGAACCAGAAGGAAAAGGACAAGGTCGAGCGCTCCGGGAAATAGGCTTGGCGCCTGCACGGCAAGGGCACATGCAGAAATGCGGCGGACGTTACCGTCCGCCGCATTCGCCACCCCCCTGCTGCTCCGCCTCTTTCGATCCGCCCGCGGAGCTATTTCTTCAGCGCGAATACCCAGACGACGCCGCCCTGCGGCACGTTGGCCTCGATACCGATATTGTTGGTCACGAGTGCATCCTGGATGCGCTGTGCGTCCACGCCCCAACCCGACTGGATCGCGATGTACTGCGTGCCGTCGATCTCATAGGACACCGGCATGCCAACGATGCCGGAGTTGGTCTTCTGTTCCCACAGAAGCTCGCCGGTCTTGGCGTGGAAGGCTCGGAAGTAGCGGTCGTTGGTGCCGCCGACGAAGACGAGATCGCCCGCCGTCGCCGTGACCGATCCGAACAGCTGCGACTTGGGGAAGTTGTGCTGCCAGACCTTCTTGCCCGTGACGGGGTCCCAGGCCTGGAGCTCGCCGAAATGATCCGCGCCCGGCCTCGTCGTCAGGCCGATGTCTTCCGGCTTGGTGCCAAGCCAGAGCTCGCCCGGCTTGAGCGGGAGCTTCTCGCCGGTGAACCCGCCGCAAAAGTTCTCATTGGCCGGCACGTAGACGAGGCCGGTCCTCTGGCTGTAGGCGGCTGACGGCCAGTCCTTGCCGCCCCACAGCGACGGACAGAACTCGACGCGCTTGCCGATCACCGGCTTGTGCGCGGGATCGACGATCGGCTTGCCGCTCTCGTCGATGCCCTTCCAGACGTCGGTGTAGACGAACGGCCAGCCGGCGACATAGTTGATCTTGGTCGGCGTCCGCTCGAGCACCCAGAAGATCGCGTCGCGTCCCGGATGGACCAGGCTCTTGATGTTGCGACCGTTGCGTTGCAGATCAATCAGCATCGGCGCATCGACCTCGTCCCAATCCCAGGAATCGTTCTGGTGGTATTGGAAATAGGTCTTGATCTTGCCGCTGTCGGGATCGAGCGCGAGCACCGATGCAGTATAGAGATTGTCGCCGGGATGGGTTTCGCCGGGCCATGGCGCCGCGTTGCCGATGCCCCAATAGATCGTCTTGGTCTCCTTGTCGTAATTGCCGGTCATCCAGGCCGACCCGCCGCCGTTCTTCCAGTCGTCGCCCTGCCAGGTATCGTGACCGGGCTCGCCTTCGCCGGGGATGGTGTAGGTCCGCCAAAGCTCCTTGCCGCTCTTTGCATCATAAGCCACGATATAGCCGCGTACGCCGAACTCACCGCCGGAGCCACCGACGATGACCTTGCCATCGACGATCAACGGCATCAGGGTCAAGTACTGACCCTTCCTGTAGTCCTGCACCTTGGTGTCCCACACCACCTTGCCGGTCTTGGCATCGAGCGCGACCACGTGGTCGTCCGTGGTGGCGAGGTAAAGCTTGTCTTCCCACAGGCCGACGCCCCGATTGGTCGGATGCAGCTGGAACAGATCGTCAGGGAGCTGCCGCTTGTAGCGCCAGTATTCGTCGCCGGTCTTCGCGTTCAGCGCGATCACCTGTCCCATCGGAGTCGTCACGAACATCGCGCCATTGTTGACGATCGGTGGCGCCTGATGGCCTTCGACCACACCGGTGGAAAAAGTCCAGACCGGCGTGAGGTTCTTCACGTTCGAGGTGTTGATCTGGTCGAGCGGGCTGTAGCCCTGCCCGTCATAGGTACGCCGATAGAGCATCCAGTTGTTTGGCTCCGGATTTTCCAGGCGCTGCGCCGAGACCGGAGAATAATTCTCGATCGGGCCGCACACGGCGGCGGTCGAGGCAAGACACGTAAAGGCGACGAAGCCGGACAGTAACCATTGCTTCCTGGTCATGGACGTTCCCCTTTTTCATCCGTTCGAATTCTTGTCGTGAATTCTTGTTTTGAATTCTTGTCGCTCGTCCCGTCGTCCGCCCATCGGCGGATGCGGCCTTTCCTGACGCGGGCACGGCCCGCACCGCCCGTCATCCTGGTTGCGCGCCACCTACCTTTCCGATGAAGTTGCCGGCGACGCTGAGCGAACCGTCAGCGAGCGCCAGCGGCAGCGCTGCGAGCCGTCGCGGCGCCGGTCCGAACACGACCTGCGCGCCGGCGCGAGGGTCGAATTCGGAGTTGTGGCACATGCACTTGAACACCTCCTTGTCGCCGACATCGCTCTTCACCCAAGCGGTGACAGGGCAGCCGGCATGAGCGCAGATCGCCGAATAAGCGATGATGCCGTCGACGGCGCGCGCGCGCGTTTTCTCGTCGAGTTCGGCGGGATCGAGCCTGATGATCAGGATCTCGTTGAGCCGCGAGGCGCTGCGCACCACCTGTGTCTTGGGATCCTTCGGCCAGGCATGCACCGGCGGTCCGCCAGCAGGCAGGTCGGCCGCGGTGATGAGCTTTCCTTCCTTGTCGCCTTCAGAGAAGACGAGCACATCGCCTTTCTGGGGCCGTTCGTCGGAGCCAGGCGGCTCCTCATTCGCGCGCGCATGCGCGGAACAACCTAGGCAGGCGGTGGTGGCGATTGCACCGAGCAGGACCGTTCGCCGCGTCTGCTCGTGGCAAGCGCCGGCTTCGGGTTCCGTGATGCTCTCGGATGATGAGGAATGGGTCGTGAGTGATGAGCGAGACATGCCACAAGCAGGCGCTGGAACTCTGCCGAAAAAAAGGCGAGGAGTTGGCGCCGCAGCGCATCAATATGGCTTTGCTCGCTTTGATTGAACAACGATGAACGCATTCAAACGTGTTTTCACAGTTTCAACGTTACGCCGCGCGACCGGCATGATAATTTTGCAGATCAGACCGATAACGCCGGAATTGGTGCAGCGCGCTCTCCGCCGCGCTGCGCAAATTATATCCGCATAGCTTGCGGGGCCGTCCGTCGCGTCAGGACCTGAGCACGTGACGCGGCGCGGCGATAGAACCGGCGACGGTTGCCGATGCCATTTCAAAACTGTCGGCGATGCGACGTGCCTTGTCGATGAACAGCGCAGCCGCCGGCGGTGGGCAGACCTCGCGCGCGGTCTGCTCGAACAGATCGAGCCAGCGGTCGAAATGATCGCCCACCAGGCTCAGCGGCAGATGTGCCCGCATCGGCGAGCCGTGATAACGGCCGCTCATCAGCACGACCGAGGACCAGAAATCCCTGAGCTTGGCCAGATGCTCGTCCCAGTCCTCTACCACCCCAAACACCGGCCCCAGCCGCGCATCTTCGCGCACGCGCCCGTAGAAGCGAGTGACGAGTTCCCCGATCATTTCCTCGGTGATCCCGGTTCGCTCGATCGCATCCTGGGTCAGCACGTTCCGCCGTGCGGCCGCCGCCTCGCGCTCGGCCTTCAATCGATCCGACATGTCCTTCGTTATCCGTTCCGTTGTTTCCGCGGGCCGCCCATTCGACATTGTCGGGCCAATTGCGCGCGGCATCTTTGTCGCAGCGCAAAGTGCGGAATCCGGCGGCGGACGCCAAAGGCCCGCCGCCGACGCCCTGGTCAGGCGCTATAGGTGTAGAAGCCCTGCCCGGTCTTGCGACCGAGATGGCCGGCATCGACCATCTCTTTCAGCAGTGGCGCTGGCCGATATTTAGGGTCGTTGAAGCCCTTGTAGAAGACCTCCATCACCGAAAGCATGGTGTCGAGCCCGACCAGGTCGGCCAGAGCCAGCGGCCCGATCGGATGGTTGCAGCCGAGCTTCATGCCGGCGTCGATTTCTTCCGCCGTCGCGATCCCCTCCTGAAGCGCGAAGATCGCCTCGTTGATCATCGGGCACAGGATGCGGTTGACGGCAAAGCCCGGGCTATTCTTCGCCGTGATCGCCACCTTGCCGACCCGCTGGGCGAAATCGAGCGCCTTGGCGTGAGTGTCGTCCGAGGTCTGCAAGCCGCGGATGAGCTCCAGGAGAGCCATGACCGGCACCGGGTTGAAGAAGTGCATGCCGATGAAACGGTCGGGACGGTCGGTCGCAGCGGCAAGCTTGGTGATCGAGATCGACGAGGTGTTGGTCGCCACCAGCGTGCGCGGCGACAAGGTGGCGCAGAGATCCTTCAGGATCTTGACCTTAAGCTCCTCGTTTTCGGTCGCGGCCTCGATCACCAGGTCGCAACCCGACAGCTTCGCCCGGTCGGTGGTGCCGGTGATGCGCTTGAGCGTCGCTTCGCGATCGGCCGCCGACATCTTCTCCTTCTTGACCAGGCGCTCGAGGCTGCCGCCGACGGTCGAAATCCCGCGATTCACGGCCGCATCGGAAATGTCGACCATCACGACCGAGAGCCCGGCTGCCGCGCAGATTTGCGCGATGCCGTTCCCCATGGTCCCTGCCCCGATGATGCCAACGGTCTGGATCATTGCCTCTTATCCTTCATCCTTGCGGCCCGCGCCGGCACGACACGGCCTGTTGTTCCTGCACCAGGGTCTAGCACCGCCAGCGGGCTGCTGCGACCTGATCCTGCCCCTTCCTTAAAGCATCCATAGCTGGAATAAAGCCGCCAGACGGGCTCCAAACGACGCCCTCAGACGCTCCAGAGGCCGGTTTTGAGACCTCGGCGCCCTCCGCCGTCCAGTCCTGATTTCCGCCCGCCACCCCGGGTCTTGATTTTGGCAGCCGCAACGTCGAGAACGTACATCGCGCGAGGCTCGCGGAAGGAAGTTGCCTGAGGCCGGATGAACGACTTTGCACGCTCCATCGGCTCCGCCCTCTCTCTGATCGCCGAGGCCGACGCCGAGCTGCTCGGCATCGTCGCATTGTCGGTGCGGGTCAGCCTGACCGCCAGCATCGCCGCGCTCCTGATCGGCGCACCGTTCGGAGCCCTGCTTGCGATCACCCGTTTCCGGGGACGTCAGGTTGTCATCATCCTCACCAATGCGCTGCTCGGCCTTCCGCCGGTCGTAGTGGGGCTCGCACTCTATCTCCTGCTGTCGCGGTCCGGCCCATTCGGGATGGCCGGACTGTTGTTCACGCCGGCCGCGATGGTGATCGCGCAGACCCTGCTGGCGACGCCGATCGTGGTGGCGCTGGTGCACCGGCCCGCGAGCCTGCTGTGGGCCGAGTATGGCGATCTGGCCCGGATCGACGGCCTCTCGGCCTTTCGCAGCATGGCGCTTTTGTTCGCGCTCGGCCGGACCTCGCTGCTGACGGCGTTTCTCGCGGCGTTCGGGCGCGCCATCGCCGAAGTCGGCGCCATCATCATCGTCGGCGGCAACGTCCGCGGCTTCACGCGCACGATGACGACCGCGATCGCGCTGGAGACCAGCAAGGGCGATCTGCCGCTGGCGCTCGGGCTCGGGCTGATCCTGCTCGCGCTCAGCGTGGCAGTGTCGACCATCGCCTTCCTGCTAGTGGGACGCGTTGGGGAAAAATAGCTGCTCGCCGCCGACCTTGTACCCGGCGATCGCCTCCTGCCCCTTCGACGAGACGAGCCAGTCGATGAAGGCCTGTCCATCCTTCACCTTCACGGTCGGATGCGTGGCGGGATTCACCAGCATGACGCCGTACTGGTTGAACAGCCGCTTGTCCCCTTCGGTCAGGACGGCGAGTTCGCCGCGGTTCTTGAACGACAGCCAGGTGCCGCGGTCCGACAGAAGATAGGCGTTCGACGACGAGGCCATGTTCAGCGCCGGACCCATGCCCTGGCCGATCTCCCGATACCAATCGTTCTTTACCGCGCCGAGGTCGACGCCCGCTTCCTTCCAAAGCCGGAGCTCGGCGGCATGCGTGCCGGACTTGTCGCCGCGCGAGATGAACAGCGCCCCCGCCGCCGCGATCTTGCGCAGCGCGTCCGCAACGTCCTTGCCGCCGGCGATCTTTGCGGGATCACTCTTCGGGCCGACGATGACGAAGTCGTTGTACATGACGTCGAAGCGCTTCACGCCCTGCCCTTCCGACATGAACTTGTCTTCGGCGGACCTGTCATGGACAAACACCACGTCGGCATCGCCGCGCCGCCCGATATCCAGCGCCTGGCCGGTGCCAACGGCGACGACCTTAACACCAATGCCCTCGGCCTTCGTGAACAGCGGCAGCAGATGGCCGAACAGGCCTGATTGCTCAGTCGACGTGGTCGAGGCGACCGTGATGGTGCGATCCTGCGCGAAGGCGATGGTGGACCAGAGCAGAACCGCTCCCAGGGTGGCAATCTTCCTCATGCGTCGTTCCTCAACCAACAATGACGATCCTGAATAGCCCCTGTCGATGAAATCGGGAACCCCCGACGTCAGACCGCATAGAGTTGAACGGGTGACTACAAAGCGGCAGGAACGTCGTTGGCGCAGGCGGATTGTCTGGGAATGTAAGTCAAGGAGAATCCAATGAAGAAGATCATCTTGGCATCCACATGCATCATGGCGCTTGCAACCGGTGGCGCCGTCGCTCAGACACAACCCGCGCCGAGCGCCTCAGGCCAAAGCGATGTCGGTCCCTCATCGCGAGGTCCCGCCACCAAGGGCATGACGACCGGACGTTCGTCGAACATGCAGAACGAGGCCAGCGACGGCAAGGGGGCGCAGCAACCATCGGCCGGCGGCACCAACACCAACAACATGGGCAGCCCGGCCGGCGGCGGCAGCGCCGGCTCCGGCTCGGGCTCGGGCGGGCGATAAGTCTGCAGCTCGGCCAGGAGCTCGCTGCACGCGTTCTCTCCGAGGCTCGCGAATCAGGCGCCGCATGCGGTGCTGCGAGTCTCGGATCGCGTTAGTAGAGTGGAGCACGCGCACGAGCGCGCTTGCAGTTGCAAGGTATCTTCCAGGATCCTGAACCCGAGCCAGCGTATCCATCACGGCACGGCCGCACTGTGTCGCGGTCACACGCACATGTGCGGATGTTCTGCAATTGATCTCACCTTGACAGAGATGTGACGACCGGGGCAGTTTTTCATATTGCTGACGAATCAGCGATTGCCTCACGCCGAGTACCTCTTGGACAACTCCTAGTGCTTTCGAGACTGATATCGTTGCTGCGCCGCATCCCCGCGGTGAAATGGGCATTCACCCGGCTTCGGCCCGTGCCGCATGGCGGCAGCATTGACGTCAACCCGCTCACCGCAGACATCTCGTCCGTCATCGCCGAAGGCATCGCGGCCGAGAACATCACGAAAGCCGCTCCGGCTCAAATCACCGATATCAGCGCAGTTTCGGCGCGCGACGACGTCGAGATCGCGTGCGCGACTCGGTCCGCCGAAGTTGACGTCGCCATCTCTGTCATGGCGGAGAGCCCGCCGGCAGCCCCAGCCGATGCCGGCGGCAGCGACGATTCTTCGCGGGAGACGCCGTCGGAGATCGAACCGGTCATCGTGGAGCGGGCTTCGGTCTCGACCATCCAGATCGAAATCGCGACAGCCGATGAATCCGTCGCCAGCGATGACCCGGCTATTGAAATCTCGACGAACGTCGAGGCCGTAGATCCGGACCCGGCCGCGGTCGGCGTCGTCAGCGAACCGACCGACGCTGGGTTCGTTGTCGCGGAGGAGGCATCGCCGTCGTCCGTCGGTGTCGAGAGCGCGCCGGATGCCGCCCGCGCTCTCGCCGTCAACGATGATAGTTCCCCTGCCGTCATGGTGGATGTTGAGGCGACCGTAGAGGAGCCGTGTGTCACGCTTGTCGGCAGCGAGGGGCTGGCAGAGCCATTCCCTGAGGCTCGTTTCCACAGCGATCCTTTCCCCGGCGCCATGGCGGCAACCGAGCCGGGTGCTGCGGACGTTGCTGCGCCCGTCACAGCGGTGGCCGCGGCGCAGAGTACCCCCGACACAGCCGGCGTCGCCACCGACATCGAGCCGGCTCTCGTGTCTCCCTCTGCCGAGAGCCTCAGCACGCCGAAAGGCCGCGCAAGGGCCGCAGAACCTGCCGATCGCACCGCGCTGATCCGGCAGCGCTGGGCGGAAACCGGGATCAGGATGTGGAATCCGCGGCTGCACGGCACCGGCGAGGCCACGCTGAACATTCAGGGAAGCGTTGGGCTGCTGCCACCCGCCCCCGGCGAGACGATGCCGCGCTACGACAAGCTGGAATTCAAGATGCTCGGCGGACAGATCGTCTGCGAGGGCGTTATCCTCGAGGCGCCCGGGCAGGCGAGCCGGCACAGTTTCACGCGGCTCGCGGAGCCCTCGAAAATCGAGCGCGCCCGCGAACCAGCGCAGGAACGCCAGGCCGCTCTCGCCTGATCCCTTTCTCCCGCGATCAACCTAAAGTGGCTTTCTGTCGACACGCTCTTGTTCCCGCGCGGCACGTAAATTTTCCTCATACGAAGCCGTTGCCCGTAACGCCGGCTGCAACGTAACCTGCGCGCGGTCGAGCCCCGACATCCGCCCGATCAGAACGACAAGAACACTATGGGAGGAAAACCATGAGAACATTCACGGCCGCGCTGTGCGCACTGGCATTGTTCGCGACGGGCGCGCAAGCACAGACCCTCAAGGCTTTCCTGGCGTCGGTCATGCAGAAGTGGACAGCACCTTTCGAGCCGTTCCAGCTCATCGGCAACATCTACTATGTCGGAACCGAAGGCATTGCCGTCTATGTCATCAAGACATCGCAGGGCCTGATCCTGATAGATACGGCAATGCCCCAGTCAACCGGCATGATCAAGGACAACATCGCCAAGCTCGGCTTCAAGGTTGCCGACATCAAGATCGTCCTCAACTCGCACGCGCATCTCGATCACACCGGCGGTTTTGCCGAGATCAAGAAGGAGACCGGTGCGCAGCTCGTGGCCGGCGAGCGCGACAAGCCTCTGCTGGAAGGCGGCTACTATCCCGGCGAAGAGAAGAACGAGGATCTCACCTTTCCCCCGGTGAAGGTCGACCGCACGGTGAAGGAAGGCGACAAGGTCACGCTCGGCGACGCTACCCTCACCGCACATGCAACGCCCGGCCATTCGCCCGGCTGCACGAGCTGGGAGATGACCGTTGGGGACGGCGACCAGAACCGCCAGGTGCTGTTCTTCTGCAGCGGCACGGTGGCCCTGAACAGGCTGGTCGGCCAGCCGACCTATCCGGGCATCGTCGACGACTACCGGGCGACCTACGTCAAGGCCAAGGCGATGAAGATCGACGTGCTGCTCGGGCCACACCCGGAGGTCTATGGCATGCAGGCCAAGCGAGCGCAGATGAAGGACGGCGCGCCGAATCCATTCGTCAAACCGGGCGAGCTTGCGACCTATGTGACCGGCCTGTCGGAAGAATTCGACAAGCAACTCGCCAAGCAGACCGCGGCGCTGGAAAAGAAGTAGCGGCGATCGGATTCGGCCTGGCACCTTTCCCGGACCGGGAGAGGTGCGGCAGGTCGTCAGTCCGACGCGCGTGGTTAGCAAAGCGTAGCGCGGCTTTGCAGAACTTTGCAGCCAAAGCGCTGCATTTGCGGCCCCTATCCTTAACGCCGCCTCACCAACGCACGGGCCCGAAATGTCCGCGGTAGCGTGCAACCTGCGCTGGCCCTTGGCGCACGATCGATCTAACGCGCCCTTTACCGCCACCATGCAAGATCGGCCGCGTTTTCAGGGGCTCGTATTTCAATGCCTGTTGCCGATTTGAAGTCTCACCTCGCCGCCGCAATGCGGCTGTTTCGCGTTCCGGCCGACAATCCGGATCTGATGCGGGCGCAGTTCGACGCTTTCGCGCCCAGCTCGACACCCTGCGCCGCCTGGGGTGCGACTTCATCCAGGGCTATTATTTCGCAAAACCCATGCCGGGCGATGCGATTGGCGACTATCTGGCGAAGGAGCAATTCCGCCTCGACGGCGCCGGGGCCAAGGTCGTGGCCTGAGGTCACACCGCGCAATAGCGCTCCTGGATGTCCTTGTCCGCGAGCAGCGCCGCGGCGCTGCTCTGATGCACCACCTCGCCCTGGTCGATGATCACGGCGCGATCGGCCAAGCGGAGCGCCCATTCGACGTTCTGCTCCACCAGCAACAGCGTCTTGCCCTCGTCACGCAGGCGGCGGAACAGCGCGCCCATCTCCTCGACCAGAACGGGCATGATGCCCTCCGAGGGCTCGTCGAGCAGGATCATTTTGGGCCTCGCAATCAACGCGCGCGCGATCGCCAGCATCTGTTGCTCGCCGCCGGAGAGCGTCACGCCCTCCTGGTCGAGGCGCTCCTTCAGGCGCGGAAAGGTCTCGGCGATCTCGTCGATCGCCGCCCGTTCCTCGATGCCGCTGCCGGCAGCGACGAGGCCGAGCCGGAGGTTCTCGCGCACGGACAGGCCCGGGACGATGCGACGCTCTTCGGGCACGTACGCGAGGCCGAGGTGGAAGCGCTGATGCGCACGCAATGGCAGGAGCTCCCTGCCCGCGAAGCGCACGCGGCCGGTCGCCTTCGGCATCAGACCCATCATCGCCCGCAAGGTTGTGGTCTTGCCGGCGCCGTTGCGGCCGACGAGAGCGACCACCTCGCCCTCCTTCACGTGCAGGGAAATGCCGTGGAGGATGTGGCTGGCACCATACCAGGCGTGCAGGTCCTCGATTTCGAGCAGTGCTGTCTCAGCCATAGCCTTCACTCTGTCCGAGATAGACCCGGCGGACGTCCGGATTACTCCTGATCTCGTCGGGCGCGCCGTCCGCGAGCAGGCGGCCGTGGTGCAGCACGACGACGCGCTTGGACAGGCCCAGCACCATCTTCATCTTGTGCTCGACCAGGAGCACGGTGCGTTTGTCGGCGAGGCGCTCCAGCAGCGCAACCATCTCCTTGGTCTCTTCGGGCCCCATGCCGGCGGTCGGCTCGTCGAGCAGCAGCAGTTCCGGCTCCGAGACCAGCGCGATCGCGATCTCCAGCGCCCGCTGTTGGCCATGCGCGAGGAACTTTGCCAGATCGCTGCGCTTGCCGAGCAATCCGACAGCCTCGAGCGCACCGTCAGCACGCGCATTCAGCTCGGACAGCCGGGTGCGGTTGCGCCAGATGTCGTAGCTCACGGACAGTGCCTGCGCCGCCACGCGGACGTTCTCGTGGACGGACAGGTCCGGAAAGATGTTCGTAATCTGATACGAGCGCGAAATGCCCCGATGGACGAAGCGGTGCTGTGGCAGGCCGTTGAGCTCGCGCCCCTTGAAATGGAGATTGCCCGACGTCGGAGTCAACGCACCGGAGAGAATGTTGAAGAATGTGCTCTTGCCAGCACCGTTCGGCCCGATGATCGAGGTGAGCTGGCCGGCTGCGAACGACACCGTGATGCCTTCGAGCGCGACGAAGCCGCCAAAGCGTTTGCCGATCCCTTCGGCGCGAAGCAACTCCTCGCTCACGGCCGCGCCTTTCCGACGCCGAGAGCGTCCAGCAGCGTTCCCCAGATGCCCTTGGGCAGGAATAGCACGAACAGGACGAAGATCGCGCCGACGAAGATCTGCCAATGCGGCGTCCAGAGCGAGATGACGTCCTCCAGGATCAGGAAGCTGGCCGCGCCGACGAAGGGCCCGAAGAAGCTGCGAGCGCCCCCGAGCAACACCATCATCACGATCATGCCCGAGGTCTGGTAGTGCAAGATGTCGAGCGGCACGATCGATAGATGCAGCGCCAGCATGCAGCCGCCGAGTGACGAGATCGCGCCCGACAGCATGAACACGAGCAGCTTGCTGCGTTCGACGTCATAGCCGCAGGCCCGCGCCCGCTGTTCGTTCTCGCGGATCGCCTCGATGACGGCCCCGAACGGCGAGTTGAGGATGCGCGACTGGAACCACATCGCCAGCGCCGCAAAGGCCATCAGTACGTAGTACTTGTTGACGGGGTCGAGGAAATTGACCTGAAGGCCGAACAGGCTGATGCGGTCGACGGTGAAGCCGCGCAGGCCGTTCTCGCCCCCGGTGAAGGAGGCCGCCTGAAGCGCGACGTAGTAGACGAGCTGCGCCAGCGCGAGCGTCACCATGGAGAAATAGATGCCGCGGGTGCGCGTCGAGATGATTCCAATCACCGCCGCGAGGCAGGTGCTGAGCAGTACGGCAAGCGCGACCGCGGCAAACCACGGCACGCCGTAGCGGCCGATCGCAATGCCGGTGAAGTACGCTCCCGCACCGAAGAACGCCGCCTGACCGAACGACAACAGCCCCGTGTAGCCAAACAGCAGGTTGTAGCCCATCACCACGATGCCGTAGATCAGGACGTTGACGGCCAGCGCCTTGGACGGCAGCAGCCAGGGCAATATGGCCAGAACGATGATCGAGAGCAGCACGCGGTGGTCGAGAATCCGGTCGAGCCCGCCCGACGCAGATTTGGCGAGAGCCTCGCCGCCAGAAGGGTGCGTCACGCTGTCCTCCCTCTCACGCCGAACAGGCCCTGCGGGCGGATCAGCAGCACTACCGCCATCAACGCGAACATGACGATGGTCGCCATCTCCGGCGCGAACAGCGCGACAAGGCTGATGGAAATGCCGACCATGAGGCCGGCCACAACCGCACCGACGATCGAGCCGAGGCCGCCAATCACGGTGACGACAAAGGCTTCGGCCAGCACCAGAGAGCCCATTTCCGGGTTGACGCTGCGCATCGGCCCCGCGAGCACGCCGCCCAGCGCGGCAAGCCCGACACCAAGTCCGAAGATCGCAAGCCAGACCCGGCCGATATCGACGCCGAGCACCTGCATGATTGTGGGATCGCGGGCGCCGGCGCGCACGATCAGGCCGACGCGGGTCTTCTCCAACGCCAGCCAGAGCGCCAGCAACACCACCGCCACGAGCGCGATGACGAACAGGCGGTAACGCGGGAAGAATCCGATGCCGAGATCGAGCACGCCGATCAGCTGCGGCGGGGTCGGAAACGGAATTCCGTCGCTCCCGAATACGATACGCACGCCCTCGACCAGGACATAGCTGAGGCCGAAAGTAAGCAGCAGCGGATCGTCGATCGAGCGCCCGTAGAGTCTGCGGATCAGGACGAACTCGATCAGCATGCCGAAGGCGCCGATCAGGATCGGCGCGAGCAACAGCCCCCACCAGAAGCTGCCGGTGAGCGATGCCAGATACAGTCCCGCATAGGCACCGATCATGAACAGCGCGCCATGGGCGAAGTTGACCACCCCGAGCATGCCGAACACGATCGTCAGCCCAAGCGCAGTGATCACCAGGACCGCCCCAAGGGCGATCCCGGAGAGAAGCTGCATGATGATCAGCGACAGGTCCATCGGTCAGGCTTCAGGTGGCGTGGCCGAGCTCGCTGCAACTGCGCAGCATGTCGTCCGAGCCTGCGGCGTTGGCGAGGATCGCGAACAAATCGTTGTCGCCCGCCATGGCCGACTTCTTCTTGGATTCCAGCACCAGCACCGACTGTACCGATTGATGGTCGCATTTGCGGTAGTGCTGCGGGCCCTTGGTCAGATCGTATTGCAGCTTTTCGAGCGCATCGACGACCTTGTCGGTGTCGGTGCCGCCCGCGGTCTGCATCGCGGCCAGCAACGATCCGACACCCGAATAGCCGTAGGCGCCGTAATCGGTCGGGATGGCGCCGCCATTGGCGGCCTTGAACGCGGCGTTGAACGCGGCTGCCGACTTACTCTGCGCCTCCAGGCCCCAGTAGTAATTGGCGCCGCCGACCACGCCCTCGAACACATCGGGGCCGACCGCGAGCCGCTGGTTGTGCAGGATGACGGGCACGACGATTTTCATCTGCTGCTTGACACCGAAATCCACCGCCTGCTTGATCGCATTGGCCTGGTCGCGACCGAAATTGGAGATGCAGAGCACGTCGGGCCGCATCGACATCAGGCGCGGCATGAAGGTGGAATAGTCGGCAGCGCCGAACGGATGCAGGATCTCGCCGACATTGTCCGCGCCGATCGCCGCCTGCGCGCGCTTGAAGCCGCGCAGCATTTCATGCCCGTAGGCATAGTCGGCGACGAGATGCGCAACTTTCATGCCTTTCTTCAGGGTCTGCCGCGCCACTGCCGCCGTCGTCATGTGCGGGTTGAGCGCCTCGTGGAAGGTGTACTTGCTGAAATCCTTGGCCTCGTTGATGGTGTCCGACTGGCTGATCGAGACGTAGATCACGCCGCGGGCGCGCGTGACCTCGTTGACCGCGAGTTGCACCGCGCTGGAGAGCGCGCCGACCACGGCATGAACCTTGTCCTTCTCGATCAGCTCGAGCGTGCGGGTCGCGGCCTCACCGGCGTTGAGCTTGTCGTCGCGTACCAAGAGGTCGACCTTGCGGCCGCCGATGCCGCCCTTGTCGTTGACGAGCTTCACCGCGAGCTCGGCACATTTGACCTGATCGCGCGCTTCCGCCGCGAAGGGGCCGGTGAGCGGGGTCGGAAAGCCGATGCGGATCGTCTCGTCGGCCGCGCGGCCGATCCGGGGCATGGCGAGCAAAGCTGCGCCGGCCGAAAGGCCGACGAGCGCGGTGCGGCGGGTTATTCTCGGGGTCGAGCCGGATTTGGGCATGGTTTCCTCCAATGGTCTTTTTTCTAGAATCGCTTCAGGGCTTTCAGAACTTTGGCAGGCGTGATCGGGATAGAATTGATCGTCGCATCGAACGGGGCGAGCGCGTCGTTGACGGCGTTGAGCACGGCAGCCGAGGCCGCGGCGGTGCCCGCTTCGCCGACACCCTTGGCGCCGAGCTCGGTGTCGGCGGTCGGCGTCTCGACATGGGCGATGACGATGTCCGGCATCTCCATTGCCATCGGAACAAGGTAATCGGCGAGCGAGCCGTTCATGAGCTGGCCGGTCTCGCTGTAGCGGCATTCCTCGAACAGTGCCGCGCCCAGCCCCTGCACGATACCGCCGCGAAGCTGCTCGTCGACCAGCATCGGATTGATGACGCGGCCACAATCCTCGACGATGAAATGCTTCAGGAGCTTGATGAAGCCGGTCTCGACGTCGACCTCCAGCGAGCAGCCCTGGATGCCGTTGGTGAAGGCAAACGGATAGCCCTGCGGCGCGAAATGATGGCTTACGGTGAGCTGCGCCTGTGTGCCCGGCGGAAGCGTGTCGGAGCGGAAATAGGCGATGCGCGCGATCTCGGAAATCGGCAGGCGCGTGTTGCGCGTCGCGGCGTCGACCACCTTGCCATCGACGATATCGAGTGCCGACGGCTGCTCCTGCAAGATGAGCGCGGCGATCTCCAGGATGTTGCGCTTGAGAGCGCGCGTGGCCTGCAGCGCGGTTTCCCCTCCGATGCCGGCGCCGCGGCAGGCCCAGGTGGCACCGCCATGCGGCGTCACCTCGGTATCGCCGGTGACGACCTTGACGTGCTCCTGCGCGAGGCCAAGCTGATCGGCAACGATCTGGCTGATGATCGCCTCGGTGCCCTGCCCCTGCTCAGTGACCGAGATCAGGCAACGCACCTCGCCCGACGGGGTCAGACTGACGATCGCGCCATCCTGTGACGAGATTCGCGCGCCACCGACGCCGTAGAAGGCGGGGCTGGGATTGGTGATCTCGACAAAGGTCGCAATACCAATGCCGCGATGAACACCGCGCTTTCGCAAATCCGCCTGCTCGGCACGCAAGCTGTCATAGTCCATGATTTCACGCAGCCGCTTCAGGCAAGCCTGATGCGACAATGCCTCGAAGCGGTATCCGGTTGGCGACGTCTGCGGATAGGCATGATCCGCAATCACGTTCTGCACGCGGATGGCGAAGGGATCGAGGCCAATCTTCGCGGCAGCCATGTCGACCAGCCGCTCGGTGACGGCGCAGGCGATGGGATGGCCGACGGCGCGATATTGGCTGGTCTGCACCTTGTTCTGGAAGATCACTTCAAGGGCAGCACGATAGTTCTTGAAACGATAGGGCGCGCCGATCAGGCGGATCACCTGGTTGCCCTCGACGACGCTGGTGCGCGGGTAGGTCGAGAACGCGCCGATCGCGGTCAAATCGAGCACGTCCATCGCCAGGATCTCGCCCTTGGCATCCAGCGCCATGCGGGCGCGCACGCGGTGGTCGCGGGCGTGGATATCGGAGACGAAGGATTCCATGCGATCAGCGACGTACTTCACGGGCCGGCCCAGCAGGATCGAGAGGCCCACCACCGCCATGTCCTCGTGATAGACATGCAGCTTCATCCCGAAGGAGCCGCCGATGTCAGTTGCGATCACGCGAACGCGGGCCTCGGCGATGCCATAATGCCGCGAATAGAGGTCCTGGAATTGGTACGGCGTTTGGGTGCCGTGATGCACGGTGAGCATGCCGGCAGAAGGATCGTAGTCGGCGACGATGGCGCGCGGCTCCAGCGTCACCGCGGTGTGGCGGCCGAAGGTGAACTCCTCTTCCACCACGTGGGCGGCATGCGCAAAGGCGTCATCGACAGTGCCGCTCTCGAGCTGGCTGCGGAAGCAGGTGTTATTCGCACTGCCGGGATTGACCAGCGCACTGCCGGCCTCTCGTGCGCCGTCAATGTCGACGACCACAGGAAGATCCTCGTAGTCGACCTCGATCAGTTCCAGCGCGTCCTCGGCGATCGCCCGGGTTTCAGCGACGACAGCGACCACGGCCTGCCCGGCCCAGACCACGCGATCCAGCGGCAGCGGCAGTTGCGGCGCGGAGGTCATGCCCTTGAAATGATCGAGCGTGCCGGTCCAAGGCGTGCAGATCTTGGCGAGCTCGGCGCCCGCGGCAACGAGATGCACGCCTTCGAGCGCGCGCGCCTCGTCGATATTGATCGAGACGATCCTCGCATGCGCATGCGGGCTGCGCAGGAACGCAGCATGGAGCATGCGTGGCAGCCTGAGATCGCTGACATAGCGCCCGCGCCCGGCGAGCAGGCGCTTTGCGTTGGGCCGCGGCACAGAGCGGCCGATATAGGAGTTCGGGCGGTCGATCGAGGTCAGCGGCGCACTCATGTCGCGCCTCCGCTTTCGCGGCGCGCTTTCGCCACAGCATCGATGGCGTCGATGATCGCCTCATAGCCGGTGCAGCGGCAGTAATTGCCCGAAAGTGCGTCGCGGATGTCCTCCCGACTCGGCTGCGTCGCTTGCGAGAGCAACTCCTGGGCATTGACCAACATGCCCGGCGTGCAGAAGCCGCATTGCAGCGCATTGCGGCGGTGGAACTCAGCCTGGAGGTCGGCGATCACTCCGCTCTCGGTCAGACCTTCGATCGTCTCAATCCTGGCGCCGTCGGCTTGCACCGCAAAGATCAAGCAGGAATGCGCGGCACGGCCGTCAATCTGCACCAGACAGGCGCCGCAGGCTCCCATCTCACAGCCCGCATGCGTACCGGTCAGCTCCAGCTTGTCGCGCAGACAATCGACCAGCGTCTCGCGCGGCGCGACCTCACAGGCGATCTTGCGGCCGTTGACGACCAGGCGAATGCGCACCGTCTCGTCGGTCTCGTCCAGCAGAGTTTCGTCGAAGCTGCTCATGCGCCCTCTCCGAGACGTCCGAGCAGGCGTCCCAGCAACACGCGCGCGAGATGCAGGCGCATCGCCGGAGGCACCTCGTCGCTGTCGGGCGGCGCGAGATCGCCTTCGAGCGCTCCTTGCGCGGCCGCGATGCGTTCCGCATCCAGCCTCGCGCCGATCAATGTGGCCTCAACCCCCTTCACCCGCGTTGGCGTATTTCCGACCGAGAAGAAAGAGATGCGGATGTCGTCGATACGCTCGTCGGTGCAGGTTGCGAGCATGCCGCACCCGACCAGCGCGTAATCCCCGCGCCGCCGCGCCAGCTCGTCGAAGGCAAAGCGCTGACCGACCTTGAACAGCGGAACGTAGATTGCGGTGATCAGCTCGCCAGCCTGCAACGCGGTCTCGAACAGGTCGATGAAGAAATTGTCGGCCTTGACGCGCCGGCGGCCGGAAGGGCCGGCGATCTCGACCTCGGCATCGAGCGCCAGCGTCATCGCCGGAAATTCGGAGGCGGGATCGGCGAGGGCAATGCTGCCCCCGAACGTGCCGCGGTTGCGGATGGCCGGATGCGCGACGAACGGCGCCGCCGCGTGCAGCAGCGGCGCAAACTCGGCGATCAACGGCTCGCTCAGCATCTCGCAATGGCGCGTCAGCGCGCCGATGCGCAAAGCATCGCCTTCGCGCCTGACACCGCGCAGTTCGTCAATGTGGGTGATGTCGATCAGCAGCCGCGTCGCCTGGAGCCGCAGCGACAGCGCCGGCACCAGGCTCTGGCCGCCGGCGATGAAACGCGCATCGTCGCCGGCACGCGCGTGAGCGTCGAGCGCCTGGTCGATTGTCGCAGCACGAAAATAGCTGAAAGCCCTCGCCTTCACTGCCGTTTCCTCGAGATACCTCGGCCCATCAGCCGGGGACGCCAGATTTGTAACCATCTGGTCTCAAAATCCTGACACGGCCCCCAAGGGTCGTCAACAGGAACTGACCATTTGGTCACAAAAGCACCTTGGGCTATGAAGGAAGCAAGGCGTGCGATTCAGCGACGAAATGGCCCGAAAAGCGCAGAGAACGGCGAAGCGACCGCCCCGCAAGGGGACCGAGACAGGCAGCAAGTCTGCGCCAAAGCGCCGCAACATGCGTGCCGCTGACCGCGAGCGCGCGATCGTGGACGAGGCGATCCGCTTCTTCGCCGAGCGCGGCTTCGAGGGTCAGACCCGCGAGCTCGCCAAGCGCATGGGCATCACGCATTCGGCGATCTATCGCCACTTCCCGAGCAAGGAAGCACTGATCGAGCGGGTCTATCAGGAGGTTTATCTCAGCCGCTGGTCACCCGATTGGGGACCGATGATCCGCGATCGTTCGTTGTCGCTGGAAGCGAGGCTGACACGCTTCTATCTCGACTATGTCGACCGCGTGTTCGAGTACAATTGGGTGCGGATCTTCGTGTTCTCCGGCATGAAGTCGTTCGGCATCACCAGCCGCTATCTCGACATCGTCAGACGCGAGATCATCGAGCCCGCGGCCGCCGAGCTGCGCCACGAGCTGAAGCTACCCGACGCAAAGGCTCACGCATTGAGTGAACGCGAGACCGAGCTGTTCTGGGGCCTGCACGGCCGCATCTTCTATCTGGCTATCCGCAAGTTCATCTACGAGACGCCGATTCCATCAGACCTCGACGCGATCGTCCGCGACGCCGTCCAGACATTCATGGACGGCGCGAAGACGACGATGCCGAGGCTTCTGGAGAGCGACTGAAGGCGTTACGTGGAAAGGCTCGGCAGATCGAGCCCCTTCTCGCGCGCGCAGTCGATCGCGAAGTCGTAGCCCGCGTCGGCATGGCGCATCACACCGCTCGCAGGATCGTTCCAGAGCACACGTTCGATCCGCTTGGCCGCTTCCGGGGTGCCGTCAGCAACGATCACCATGCCGGCGTGCTGCGAATAGCCGATGCCGACGCCGCCGCCATGGTGCAGCGAGACCCAGGTCGCGCCGCTTGCGCAATTGAGCAGCGCGTTCAGCAGCGGCCAGTCGGACACCGCATCCGATCCGTCCTTCATCGCCTCGGTCTCTCGGTTGGGACTTGCCACCGAGCCGCTGTCGAGATGATCGCGGCCGATCACGATCGGGGCTTTCAACTCGCCGCGCGCCACCATCTCGTTGAAGGCAAGGCCGAGCCGGTGACGATCGCCAAGGCCGACCCAGCAGATCCGTGCCGGCAGGCCCTGGAATTTGATGCGCGCCTTCGCCATGTCGAGCCAATTGTGCAGATGCTTGTCGTCAGGCATCAGCTCCTTCACCTTCGCGTCGGTCCTGAAGATGTCCTCAGGGTCGCCCGAGAGCGCGGCCCAGCGGAACGGGCCGACCCCGCGGCAGAACAGAGGGCGGATATAGGCGGGCACGAAGCCCGGGAAATCGAACGCGTTCTTGAGGCCCATGTCCTGCGCCATCTGGCGGATGTTGTTGCCGTAGTCGAGCGTCGGAATGCCCTGCGCGTGGAAGTCCAGCATGGCCTGGACGTGCTCGACCATCGAGGTCTTGGAGGCGCGCTCGACCGCCTTCGGATCGGAGCCCCGCCTGGCTTCCCACTCGGCGAGCGTCCAACCCTTCGGCAAGTATCCGTTGACCGGATCATGCGCGCTGGTCTGGTCGGTGACGATGTCGGGCTTGACACCGCGGCGCACCAGCTCAGGAAAAATCTCCGCGGCGTTGCCGAGCAGGCCGACCGAAATGGCCTGCTTCGTCTTCGCGGCGTCAGCCATGATCGCCAGCGCTTCGTCGAGCGTTGCAGCCTGCTGGTCGAGATAACCGGTGCGTAGCCGCATCTCGATGCGGCTCGGCTGGCATTCGACCGCGAGCATCGAGGCGCCGGCCATGGTCGCCGCCAGCGGCTGCGCACCGCCCATGCCACCAAGGCCGGCGGTGAGGATCCATTTGCCGGCGAGGCTGCCGCCGTAATGGCGACGTCCGACCTCGACGAAGGTCTCGTAGGTGCCCTGCACGATGCCCTGGCTGCCGATATAGATCCAGGAGCCGGCCGTCATCTGACCGTACATCATCAGGCCCTTGCGATCGAGCTCGTTGAAATGATCGAGCGTCGCCCAGTGCGGCACGATGTTGGAGTTCGCGATCAGCACGCGCGGCGCGTCAGCGTGGGTGCGAAACACGCCGACCGGCTTGCCGGACTGGACCAGCAGCGTCTGGTCGGCTTCGAGCCTGCGCAGGGCCGCAACGATCCGGTCAAAACTCTCCCAGTCGCGCGCGGCGCGGCCGATGCCGCCATAGACGACGAGCTCGCTCGGGCGCTCCGCGACGTCGGGATCGAGGTTGTTCATCAGCATGCGCAGCGGCGCTTCCGTCAGCCAGCTCTTGGCGCTGATATCGCTGCCGCGGGGAGCGCGGATGGTGCGGTCATTGTCCAGTCGGCGGTTCATGCGGACCTCTTAATCAAGTCTCGGAAACGGATCTGATGAAAGTGCCGCGATCGCCGCGGCCGGAAGTGCATCGGCCTCGACCAGCGCGGCGGCCTTGGCGAGATCGCCGGCCATGTAGCGATCAGCGCCGAGCGCGGGCACCTGCTCGCGCAGCGCGGCGATGACGGCAATGAGCGGCACGCTGGTCGCATGCGGCGCGCGCAGCGTGATGCCTTGCGCGGCGACCAGCAGCTCGATGCCGAGGATGGCGGCGAGATTGTCGGCCATGTCGGACAGGCGCCGCGCGGCATGCGCCGCCATCGAGACGTGATCTTCCTGATTGGCGCTGGTCGGGGTCGAGTCGATCGAACAGGCAGAAGCGCGCTGCTTGTTCTCGGCATAGAGCGCCGCCGCCGTCACCTCGGCGATCATGAAGCCGGAATTGATGCCGGGGTCTGGCGTGAGGAACGGCGGCAGGCCGAAATTGAGCGCGGGATCGACCAGCGTTGCGATGCGCCGCTCGCTGATCGCGCCGATCTCGGACAGGGCAAGCGCGATCGCGTCGGCGGCAAAGGCCACCGGCTCGGCGTGGAAATTGCCGCCGGAGACGATCTCGCCGCTCTCGACCAGCACCAGCGGATTGTCGGTGACGGCGTTGGCCTCGACGAACAGCGTTCGCGCGGCCTGCGTGATCAGGTCGAGCGCCGCGCCTGCGACCTGCGGCTGGCAGCGCAGGCAATACGGATCCTGCACGCGCTCGTCGCCTTCGAGATGCGACAGGCGGATGTCACTGCCATCCAGCAGCGCCATCAGCGTCGCCGCCGCGGCGATCTGCCCGGCATGGCCGCGCAGCGCCTGGATCTCGGGGCGGAACGGCGCGGTCGAGGCCATCGCCGCATCCACCGACAATGCGCCGGTCACGAGTCCGGCTCGCGCCAGGCGGAATGCACGCAGCACGCCTGATATCGCGTAGGCCGTCGAGAACTGCGTGCCGTTGATCAGCGCGAGGCCTTCCTTGGGGCCGAGCGTCAACGGCGCAAGGCCGGCGGCGGCGAGCGCCTCGCTGCCGGACACGGTCTTGCCATCAACGATCGCCTGCCCCTCACCGATCATCACGGCAGTCATATGTGCCAGCGGGGCAAGATCGCCGGAGGCGCCGACAGAACCCTGCTGCGGCACCAGAGGAAAGACGCCCCGCGCCAGCATGGCCTGCAACTGCTCGATCACCTCGCGGCGCACGCCGGAGGCGCCGCGCCCGAGCGAGACGATCTTCAGCGCCATCATCAGGCGAACGATCGGCTCGGGTGTTGCGGGACCGACGCCGCAGCAATGCGACACGATCAGATTGCGCTGGAGCAGCTCGGTCTGGTCGGGTGGAATGCGCTTCGACGCCAGCTTCCCGAAGCCCGTGTTGATGCCGTAGACGGGGGCTTCGGCTCGCGCGGCCTTCGCGACAATCTCCGCAGCCGCTTCCACGCGCGGCCAGAACGAGGGATCTAGCACAACAGGCGCGCCTGCAAGCACGCGCGTGAGATCGTCGAGGCTGACCGTTCCCGGCGTGACGACGATCGCTGCCCCCTGCTCCGTCACTGCCCCCTCCAAACTCTGCGATGCAGCGGATTGAATCCGATGCGGTAGACGAGTTCAGCAGGCCGCTCGATATCCCAGATCGCGAGATCGCACCATTTGCCGGCTTCCAGCGTCCCGGTTTCATCGAGCACGCCGAGCGCCCGCGCGCCTTCACGGGTGACACCCGCAAGGCACTCGGCCACGTTCATCCGGAACAGCGTCGCGGCCATGTTCATGGTGAGCAGCAACGAGGTCAGTGGCGAGCTGCCGGGATTGCAGTCGGTCGCGAGCGCCATGTGGACGCCGTGCCGGCGAAAGATCTCGACGGGCGGCTTTTGCGTCTCGCGGATGAAGTAGAATGCGCCGGGCAGCAGCACGGCGACCGTTCCGGCCTTTGCCATCGCGGCGGCGCCGGCCTCGTCGGTGTGCTCGAGGTGATCGGCGGACAACGCTGAGAATTTCGCAGCGAGCGCAGCGCCGCCGAGGTTCGAGAGCTGGTCGGCATGAAGCTTGACCGGCAGGCCGAGTCCCGCCGCCGCCTCGAACACCCGCGCCGTCTGCTCGGCGGAGAACGCGATGCCCTCCATGAAGGCGTCGACGGCATCTGCAAGGCCAGCCTTTGCAACAGCCGGCAGCATCTCCTTGCAGACGAGATCGATGTAACGATCCTTGTCGCCGTCGGCTTCCACCGGCAGCGCGTGCGCGCCGAGGAAGGAAGTGCGAATCGCAACCGGCCGTTGACGACTGATGCTGCGCGCCGCGGCGAGCTGGCGCATTTCGGTTGCGGTATCGAGGCCATAGCCGGATTTGACCTCGACGGTGGTGGCGCCCTCGCCGATCAGCGCATCAAGCCGCGGCAACGCGCTTGCAACGAGCTCGGCCTCACTCGCCTTGCGCGTGGCGGCGACCGTCGAGACGATGCCGCCGCCGGCGCGCGCGATCTCCTCGTAGCTTGCACCCTTCAAGCGCAGCTCGAATTCGTGGGCGCGGTTGCCGCCGTAGACCAGATGGGTGTGGCAGTCGACGAGCCCCGGCGTGATCCAGCGCCCCTGGCAATCGATCCGCTCGACGGCGTCCGCATCCGCCGGGAAATCTGCTTCTGCACCGGCGTAAACGATGCGGCCGCCGCGCGCTGCGATCACGCCACGCTCGATCTCGCCGAGATCGGGACGGTCCGCCCGCATCGTAGCGAGCCGGGCATTGTGCCAGATCCTGTCGAAGCGCTCTGCCATGCAACGGTCCCTTCACGTGGGATGCTTGACTTATATGTCTAGACATATAATCGTGGGGCGGTTCTGTCCAGCCGGCGTGTAATCATGACCCGACTGCATTTCGCTTCCGCGCTCCTGCCCTCGGGCTGGGCCAATGACGTGCGGGTGGTGATCACCGCCGGCGCGATCGCGGAGGTGACGCCGGGCGTGACGCCGGCTGCCGGTGATGAGCGCCACGCCATCGCGCTACCGGGGCTGGCGAGCCTGCACAGCCACGCCTTCCAGCGCGGCATGGCCGGGCTCGCGGAGCTGCGCGGTGACAGCACCGACACGTTCTGGACCTGGCGCGAGACGATGTATCGCTTCGCCCTCGCCATGACGCCTGATGACGTCGCCTCTGTCGCGACGCTGCTTTACGTCGAGATGCTGGAGCAGGGTTTCACCCGCGTCGGCGAATTCCACTATCTACACCACGACCGCGACGGCTCTCTCTATGCCGATATTGCCGAGATGGCTGCGCGGATTGCGCAAGCTGCCGAGGCCTCCGGCATTGCTCTGACGCTGCTGCCGAGTTTCTATGCGCACGGCTCGTTCGGCGGCGCGGCGCCGCATGCTGGCCAGCGCCGGTTCATTTGCTCGGTCGATCAGTTCGCGACATTGATATCAGCATCGCGCAAGGCGATCAGCGCATTGCCGGGCGCCAATATCGGCATCGCACCGCACAGCCTGCGTGCGGTCACGCCGGACGAGCTTGCGGCGATCATTCCACTGGCCGACGGCGGGCCGGTGCATATCCACGCCGCCGAGCAGGTCCGGGAAGTCGAGGATTGCCTGGCCTGGTCGGGTCGCCGCCCGGTGCAATGGCTGCTGGCGCACGCGCCCGTCGATCGGCGCTGGTGCCTCATTCACGCAACTCATACGACGGACGAGGAAGTCGCCGCTTTCGCACGGACCGGCGCTGTCGCCGGCCTCTGCCCCATCACCGAGGCGAGCCTTGGCGACGGCATCTTTCCCGCGCGCGAATTCCTCGATGCCGGCGGCGCGTTCGGTATCGGCACAGATTCGAACGTGCTGGTCGGCGTCACCGACGAATTGCGCCAGCTCGAATACGGCCAGCGGCTGAAGCACCGCGCGCGCAACGTGCTCTCCGCCGGTGCAGGTCGCTCGACGGGACGCACGTTGTTCGACCACGCTCTTGCGGGCGGCGCGCAGGCGCTGGCGCAGCCGACAGTCGGCCTCGCAGCCGGCGCGCGCGCCGACATCGTCACCCTCGACACGACGCATCCTTCGCTGGCGGGGCGCGCCGGCGACGCGGCGATCGACGGCTGGGTCTTTGCCGCAGGGACTGGCGCGATCGATTGCGTCTGGGCCGGCGGCCGCAAGGTCGTGGAAGGCGGCCGGCACAGATTGCGCCAGGCCGCACGCGAACGCTTCAACGCGACAGTGCGGAGGCTCGTCGCATGAGCCTCGCGACCGATACCGCCGACAAGCCGACGCTCTACAAGCGCATACGTGCCGACATCGAGAAACGCATCCTGACCGGCGAATGGCCGCCCGGACATCGCATCCCGTTCGAGCACGAGCTGGTGGCACGTTACGGCTGCTCGCGCATGACGGTGAACAAGGCGCTGTCGGAGCTCGCGCAAGCCGATTTGATCGAGCGGCGGCGGCGTGCCGGCTCCTTCGTGCGCCGGCCGCAGCATCAGTCGGCGGTGCTCAAGATCGCCGACATCCGCGCCGAGATCACCGCGCTGGGGCGCGCATACGGCTATGAGCTGATTCATCGCAAGCTGCGCACCGCGACTACCGCCGACCGCGATCGCCTCGGCGTGAAGAAGGCCGGCAAGGTGGTCTCGATCACCTGCCGGCACAGCGCTGACAGCGTGCCGTTTGCCGTCGAAGACAGGCTGATCGACCTTGCATCCGTGCCGGATGCCGCGACCGCCGATTTCTCGCGCGAGCCGCCCGGCTCGTGGCTGCTTCACCATGTTCCATGGACCGAAGCCGAGCACACGATTAGCGCCATCGTTGCGGATGACCACACGGCGGACGCGCTCGCGATCGCAGTCGGCGCCCCCTGTCTCGTGATCGACCGTTACACCTGGCGTAGCGCGCGCACGATCACCGCGGTGCGCCTGCTCTATCCCGGTGACTCTCACCGCCTTGTCGCGCGATTCAAGGGAGGCTGAGAGGGAATGTCGGCACAAATCGTGCAACGCTTCATGAAGAGACCAACAGGACGTCAATCCATCGATCGGCAAGAGGACGACAATCATGCGTAATTCGACGATATTTGCGACAATCATTGCTCTGGCGGCCTCCACTCCCGTGCTCGCCGACGACGTCAAGGTCGGCGTCGGCATCTCCGGATGGACCGGCTTTGCGCCGCTGACGCTGGCGAAGGAGGCCGGCATCTTCAAGAAGAACGGCCTCGACGTCACGATCAAGAAAATCCCGCAGAAAGACCGCCATCTCGCCATCGCCTCCGGCGATATCCAGTGCGCGGCAACCACGGTCGAGACCTGGATCTCCTGGAACGCCAATGGCGTTGCGACCAAGCAGATCTTCCAGCTCGACAAGAGCTTCGGCGCCGACGGCATGGCCGTGCGCAACGACGTCAGCGCGATCAAGGACCTGAAGGGCAAGACCGTCGCGGCCTCCGCGCCCGGCACCTCGCCCTATTTCGCGCTGGCCTGGATGCTGAAGAAGAACGGCCTTTCGGTGAAGGACGTCACTGTCGTCAACCTCGAGCCGGCTGCCGCTGCACAGGCCTTCGTCTCCGGCCAGAACGATGCAGCGATGACCTATGAGCCGTATCTTTCGACGGTGCGCGCCGCGCCCGACAAGGGCAAGATCATCGCCACCACGCTGGACTATCCAATGGTCATGGACACCTTCGGCTGCACGCCGAAGTTCCTCACCGACAATCCCAAGGCCGCCAAGGCGCTCGCCGACAGCTACTTCGAGGCGCTCGAGATGATCGCCAAGGACCAGGCCAAGGCTTACGAGATCATGGGCGCCGACGTGAAGCAGACCGGCGAGCAGTTCGGCAACTCGGCGAAATATCTGCGCTGGCAGGACAAGGCCGCGAACCAGAAGTTCTTTGCCGGCGACTTCCTGACGTTCAACAAGGAGGCGGCCGACCTGCTGCTCGAAATCGGCATCATCAAGGCCGCGCCGAAGGTCGAGGACCTCTTCGACGCGAGCTACATCAAGTAAACCCCTCGAGAGCCGCCGGCCCCGTCTCGCGGCAGGGCCGGCAAATCTGTTCAGCGCCCGGATAGACAGTTTGATGCGTCCCCTGGACCCTGTTACATCGAAGCAGCGCGTGGCCTACGGCCTCGCGTTCTTCGTTCTTTTCGTTGCCCTCTGGTCGTGGGCGACGCTCGGCGGCCATGTGTCGAAGACCTTTCTCGCAAACCCCTTGACCATGGTGCAGGAGGGTTATGACCTCTTGGCCAAACAGGGATTCGCCTACGACATTGGCATGACGATCTGGCGCGTCGTCGGAGGCTTCGCGCTCGCGGCCATCATCGCGGTCCCGCTCGGCGTGCTGATGGGCGCCTACAAGCCGGTCGAAGCCTTCCTCGAACCGTTCGTCTCCTTCGCGCGCTATCTGCCCGCCTCCGCCTTCATCCCGCTCCTGATCCTGTGGGCCGGTATCGGTGAATTGCAGAAGCTGCTCGTCATCTTCATCGGCTCGGTGTTCCAGGTCATCCTGATGGTCGCAGTCACGGTGGGCGCCACCCGGCGCGATCTGGTCGAGGCGGCCTATACGCTCGGGGCCAGCGACCGCGGTATCATCCGCCGCGTACTGCTGCCCTCCTCCGCCCCCGAGATCGCGGAAATCCTGCGGCTGGTGCTGGGCTGGGCCTGGACCTACGTCATCGTCGCCGAACTGATCGGCTCGTCCTCGGGCATCGGCCACATGATCACCGACAGTCAGGCGCTGCTCAACACCGGCCAGATCATCTTCGGCATCATCGTGATCGGCCTGATCGGCCTCCTCTCGGATTTCATGTTCAAGGCGTTCAACGCCTGGCTGTTTCCGTGGAGGCTCGCATGACGATCCTCAAGATCGAACAGGTCTCGCGCACATTCCCCGCACGCCACGGCAACGCGCCGACCAAGGCGCTGGAGCCGACCGACCTCACCATCGGCAACAACGACTTCGTCACCATCCTCGGCCCTTCCGGCTGCGGCAAGTCCACGCTGCTCCGCATCGTCGCCGGCCTCGATCGTCCGACCGGCGGTCGCGTCACGCTCGATGGGCGCGAAGTCACCGGGCCGGGAGCCGATCGCGGCATGGTTTTCCAGTCCTACACGCTGTTTCCCTGGCTCAGCGTGCGCGAGAACATCGCCTTCGGCCTGCGCGAGCGCGGTGGGGCCGAGGCGGAGCGCAACAAGGTCGCCGACACCCTCATCCGTCAGGTCGGATTGTCCGGCTTCGAGAACCATTGGCCCAAGCAACTCTCCGGCGGCATGCAGCAGCGTACGGCGATTGCCCGCGCGCTCGCCAACGATCCCAAGATCCTGCTGCTCGACGAGCCGTTCGGTGCGCTCGACAACCAGACCCGCGCCCTGATGCAGGAGATGCTGCTCGGGATCTGGGAGCGCGACCAGAAGACCGTGCTGTTCGTGACCCACGACATCGAGGAAGCGATCTTCCTCGGCAGCCGCGTCATCGTCATGACTGCACGCCCCGGCCGGATCAAGGCCGAGATCAATGTGGAGCTGCCGCATCCGCGCTCCTACAAGATCAAGACGACGCCGGAGTTCGTCCAGCTCAAGGAGCGGCTGGTCGAGGAGATCCGCACCGAGGCGCTCAAGGTTGCCGGACATGCCTGACACAAATCCGCGCGCCAATGGTCAGCGCGTTCTCGCCGATCTCAATGCGCTCCGTGCCATCGGCGCTTACAAAACCGGTGTGCACAAGCCGACCTTCTCCGAGCCGCACAAGCTTTCGCTCGAATGGCTGATGCGCGAGCTGCCCGCGGCGCGTCTCTCCGCTTCGATCGACGGAATCGGCAACGTCTTCGGCACCAGCGCCAAGCCCGGGCCCAAGCTGCTGGCCGGCTCGCACCTGGAAAGCCAGAACTATGCCGGATGGCTCGATGGCCCGCTCGGCGTCGTCTACGCGCTCGAGGCTGCCCGCGTGCTCAATGCCGATCCTTCCGTCAAGGGCGCGGTCGAAGTCGCCGCCTGGTGCGACGAGGAAGGACATTTCGGCCATTTCCTCGGCTCGCGCTCCTATGTCGGGCAAGTGACGGAAGCCGACATCGACGCCGCACGCGACCGCACCAGCGGCCGCACCATGCGCGACGCGCTCGCCGATATGGGGCTCGCCAACCGCCCGCGCGTCGGCGTCGAGCCGGGCCGCCACGTCGGATATCTCGAGGCGCATATCGAGCAGGGCGACACGCTCGAAAGCGGCAGGCTCGCGGTCGGGGTCGTGACCTCCATCGTCGGCATCTGGCAATACCAGATCAATTTCACCGGCGAGCAGAATCACGCGGGCACCACGCGGATGGCCGTGCGCAGGGATGCAGGCCTGGCGCTGGCAAAATTCTGCGTCGCGCTCGACGAGCGTTTTCCGGCCGCCTGCGGCCCACGCACGGTTTGGACAACCGGCCGCATCACGCTCGATCCGGGCGCACCGAGCATCATTCCGGGCGGAGCCGAAATGCTGTTCCAGATCCGCGATGACGATCCAGCCGTCATCGCCCGGCTCGAGCAGTTGCTCCGGACTATGGCGGACGAGGCCAGTGCGAGCGGTCCCTGCACCGTCGCCGTGACGAAGCTGCGCACCGGCGCGCCCGCCATGATGAACGCCCGCTTCCAGGATGCGATCGAAGCCGCGAGCAAGGCGCTCGCCGGTGGGCGATCCATTCGCATGCCCAGTGGCGCCGGTCACGATGCGCAGATGCTGGCAACGGTCATGCCCGCCGGCATGCTGTTCGTGCCGTCGATCGGCGGCATCAGTCATCACTGGACTGAAAACACCGCCGACGCCGATATCGTCACCGGTGCAGAGGTCTTCGTCGACGCCTGCCTGCGAATCCTCGGCGGCTGACATGACGACAACCGATTGCGCGATCCGGAGCGGATGCTGCGGGCAGGCGTCCCGCATCACCGGGGGTTCACCCGTTTGTGCCGGAGGTGCCGGGCATCTGTCGGCGCCACACCGCCGGGCTGACGCCGACAATTGAGGAAAACACCCGCGTGAAGTGACTCTGGTTGGCAAATCCGGCGGAGATCGCGATCTCCGAGAGAGGCAGGCTGCGAACGCTCATCAACTGCTGGGCGGCCTTCACCCGCTGATGAAGCAGCCATTGGTGCGGCGGCAAACCGACGGAAATTCGAAATGCGCGGGAAAAATGGCTGACCGAAAGGTCGAGCTCGGCCGCGATCTTCTGCAACGAGAGCTTGCCGCCGAGATCCGCCCCGAGAACCTCGCAGGCGCGCCTGGCTTGCCACGACGCGAGCCCCCCGCGGGCCGGCTCCGTCCTGCGCTGAAGTCCACCATAAGTCTGGGCAACATGCGTGGTCAGGCCGAGCATCATGTGATCGATGAAAAGCTGATTGGCTTCGTGCGGCCGGCGCAGCCCGTGCTGCAGTGCCGCTCCGATGTGACGGATGACCTCGTCGTCGTGGCCGACGCCAATTCGACAGTCGAGCTGATCGATACGTTTCGCACCGCATTGCTCGGCGACGCCATCGAGGGCCGAGCGTGGAAGGTAGAAGAAAAGCGAATGGAACGGCTTGTCGATCACATAGCGCGGATCGAGCTTGAGGTCGTAGAGGTAGGTCGCGCCGGCGCGAACGTCTGCCTTCATGAGGAATTTGCCGCGCTGCCAGAGCTCGCAATCCGGGTAATCGCGAAGCTTCAGGCTGACGAGAAACGCGTCTTCCGTGGTGAGCGAGCCCGACAGACCCGTCAGCGGACGATCATTCCGCGTTTCGGTGACCGCAAGCTCGGCGCTGCGCAGCGAGCGCGTGACCAGGGAGGGCGGCGCTTCCTTCAAACGCAGGAATTGCCCGAGCTTCTCTCCGTAGGCGCCTGCCTGGGTCATCGGATTAGCCCTTCTGTGGAAGTCCGCGCGCAGGCCACAGTGTCCCGCTGTTGCAGGAGCGCATTACAATATTTGACAGCGATTGTCCACGTGCGCGCACGAAGCGAGCTTCACAGGTTTTCACAAGCGCACGATCGGATGGCGCGACGTGGGTTCATACGACACCGGGCTTGTTGTGGCGCGGCGAGCCAGCGACGTGCCGTTGCCGACCCTGAACTCCTGGACGACTTCATATTTGTCCTCTTCGAAGCTCCGCCGACAAGCCGCTGCACTCGCAATGACGGTGTTGTCGATCCCGCGCACGCCCGCGACGCGGCTATCGCTGAAGGCGCGAGGCGACGCGTAGATGGTTGGCACGCTGGCGCTTTGCTCACCCAACGACGTCCGAACTTGTGACACGCAGATACCCGTGAAGCGTCATCGTGGCACGCTCGTCACGCGCCAGATCGTGCCGTTGCCGTCCTCCGACACCAGCAGGGATCCGTCTTTCGCGACCGCCACTCCCACCGGCCTTCCCCAAACTTCTGTGTCGCTCACGACGAACCCCGTAACGAAATCCTCGTACTCGCCCGTCGGCTTGCCATCCTTCATCCTGATGCGGATCACCTTGTAGCCGGTGCGCTTCGACCGGTTCCAGGAGCCGTGCTCGGCGGCGAAGGCGTCGCCCTGATACTCGGACGGAAACTGCGTCCCTTGATAGAACGTCATGCCGAGCGACGCCGAATGCGGCTGGATCAGCACGTCCGGCACCGTCACTTTGTCCTTGAGGTCCGGCCGCGCTCCGGCGTGGCGCGGGTCTTCATTGTTGCCGATATAGAACCACGGCCAGCCGTAGAAGGCGCCCTCCTTCACGCTGGTCACGTAGTCGGGCACGAGGTCGTCGCCGAGGCCGTCGCGTTCGTTGTTCGAGCACCAGGGCAGGCCGGTCTGCGGCTGGATCGCGAGGCCGACGCAATTGCGGATCCCGGTGGCGTAGATCTTGCGCTCCTTGCCGTCTGGATTGAAGGCCAGCACGGCGGCGCGCTCGGTCTCGCTCGCCCATGTCGCGCCAAGCGGTTGGGCTTTCGACCAGGCCTCCAGTCCCCCCGGCGGCGTGCCCATGCCTTCGGCGACGTTGCTGAGCGAGCCGACCGACACCAGCATGCGCTTGTTGTCGGGCGTGAAGACGATGTCGCGGGTGGAATGGCCGCCATCATGCGGCAGGCTCGCCACGATCGTCTCCGCCTTGCCGCGCGCCTTGAGATCGCCGGCCTGATAGGGAAAGCGAACGACGCTATCGGTATTGGCGACATAGACCCATTGCGGATTGTCGCCGTTCGGAAAGAAGGCGATGCCGAATGGCTGCCTCAATCCGGCTGCAAACACCTCGCTGGTCGCGACCTTGCCGCCCTCGCCCGCGCGCAGGACGCGGACGCTGCCGGCCCGCGTCTCCGCGACGAATACATCGCCGTTCGGCGCGACGCGAATGATGCGCGGCGCGCGCAGGCCTTCGGCGAACAGTTCGATCTTGAATCCCGCCGGCACCTGAAGCTCCGCCTCTGACGGACGTGGCACCACGCGCGATGAGCTCGCCACCGACCGCGTCGCACCGGGCCTGACCAGATCCTGGGGCCGGATCAGCCTGACCGTACCGGGCTTGTCGGCGCGCCAATCGCCATAGGCGTCCTTGCCCTGCAACACCGGCTCGGCCTGCGCGGCAGTCGCAGCCAGCAGCCCCGCGGATATTGCTGCGGATACAATTCTGCTCTTCACCTTGTCCTCCCGGCCTGCGATCTCGACATCGACCCGATCGCGGCAGGTCGAAGCCCTGCCGCATACCAGGTCAACCGATGCCCGCACGATGTGCATCAGATGCACTCATCGTACTGGAAAACGCCGCGGATAGGTGCGACACATTGTAAGAGCAGGGGCCGCGGTCATCAAAGCTGCGGCATCGCTGTCGCGACTGATGGGAAGATCATGTGGGGATCCATCATATCGGAATGGGCGAGCCTGCTGCTCCGCTGGCTGCACGTGGTCGCCGCAATCGCCTGGATCGGAAGTTCCTTTTATTTCATAGCCCTCGATCTCAGCCTCAAGCCGAAGGCTGGGCTGCCTGACGGCGTGCAGGGCGAGGCCTTGCAGGTCCATGGCGGCGGCTTCTACCGGATCATGAAATATCTGGTGGCGCCGAGCCAAATGCCGGACGAGCTGACCTGGTTCAAATGGGAGGCCTACACCACCTGGCTGTCCGGATTCGCGTTGATGGTGGTGGTCTATTATCTCGAGGCCGATCTGTTCCTGGTCGACAAGTCGATCCTCGACCTCACGCCATTCCAGGCCGGCCTGTTCAGCTTTTGCAGCCTCGCTCTCGCCTGGCTGCTTTATGAAGCCGCATGCCGCAGCGGACTTGCGCAGCGCGAGCTGCCCTTTGCGGTCGGTGGCTATCTGTTCCTGGTCGTGCTGACCTACGCCTTCACCCATGTGCTGAGCGGCCGCGGCGCCTTCAACCAGATCGGCGCGATCATCGGCACGATCATGGTCGCCAACGTCTTCGCGCTGATCATCCCGAACCAGAAGAAGATCGTGGCCAGCCTGATCGCGGGGCAAGCACCCGATCCAAAGCTGGGCAAGGCCAGCAAGGAGCGTTCGGTCCACAACAACTATCTGACCCTGCCGGTCGTCGTGTTGATGATCAGCAACCACTATCCCCTGCTCTACGCCACGCGCTTCAACTGGATCATCGTCGCGATCATCCTGGCCCTCGGCCCCGTGATCCGCCATTTCTTCAACGAGCGCCATGCCGGACGCAAATCGCCGTGGTGGGTGTGGGGTGTCGCGGCAATCGGCGTGCTTGCGATCCTCTTCCTCTCCGCGGCCGGCCCGCGCGAGGTGAAGACAGGCGCGCTGTCGTCTCAGCCGACGCTCGCCAATGCCGAGGAGATCGTGATGTCCCGTTGCAGCATGTGCCACGCGACCGAGCCGGTCTGGGCCGGCATCGTGACCGCGCCGAAAGGCATTTTGCTCGATGCGCCCGAGCACATCCATCGCAATATCCGCCTGATCGGGCGTGTCGCGGCCTGGTCCAGCGCGATGCCGCCGGGCAACATCACCGAGATGACCAGCGAGGAGCGCGCGATCCTTGCCGCCTACATCGAGCAGGCGCGCTGACGCCACCCCGCGCGTCGATGCTGCATTTCGCGGAATGAAATTCCATATCGCCCGTCGATTAGAAAATGACTTGACCGCTTATCCGGCGTAGACAAGACCTTGCGGTCGCCGGCGCGGCCTGAAGTCAGTTTGCATTCTCGGGGAAAGAACAGTGGCCCTCAACAACGTCATCGGGATCGACCACGCCGTGGTCATGGTGCAGGACCTCGACGCGGCCGCCGAGAACTACCGGCGGCTCGGTTTCACCGTCTCCCCGCGCGGCACCCACAGCGCCCATATGGGCACCGGCAACTACACCATCATGTTCGACCCCGACTATATGGAGCTGCTCGGCGTGCTCGCTGCGACCGAGCACAACGCGCCGGCGCGCGCGTTCCTGGACAAGCGCGGCGAAGGCATCGAGCGCATTGCCTTCACCGCCGTCGATTCAGCCGCAGGCGCGGAGGAGATCCGCGCGCGTGGCCTGACGCCGATCGGTCCGACCGATTTCGAGCGGCCGGTGACGCTGCCTGATGGCACGGTCTCGGCGGCAAAGTTCCGCACCTTCATGTGGCCGACCGCGGAAGCGCCCGGCGGCGTGCGCATTTTCGCGTGCCAGCACAAGACGCGCGAGACGGTGTGGATTCCGGAGTTGATGAAGCACGCCAACGCGGCGAAGCGGATCAAGCAGATTCTGATCGCAACGCCCGAGCCGGCGCAGGAAGCCGCGCATCTCGGACGGCTGATTGACCGCGAGCCGAAGGCCGAGACCGACGGCGCCGTGACCGTTCCCTCCGGCGGCGACCGCGCCGACTTTGTCTATCTCACGCTGGAGCAACTCGGAAAGCGCTATCCCGGCGTACCGCTCGCCGGCCTCGCCGAGCGCGGCGGCGCGGCGCTGGTGCTCGTCAGCGGCGATCTCGCCGCGACGGAGAAGGTGCTGGGCTCGGCGGCCGTGCGCAGCGGGCCCGCGATCTGCGTGCCGCCGGCCAAAGCCAACGGCACCCTGCTCGCCTTCGTTGCCGGCTGATTTGAACGAATTCTCTAACGCGTATTGGCGGCGCGCTTGCCGGCCGCCTTGCCCTGCTGCTTCGAGGACGCTTCCGTCGGCGCATCGAGGAAGACGACGGGTGTGCCGCGCTTGACGTTCTCGCCGAGCACGCGCGCGTCCCAATTGGTCAGCCGGACGCAGCCGTGGGACGCCGACTTGCTGACCCTGTCCGGCTCCGCGGTTCCATGAATGCCGTAGCCCTGCGCCGACAGACCGATCCAATATGCGCCCACCGGGTTGTTTGGCCCCGGCTTGATGTTGAAGGGCTTCCTGGATTTCACGCTCTTGAACCTGTATTCCGGATTGTAGCGATAGGTCGGCTGCTCATGGCTCGAGGTGACCTTCAGCGTTCCTGTCGGCGTCGGGCGATCCGGACTGCCGATTGACGCCGGATAAAACGCGCTCAGGCGACCGGTCTCGTCGAACGCCTTGAGCGTTTCGCTTGCCTTGTCGATCTCGATCCGTGCGATGCGCGGGATCTCTCTCCGCGTCGGCACATTGGCCACGACGACCGTCTCGCCGGCTTTGTCGAAGGCCTTCCCGGGATTGAGTGCCTTCAACAGCTCTTCGCTCATGTGGAATTTTTCCGCGAGCCCTTCGAGCGGAGTGGTGTAGCTCAGCGCCTCCAGCGACTTCATGTCATCGAGCTTGGCCGGCAGCTTCTTGAGAAACGGTCCCTTCATATCTGCGTCGGTGATCTTGTAGTCGACGAGAACAGCACCTTCGCTCGCTGCGTTCAGCTTGTCCCAGAGTTCAGGGGCGATGGTTTTGTCGAAGCCGACACCGTTCTGCTCGGCAAACGCCTTCAGCGCCTTCTGCGCGTTTTCGCCGAGCTTGCCGTCGATCTGGCCGGGGGAGAATTGCGCGCGGTCGAGCAGAATCTGAAGCTTCGTCACCGGCGCGGTGATCTTGTCGCCGGCCGGCTGTTTTTCCGGACGCGCAGCGTCATTCACCGCTTTCGCATCGAGATTGCCTGCGAGCGCAGGGCAGATGAACGACAGCGACATCACCGCGGCAAGCATCCATCGCATCTTGATCGTCCCGAAAATGACCCGCAAAATCGCGGGCAGTTTCTCTTTGGGAACACCGTAGTAACACCGAAGGAACCGGCGAGATCGCAGCTTTGCCGCAATCGGAAGGTTAAGAACTTCCTATCGCCGGCGCATCGCTGGCCGTTCACCCCACAGTTCGAGGTTGCCCCAGCAAATGCGATTTGTCGTCGCGGCTTGCGCCGCGTTTCTGATTCTGATGTGCGATCTCGATCCGTCGGCGTCGCGGCAAACATCGACTATCAACACCACCGTTCTCAAGAACGATCATGCCTCACCACTTGTTCCAGTGGTCGAGCTCTTCCTCGCCAGCGTGCAGGCCATCGACGTCGCCAATGCGCGCGCGGCGCATGAGGAAACAATCGAACCGCCGCGCGCGGCCGAGCCTGCTTCGGACGAGCCTGTCGCAGACCAGCCGATTTCACCGACGGAAAAGTTCTGCCATGCGCTCCGCGGGGCCGCCGAGGCCAGCGGGATTCCGGTGCCGTTCTTCGCGCGTTTGATCTGGCAGGAGAGCCGCTTCAAATCGAACGAAGTCAGCCACGCCGGTGCACAGGGCGTCGCGCAGTTCATGCCGGCGACGGCCGCCGAGGTCGGGCTCGATGATCCCTTCGATCCCATGAAGGCGCTGCCGGCATCGGCGAAGTTCCTGCGCAAGCTGCGCGACGATTTCGGCAATCTCGGCCTCGCCGCTGCCGCCTATAATGCCGGCCCGGGCCGCATCCAGAAGTGGCTTGCCAGAGAGAGCCAGCTGCCACGCGAGACGCGCGACTATGTCCGCATCATCACCGGCACCAAGGCCGAGGACTGGACCGAGCGCTCCGAGGCGCTTGCGATCCGGATCGACCTGCCGCGCGAAGCGCCCTGCGAAGGTTTCGGCAGTCTCTCGAAGGCCAAGGACGTCGCCTGGGTTCCGGTCAACCTGACCCCTTCGGTCACGACCATCATTCGCAAGGCCGAGCAGCTTGCCGCGCGCCAAACGACGAACCATGCGCGCAAGCGGTTCGCAATCATGCTTCGGAAGAATGCCACGGCTCACGGCAAGGCACGCAGCATGATTGCGGCACGCGCGGCCGGCAAGAGCGCGAAGGCCCGCGCCGTTCGCTTCGCCTCACGCGAACGGCCATCCGGTTAGTGTTCGGAGCCACCCGCTCGAGTGGCTCCGACATTTACCCGCTAATCGATCTCCTCGATCACGCGCCGCTCACGCGGCTCGATGAGATAGGTCCGCGTGTCGCGGTGGATGTAGCGGTATTCCCGCAGATCCGGCGCGTCCCGATAGACCGTGCTCGGGAATTCCTCCACCTCGACGCTCTCGGGGAGACGGTCACCGACGCGAATCTCCGTGCGTGCGGTGCTCCCGGTGGTGCGCGCCTCGGTCCGCCCTTCGGTGCGGGTCTTCGCATGCTTGCGAATTGCATCACGATCGCGATCGGAGAATTTGCTGGCGCTGCGCTCGCGCGTGGTCGTCGTCGTGGTCGCGGTGGACTGCCCTGAATACGGCAGCACCGTCACGATCTTGTAGGTCGCCGGATCGACCACGACGATCTGATCCTTGACCAGTGCGAAGCTGTAGCCGCGATATTGCGGCACGATCTCGACGACGTCAGGCGGCAGTATCGAGAGATGTACGTCGCGCGGCACCACCGTGCCGACATTCAGCGAGAAATTGACGCTGGTCACGGGCCGAACGTTCAGGCGCGAGATCGAGGTGCTGATCCTGGTCTCCTGCTGCCGGTTGAGATTGACGTCGGTCTGCGCGGCCGCCTGTGTGCCGGCGTTGGACTGCCCGCCCTGGGCCTGATTGCCGGCTGGCGCATTCGGCGCCTGCTGAGCTTGGTTGGTCCCTGATGCGGCAGGCGCCTGTTGAGCCTGATTGCTGTTGGCCGGCGGCGGATTGGACCGATCCTGCGCCTGGTTGGTGTTCGCAGGCGGCGGGTTGGCGCTCTGCTGGGCGGCGGGCGGGTTGCCGGTCGTATTCGAGCTTGCCGTGCCGCTCTGCGGCCGCGAGGTGTCCGTGCTGTTCGCGGCATTGTTGGATGTGCCGGAGCCGGAATTGGCAGCCCCGGATGACGGCGCGGGGCTCTGCGTGGTCTGCGTCGAGTTTCCTGTCGCCGGTGATTGCTGCGGCTGCGACGTCGTTTGCTGCGTTCCGGATGACGGGTTGGTCGAGGGCGCCGTGGAATTTGATTGGGACGGCGGGCTCTGATCGGACTTCGTTGTCGTGCCGGGCGATTGCGCAAAGGCGGCGTTCGCCAGCACCAGCCCTAATGCTGTGGTTGCCAGCAGGCGGATCATGATTTCACTCCCGTTTATCAAATGAACGTTCGCTACTAACCTGCGTTAGAACGACCTGTTCCACTTTTTCCCGAGAGAAGGATAAGCCGTTTCCGCACGGAACCTCCGATGCCATCGAAGCGTGCCGGGATCATCGTCAAGCGCCGGCCGCTGGAGGTTCGCCTCGTTCATCCCGGCACTCGCCGACCCACGTCCTACTCAGCCTTGATGTTGGCGGCCGTCACGACGTCGGCGAGCTCTTTCGTCTCCTTGGCGATCTTGGCGGCGTACTCGGCCGGGCTGAGCACGGACACGACGCCTTGCGAGCCGAGCTTCTCCGCGACCGCCGGGTCCCTGGCAGCTGCGACGATCTCCCGGTGCAGCGTCTCGAGGATCGGCGCCGGCGTCGACTTCGGCATGAAGAACCCGACCCAGAACGAGATGTCGAAGCCGGGATAGCCTGCTTCCGCAACGGTCGGCACATCGGGCAGCGCCGGCAGCCGTTCGGCTGACGACACCGCGAGCGCGCGCAGCTTGCCGGCCTTGACCAGCGGCACGGCGGAGAGCGGATCGAACACCGCAAGCACCTCCTGCGCGAGGATGCCGACCTCGGCGGCCGAACCTCCGCGATAAGGCACGTGGATCATCTTGATTCCGGCCTTCTGGCTGAGCAACTCCATGGCGAGGTGGGCAAGGTTGCCGTTGCCGCCCGAGCCGTAAGCCAGTGCGCCGGGCGCGGCCTTGGCCGCTGCGACGAGATCGGCCACGGTCTTGATATCAGCCGTCTTGGGGTTCTCCGGATTGACTACGAGCACGAGCGGCGCCGACACGATGGTGGTGAGCGGCGCGAAGTCGCCTTGCGGGTCGTAGCGGATGTCCTTGAACAACGTCTTGTTGAGCGTGATGGTGGAGGAGTTGCAGGCGAGCATCGTGTAGCCGTCCGCCTCCGCACGCGCAACGCCTTCGGCGGCGATCATGCCGTTGGCGCCGGCGCGGTTCTCGACCACGAAGGGTTGCCCGAGCTTGCTGCTCAAGCGATCGCCGACGATGCGGGCGGCGACATCGACCGGACCGCCCGCGCTGAAGCCGACCATGACCTTGACCGGGCGCACCGGATATTTCTGCGCGACGGCCTGCGTCGACAGCGCAGAGGCGCACAATCCGGCGATGACTGCCAGCAGGCGGGCGATTCGTTGCATCGGTTCTCTCCCCAGACTTCACCAGCGCCGCTTGTGCATGCTTGTTGGTGCGACGCATCCGGAGATCATGAATAGCGGTCGCGCCGGATTTCGCAATCGCGTTGGGGCGCCGGCATTCCGCCGCACGGCAGGTGCGCACCGCCTCGCAACAAAAAATGCGAAAACAACCCCATGCACAGTAGACGCCCCCTGTCGAAACAAGGACTTAGGCGGGACGACAAATCTTCGGATGTTACGAAATCGAATTTGACTCGTCGGGCAAAACGGGAGCATGATGGCATCATCGCGATCCGCGTAAGCGAGCTGCCTCCACAGCCATGTGGGCCTCGCTTTGATCGCGCACAAGCCCTGCATCGACATCTGAAACACAACCGCCGCACGGCAACTGCGCGGGTGGGCTTCGCATCAGCGGGCCTGCTCGCACCTGCCGTGGGCCCAAAGGACATATCGACTTGAAAACAGCCATGACACGCAACAACACGACCGCCGTTCCCAGGTACGGCAGCAGGCCCACCCCCGGGGTCAAGCTCGCTGGACAACGAATCGCAATTCAGCACCCCGACGCCGAGACCGGCGAACGCCTGATGGCCGAGGCGCTCGGCGCCGTCGATCGCGACGCGCTGCACGGCATCCTCAAGCAATTGATGAAAGCCAGCGTAGTCCTTCAGCAGCCCGATGAGGCCAATCTCGCGTTCATGATCTCGATGATGAAGAGCGTCGCGCCACGGGATTCCCTCGAGGCCATGCTGACGGCGCAGATGGTGTCCGTCCACGTCGCGACCATGCGCTTTGCCTGCCGCCTCGCCTTTGCGGAAGGCATCCCTCAGCAAAAAGGCATCTCCCGCGCATTGACCCGGTTGGCCCGCACCTTTGCAGCCCAGATGGAGGCCCTGAACCGTCATCGCGGCAACGGCGAACATCAGATCACCGTGCAGAATTTGTCGGTGCAGGATGGCGGCAGCGCAATCGTGGGGAATGTCGCGCAGCATGCGCACCTGACCGTTGCCGAGCCCGGCACATCGATCGAGGCGGGACCGGCTGCGCCGCGCGACGGCAAACGCGAACACCACGGGGCCGCAGCGATGCAAGGCGCCGGCGCATGAGTGTCGACCGCGTCAGCAACACGAGCGCGATGTCGGCAAGCCCCCGCTGCGGCGCCGGCACGCGTAGCGGTCTCGCCTGCCGCGCGCCGGCCGTGCGCGGCGGGCTACGCTGCCGCATGCACGGCGGTGCCCCGGGATCGGGCGCACCGTGGGGAAACCGCAATGCGCGCAAGCACGGTGCCTTCACACCGGAGCGGATCGCAGAGCGAAGGGCGATCCGGGAACTGCTGGACGAAGCGGCGAAGCTGCTGGGCGAAATGAAATCATGCCCGGCTGACGCATCGTCGGACTGAACAGCTTCAAGGAATGAATGGGCCGGCTACGAGGCGCGGCACGGCCGCGCGGCGAACTGATCCGCGCGGCCAGATCCGATCCCGGCGTCATGGCGCCCCCTTGCGCTCCTCGTCGTAGGGCCGCTCGTCGAGACGGAGCGACGAGATGACGGACTGAAGCAGGACGCGGGATCCTGCGCGACGCCATCGCGCCGAAAGCCCTGACATGAGACCCGTCGCCCCTGCGCGAACGCTGCAACTCTCGCCATTGGCAGTCTCTTCCCAATCGTGTAACCCGGCAAAAAGCCTTGCCGGGACGAAACGCTCATGACCGCCGCCACCAATGACGACACGCGCAATGGCACCCGCGCGCTGGTCTTTGCGCTGCTTGCGCTGGCCTGCGGCCACATGCTCTCGACGTTGCTGCGCACCATTCCGGCGGTCAGCCTCGATCTGATGGCGGCGGATTTCCGTATCGAGCCGCAGGCGCTCGCCAGCCTCACCTCGGTCTACCCCTTCGCCTTTGCCGCCGCGCAGATCCCGGTCGGCGCGGCGATGGATCGGTTCGGCGTGCGGCCGGTATCGCTCAGCCTGCTCGCGGGAACCGTGATCGGCGCCATCGCGTCGGGGTTTGCGACCGGAGCTGCCAGCTTTGCGGTCGGGCAGGTGCTGTTGGGCGTTGCCACCTCCGGCATGCTGATGTGCCCGATGACGCTGGCGGCCAAACAATTGTCGGCGGCGCGGTTCGGCCTGTGGTCGGGTGCGATCCTCTCGATCGGCAATATCGGCATGCTGCTGTCGTCGAGCCCGCTCGCCTTCGTGGTCGACAATTGGGGTTGGCGCGCCGGGTTCTGGATGTCCGCTATCGGCGGCGTCGCCGTCGCGCTCGCCGTGTTCGTGCTGGTGCCGCACCAGTCGGCCGAGCACAAGGACGAGTCCTCGCCGCTGTCGCAGATGATCGAGGTGCTCAGGCTCGGGCTCTCGCGTCCCCTGCGCGGCCTGATCGCACTGGCGCTCGTATCGCTGGCGACCTCGCTGGTGCTGCGCGGCCTGTGGGGCGGGCCGTGGCTGATGCAGGTCAAGGATCTGTCGCGGGTCGAGGCCGGCAACCAGCTCGGTGCGTTCACGCTGGCGATGATCGTAGGTCCGCTTCTCATCGGCATGATCGACCGCAGGCTGGGTCATCGCCGCGCGCTGGTGGCGGGCACGCATATGGTCGGGGCGCTGCTGCTGGCGCTGATGGCGCTGGGCGCGCCGGGTTACGCCGTCTCCATGCTGTTCGGCCTCTCGGTCATGCCGCCGCAATACGACCTCGTGCTGTTCGTTCTCATTGGCCTTGCGACTTCCGCCCAGCCGCTGATCTTCGGCATGTCCCGGCAGCTGGTCGATGCGCAGACCGCGGGCAAGGCGCTCGCGGCGGTCAATCTCGCCTTCTTCCTCGGCGCGGCCCTGATGCAGTCGGTGACCGGTGCGGTGGCGGCGGTGGCGGGATTGCCGGCGGTGCTGCTGTTCATGGCTGCCATGCTGGCGCTCGGCGTGCTGATCTTCTTGGCTTACACCTCGCAGGGCCCATAGGATGGCGCGCCGCCCCCGCTAGGGGAATCACCCACGCTTTTCGACACCGCTGCCGCCATCGATCGCCTCATCCGCTCCAATGCCGAATGCACAAACAAGTCACTCTACTCGGCAAGGCTTCAGGATCGATATCCGTGCTAATGGCGACCATAGCATCACATCGCTCTCCCTACGCAAGAGGGCGTCACGTCCGCTAGAATGACGGGCAGTTCGATGTCTCGCTGGCAGCGACAGTGCTGGTTGATCGGGTGCCATGCAGAGCCTCAGCTCACTGATCATCATTACTGTAGTCGTATACTTCGACGTAGCCAACTCTCGCCGAGACGAAATGGACGCCTAGCATGCTAGCGATGTAGTCTCGACACGCATCCATCAGCTTGGCATCGATTGAGTCCTTCTTCTCGTAGTCCAGCCGATCAAGTCGCTCAATAATTGGAGCACTGCCGTCGCGAGGTGCGTTTCCAAACCATGCGTCTGCGATACTCAATATGACATGATACTTCTCGACCTGTTCATGTCGTTTTCCGACATTAATCTGCAAAACATATTGCTCCCACTTTCCCTGCAGCTGCCTACAAAATGAAGCGCTGTTTGCCCCGATAACGATCTTTGCCGCACTCGGAACGGTGGTTGTAATTCTTAATACGTCAGGTGAAAAGCGCTCCTTGAAGAACGTCTCCAATCTATCACGAAATCGCCAGGCGTTCGCGCTTTCGGCCCCATACAATTGCTCAACCGTCAGCTCAATTTCGGTCGGATCCGTGCCTCCTGCCGTCTGTGCATAGCGGCAAGCTTCGATCACGTCTGGATGATTGCGTAGACGACCAGCGAGGCTAGCTTCCTGCCCGATCGGCGTCTCAACCCAGTATGAAATTGGGTGCTTCCGACAATTTGAGTTGAGGGCAACTCCGCTGCTAAAATTAGCGCGCTCATTCGCTAAGCCGAGCGACCTGAACGCCGATTGGCAACTCTCTATCCGCTTGCAAGCGACATAAATCGTCCCATCATAACAGCCTTCATTGCCTGTGTCCTCAAAGCACATGGCGTAGCGTGAAGTGTTAAGAGCCGGTGAGAACCGAGGCTTCCTGGTCCAACGATAGATGGTGTTAGCGCCCGCGCTGAAGCGTATCAGCGCGCCTTCCTTCTCTTTCATTTCCTCAAGTCTTATTTCGCGTCCTTTGCTGTCAAGTAGTGTTATTGCACGGCTGTCTCTACGATATGTCCCTCTTAGAAGCGGCGCAATGTCGTCGTCACCCGCCACCCCGTCGCCGAGGCCTCCATAAGGATCCTTGCGCAAAAGAAACCAGTCCCCCGAACTAGCCTTCACCCCCCTCAGAAGTAGAAGGCCGGGCTGATTGAATACTATCCCGGCCCATACCTCTCCTTTCGAACGGTCTCCCCAAACCTCTCGCAAATCGGACGACGTACTGGATGCTGGGGATGAGCGATAACTGAAAACAAGCGTGTCGTCGCGATAACCAATGGTTCTGCACAATGTGTCTCGTTGCGGAGCTTTGCCTTGTAACGTCACGGCTCGTTGATCATCAGCGACATGCCCGCTCACACTATATTTGATGGGACCGCAGTTAGAAGAAAACAGCACCGCATTCCCTACATAGGTATTTGCCTGCTTTTGTCCTTCGAAAAGCAAATCCCCACTTTTCGCAGGAAGCCCCGATCTGGGTTCGACATAGTAAAAGCGCCGGGTTGTGCCAGCCGCGTCTAGTCTGACCGTAGATCCGTTATGATCCCAAAGGCTTTGAGCTTGGGATGGGTTTATCCCCAAGCCCACAGAAACGAACGAAGCGAGGATGACCAAAGATAGTACCGCGCAAAGCGTCCTAAGTGCGTTCATCCTTAGATCCTCCAAATAGAGTATCAATAATGAGGCCTAGGAATGCTCCAAAGGAAGTCTCGCTAATGGCGAGATATGTTTTCAACTCTTCTGGGCTTCCGATGACGCGCATCGAGAATAGAACCAGGCCGGACAGCATAAACAGCAAGAAGGACCACGTAACAAGGATGGCCATTGCACAAAATGAGCCATTCAACCTGGCATCATCTCTTAGAGCTCCGCGCTCCTCAACAAAGCTCCTAACAATCGAAAGCGAAAAAACAAAAAAGATCGGAGAAATGATAAGGGCGATGTCCACCCGGCGCCCCATCTGTAAGTCCAGAAAGAATAGCAGAATGGTAAATATCGCCGCCAAATGAACAATAACAACTGAAAAACCAATGACGTTGCGAAGGGATGTGGTGGTCATAGCCGGCCGGAAAGATGCAGGTTGAAAATTGTATGCTGCCATAGGTTGAGTACTCCAGGCAAATGGGTAGTGATATTCATAGAAAGCTCACTGCGGCATCAATTTCCTTACAGAAAACCGAATTTTCTCGCTGTCGTGAGGGCCGGCATGTAGCACCAGGGGGTTGCGCCGCAGTGCTTCACGAACGATGCTTAGGCGCCACTCGCCGTAAGGACTGCTCATGCCTGTCGACACCCAAGCCGCCACCGACCGCCTCATGCGCTTCCTCGCCGTCGAGGGCGTCACCGGACAGGAGGCGGCCATCGGGCGGGAGCTCATGGACGCGCTGAAGGAGAGCGGCGTACCGGCGAAGGCGATCCGGCTCGACGATGCCAACACGCGCATTCCAGTGCCGACCGAGACCGGCAACCTCATCGTCGACCTGCCCGGCCGCGGCGCGCTGCACAACCAGCCGCGCATCATGTTCATGACCCACATGGACACCGTGCCGCTCTGCGCCGGTGCCAAGCCGAAGAAATCCGGACGCAAGATCGTCAACGAAGCCAGGACCGCGCTCGGCGGCGACAATCGCTGCGGCTGCGGCGTGCTGGTGACGCTGGCCGCAGAGCTCGAAAAGCAGAAGCTCGACCATCCGCCGATCACGCTGTTGTTCTGCGTGCGCGAGGAGAGCGGGCTCTATGGCGCGCGCCACGTCAAGCTCGACGAACTCGGCTCCCCCGTGATGGCGTTTAACTATGACGGCGGCTCTGCCTCCAACGTCGTCATCGGCGCGGTCGGCGCCGACCGCTGGACCGTCGAGATCTTCGGCCGCGCCTCGCATGCCGGCGTCGCGCCGGAGCGCGGCATCTCCTCGACCATGATCATGGCCCTCGCCCTTGCGGAAGTGAAAGCCGGCGGCTGGTTCGGCAAGGTGGTGAAGGGCAAGGGCGCGAGCGCGCGGATGGGCACCAGCAATGTCGGCCCGGTGACCGGCGGCGAGGGCCGCCCCGCGGGCGATGCCACCAATGTCGTCACCGACTACGTGCACGTGCGCGGCGAGAGCCGCAGCCATGACGGAAAGTTCTTCAAGGAGATCACGAAAGCCTACAAGGCCGCGTTCGAGAAGGCGGCCAAGAAGGTGACCAACGCGCAAGGCAAGTCCGGCAAGGTCAAGTTCAAGGCCGAGACCGACTATTATCCGTTCCGCATGAAGGACAGCCAGCCCGTGATCAAGCGCGCGGTCGAGGCCGTATCCGCGGTCGGCGGCACGCCGAACGTCCGCACCGCCAATGGCGGGCTGGATGCCAATTGGATGGTTCGTCACGGCATTCCGACCGTGACCTTCGGCGCCGGGCAGAACGAGGCGCACACGGTCGACGAATGGATCAATCTGGACGAATACGACCGCGCCTGCGCGCTGGCAGTGCAACTCGCGACGATGCGGTGAGATGGCAAACGGCACGTCATAGCGCTCTAACACCGCTCTGATCTCACGGATCGATCGCGGCTTCCGTGAAGTCCGCGCATGTCCCGTGCTGCCATCGATGGCGAGCACGGTCACGCGGTTCCTCGGCCGCAATCAAATCGAGTTAGAAGCAAACCTCCGCCATCAACTCCAAGTAGATTCAGATTCAAGCGTGACCGCAGTGCGTCTCGCCGAGACCTCCGCTGCTTTCGGAGTCACGCGACTGACATGAAATGGGAGTGATGCGCCATGCGCACGATGCCGAACGACACCCTGATCCTCACCTTTCCGGACTTCAGCCAAACCGCGACCATCGTCGGAGATCCCAACTTCCCGATCGATGGCTGGGGCGGGAACGACACGGTGACGGCAACCATCCTCAACGCGGACGTGTTCGTTACGCTGATCGGCGAAGACACGGTCATGCAGGGCAATTCCCACGGCGGCAACGACACGCTCACGGCGAACGTGGACTATCCCTTCAGCGGCGCCACCATTATGGGCGACGCCGAGACCATGTTGGGCAATGCTGCAGGCGGCAACGACACGCTCTCCGCCGACGCCGGCGGCAATTTCCGCTCCAACATCTCCATTTACGGAGATGCCGGAGGCGACATGTCGGGCAGCACGCAGGGCGGCAATGACACGCTGACGGCCGTGACTGGAGGACGGGCCTTCGAGAACGTGTTCAGCGGCGATGCCGGGGGATCCATGAGCGACAACGCGCATGGCGGCAACGACACGCTGAACGTGTTCGAATATGCGTTCGAAAGCACGGCTACCCTCAGCGGGGATGCCGTCGGTGCCATGACCGGCAACGCAATTGGCGGAAGTGACAACCTCACCCTGGGCATCAGCAGCGACATGGCGATCGGAGGCGGAAGCCTGGCCGGGGATTCGCTCACATCCTTGGATGACAACGCGCAAGGTGGAAACGACACCTTGAGCTTCGTCACGAACGGTGGCGAGCAGCCCCCGGCCGTCTACGGCTCCGAGTTAGTTGGTGACGCCCCGAACATGTCCAGCAACGCGCGCGGCGGCAACGACACTCTCAACGGCGGAGAGTTCACCGATCATCTCTACGGCGATGCGCGGACTTATGCGCCATCTACCCCTGGCTCCATCACCGGCGGCACGGACACGCTGAACGGCGGCGCGGGCAATGATCAGCTGTGGGGCGGGCCGAACAACGATGTCTTCGTCTTCACGGCCAGCTCCGGCAACGACGTCATCAACGACTTCAATCAAGGCAACACCGCCGTCGGCAGCACCGCGCCGGAACTCGACGTGATCAACCTGCACGACTACGGTTTTGCGGATTGGGCGGCTGTGTCCAGTCTCATCAGCGATGACAGCTCAGGGAATGCGGTGATTCACCTCTCCGCCAATGACACCATCACTTTGAGCGGGGTTCATGCGGCCTCGCTGGAGGCGACGGACTTCATCATCTAGGCGCTAGCGGCATCGGCGCGACGACAAATCGCAGCGGTGCGGCGCGGATTCGGCGAGGAAAGTGCCGGATCCGCTCACCGCCGTCGTTGCCGAAGATTGTACGCGCCGCACGATCGGCTTAACCTGAACTAAAAAACAGGAAGGAATCATGCCGCGCATCGCAACGACCGATACCGGACTCTACCGGATCCCCCTCCCCATCACGCTCTCCGACTCCACGCATGGGGACATGACGGCGTTCGAGCTGATCACCTGCCGCATCCGCGATGCCGATGGCGCCGAGGGCGTCGGCTACACCTACACCGTGGGTCGCAACGGCGGCGCTGTCGCCGACATCCTCAGGCGTGAGATCCCGCCGCTGATCGAGGGCCGCGAGGCCGACGACACTGAAGCGATCTGGCATCACGTCTGGTGGGCACTCCATTATGGCGGCCGCGGCGGGCCGGTGGTGCTGGCGCTGTCCGCGCTCGACATCGCGCTGTGGGATCTGAAGGCGCGGCGCGCGGGCTTGCCGCTGTATCGCCTGCTCGGCGGTTTCGACGCGCACGTGCCGTGCTATGCCGGCGGCATCGACCTCGATCTCTCCGTCGATGAGCTGCTCAAGCAGACCGACGGCAATCTCGCCAAGGGATTTCGCGCGATCAAGATGAAGGTCGGCCGGCCCGAGCTGAAAGTCGACGTCGCGAAGGTCTCCGCAATGCGGCAGCATCTCGGCGACGGCTTTCCGCTGATGGCGGATGCCAACATGAAATGGACCGTCGAAGAGGCGATCCGTGCCGCCCGGGCCTTCGGTCCCTACGACCTCACCTGGCTCGAGGAGCCGATCATTCCCGATGACGTCGCAGGCCATGCGCGCATCATGCAGGAGGGCGGCGTGCCGATCGCGGCGGGCGAGAACCTGCGCTCGCTGTGGGAGTTCAAGAACTACATCGCCAGTGGCGCGGTGTCCTATCCCGAGCCCGACGTCACCAATTGCGGCGGCGTCAGCGCCTTCATGAAGATCGCGCGGCTGGCCGAGGCGTTCAACCTGCCCGTGACCAGCCACGGCGCGCACGACATCACCGTGCACCTGCTCGCGGCCTGCCCGAACCGCTCCTATCTGGAGGCGCACGGTTTCGGCCTGGACAAGTACATCGAGCACCCGCTGGTGCTTCAGGACGGCAAGGCGCTGGCGCCTGACAGGCCGGGCCACGGCATCAGTTTTGATTGGGGCGGACTTGCGAAGCTGGCATGATATCAATTGGGACGCGGCGAAGGCGCGCCCCGGAATGACGTGGAAGCGGCTTGCGCTATTGCACGCGAGGCATTCCAACGTGCCGGATGCAGTGCGCGGATAATCCGCTATGGTGCGGCAACCGACACTTTGCGAAAGACCCCATCTTGCCCCCCGAGCTGCACCAGAAACTGACCGCGTGGCGCCAGCACCTTCATGCGCACCCCGAGCTTTCGCTCCAGGAGAAGGAGACCGCCGCCTTCGTGCAGGACAAGCTCACCGAGCTCGGCATTCCCTTCGTGGCAGGCGTCGGCGGGCACGGCGTCGTCGCGACATTGACCCGCGGGCATGCGCAGAGGCGGATCGGCCTGCGCGCCGACATGGATGCGCTGCCGATCACCGAGGACACCGGCCTGCCCTACGCTTCCAAGACATCGGGCGTCATGCATGCGTGCGGCCACGACGGCCACACCGCCTCATTGCTCGGCGCTGCCGCCCTGCTCACCAGCGATACCGATTGGAGCGGCACGGTCGATTTCATCTTCCAGCCGGCCGAGGAAGGCTTTGGCGGCTCACGCGCCATGGTGGCGGACGGTCTGTTCGACCGCTTTCCGATGGAGCGGGTGTTCGGTTTTCACAATTGGCCCGGCCTTGCCGCCGGCACCATCGCCGTGCATGACGGCGTCGTCATGGCCTCCGGCGGACGCGTCACCATCACCATCGAGGGCCATGCGGGCCACGCCGGCATGCCGCATTTGACACGCGATCCGGTGATGGCGGCCGGCCATCTGATCGTGGCGCTGCAATCGATCACCTCGCGCAGCGTCGATCCGCTCGACACCGCCGTGCTCTCGCTCTGCACCATCGAGGGCGGCACCGCGCCGAACCAGATCGCCGGACGCGTGACCATCCGCGGCACGCTGCGGTACCACCGCGACGCCGTCAAGGACGTCATCCTCGACGGGATCGAGCGCACCTGCGCCGGGATCGCGACGAGCTTTGGCGTCAAGGTGACGCCCGAGATCGTCATGGGCGTCGGCGTCGTGATCAACACGCCTGATGAGGCGGGCCTGGCCCGGATCGCCGCTGCGAAGGTGCGGGCCGAGCTGCGGCGCGACCTCGCGCCCAGCATGGCCGGCGAGGATTTTGCCCATTATCTCCAGCAGCGGCCGGGCGCCTTCGTCTGGATCGGCAATGGCGAGCTCCGCGACGGCGCCGAGCTGCACGGCCCGCGCTACGATTTCAACGACGCGATTCTGCCGGTGGCATCGGGCTGGATGGCCGAAGTGGCCAAGGCGGCGCTGGCGTCGAACTAGCTCACGAGATCTCGCGCGGCAGCTTCCAGCCGGCCCGGGGCTCGAAGGCCTCCTCGACGCGCGCGACGTGATATCCCTCCGGGAGAAGCCGGCCGCCCTCCTCGTCCGCCACGGGAACGTCGGTCACCAGCCCCTCGATCAGGGCGGCCTCCCACACCTCTTTCTCGGTGGGAAAGGGATCGCCGATCTGCTTGTTGCCTTCGAACAGCGCGTACATCGGTTCCGGTCCTGCGTTGATCAAGCCCGTGAGAAACGTATCGACGGCACGGACGTTCCTTCCGGCAAACGGCAACGGATGGCACGTGAAACATGGCGCGCGTTCTGATCGGCACCTCCGGCTGGCACTACGATTCCTGGCGCGGCCCGTTCTTTCCCGAGGGCGTGACGCTGAAGGAACAGTTGCGCTACTACGCCGGACAGTTCGACACCACGGAACTGAACGGCGTGTTCTACCGCACGCCGACGCCCGAAGCGGTGAAAGGCTGGCGCGAGCAGACCGGCGGGGATTTTGTCTTCGCCTGGAAGGCGTCGAAATTCATCACGCACTGGAAGCGCCTGTCGGAGCGCTCCGACAACAGCCTCGAGCTGCTGGAGGACCGCATCTCCCGCCTCGGCGGCAAGGCCGGCCCGATCCTGTTCCAGCTGCCGCCGCAGTTCGAGGCGAATGCCGACCGGCTCGCGTCTTTCTTCAAGCTGTTGTCGCGCAAACGGCGTTACAGTTTCGAATTCCGTCATCCGAGCTGGTATCAGCCGCGCATCCTGCGCATGCTGGCGGACGAGAACATCTCGCTGTGCCTGTCCGACCATCACGATGCGCCGGCGCCGTGGAAGCGCACGGCGGATTTCGTCTATGTGCGCGGACACGGGCCGAGCGGGCGCTACCACGGGCACTACACCAAGGCGACGCTGGCGCAATGGGCAAAGCGCATCAAGTCCTGGAAGCGGCAGGGCTGCGACGTCTATGTCTATTTCGACAACGACCAGAAGAGCGCGGCACCAGCCGACGCACAGGCGTTGAAGCAATTGCTCTAGATGACACCATCCTGCCGGAGCGCCGCGATCGCCGCCGCATCATAGCCGAGCTCGGCGAGGACGAGATCGTTGTGCTCGCCGAGCGTCGGCGGGCGCGTTGCGATCTCGCCCGGCGTTTCCGACAACCGGACCGCAGCACGCGTTACCGGCGCGGGCTTCGGCAAGCCTGGATAGTCGACGTCCTGCATGAAACCGGCCGCGCGGATGTGCGGATGATCCAGTGCCTGTTGCGGTGAGAGCACGGGCCCGGTCGGAATCATCGCCTTGCCCAACGCATCGACGGCCTCCTGCGTGGTGCGCTCGGCGCACCAGCGCGCCATCCGCTCGCTGATGACGGGGCCGTTGTTGCCCCGGCTGATGTCGTCGGCAAAGCGCGGATCGTTCAGCCACGCCTCCTCCTCGCCCATCAGCCGCGCCCAGCGCTTGAACAGCGGATGTCCGGTGACCTGGCAAAGCACCCAGCCGTCCCGGGTCCGGTAGATGTCGGCCGGCGCAGCGGTCTGGCCGAGATTGCCCGTCGGGACGCGGTTCACGTTGATCACCGCCTGCTCGATCAGCGTAGCATTGGTGAAGGACAAAGCGGTTGCGAGCAGCGCGCCTTCGACGATTTGCCCACGCCCGGATTTGCCGCGCTCGATCAGCGCGGCGAGCGTGCCGAACGCGCAATGCAGCGCGGTGCCGAAATCGACCCAGTTCACAGCGGCACGATACGGCGGATCCCCGGTGCCCGTCATGTACACCGCCCCCGACATGACCTGCCCGACGCCGTCGAAACCGACGCGGTCGGACCACGGCCCCGGCCCGCCGAATGCAGTTGCCGTCGTCAGGATGATGTCGGGCTTGATGGCCTTCAAGGACTCGTAGTCGAGCTTCATCGCGCGCAGGGTCTGCGGCGGCAGATTGGCGACGACGACGTCCGCGGTCGCGACCAGGCGGCGCATCACCTCCTGCCCTTCCGGCTTCATCGGATCGAGCGTGATGCACTTTTTGTTGCGATTGATCTGGAGGAACAGCGCGCCTTCGCCGCCTTCCCCGACCGGCGCCACGAAGCGATCCTCGCTGCCGTCGCGCTTCTCGACACGGATGACCTCAGCCCCGAACTCGGCCAGCAGGGTCGCGCAATAGGGGCCCGCAATGTAGCGCCCGAAATCGAGGACGCGCACGCCCTCCAGAACTCCTCCCATCGATCCCTTCCCTGATGTTTTGGAGAGCTTACAGGGAACAGCTGCTACGGCAAGGTGGCAACGGGCATCGTGCGCTGCCCCGATATTTGATCGGCGCCCCGTTTCGGCGGACGGAAATTCTGCTCTAATATGCACTCCAGCCCCCAGCCAGAGTGCCCATCCATGCCGCAACAATTCGACCGATCCGCAGAAGATCTCGGCAATGCCATCCATTTCGAGCACGTCAACATCCAGGTTCCGGATCAGCGCCTCGCCACCCTGTTCTACGTCGCGGGGCTCGGACTGACCCGCGATCCCTTTCTGATGGTGTCGGACACCAACATGTGGATCAACGCCGGACGAAGCCAGTTTCACCTGCCGAGCGGCAAGCCGCAGGTGCTGCGGGGCCATATCGGGCTCGTCATCGCGGGCCGCGAGGCGCTGCTGGGGCGGCTGGCGTCAGTCGCGAAGAAGCTCGAGGGCACTGCCTTCGCCTTCGCCGAGCGCAACGACCACGTCGAGGCGATCTGTCCGTGGGGCAACCGCCTGCGCTGCTACGAGCCCGACGCCGCGCGCTTCGGGCGCATCGCGCTCGGCATTCCCTATGTCGAGCTCGACGTGCCCATCGGATCGGCGCGCGGCATCTGCGCCTTCTACCCCGAGATCATGGGCATGCCATCGGAGCTGTGGAATGGCGACGGCACGGTCGCCGCCGTGAAGACGGGCCGCAACCAGCATCTGCTGTTCCGCGAGACCGATCAGCCGCAGCGCGACTATGATGGGCATCATTTGCAGATGTACATCACCGACTTCTCCGGCCCGTATCGAAAGCTCCTGGCGCGCAAGCTGGTCTCCCGCGAGGACAATCAATACCAGTACCGGTTCTGCGACATCGTCGACCTCGACAGCGGCAAGCCGCTGTTCACGGTCGAGCACGAGGTGCGCAGCGCCACCCATCCGATGTTCATGCGGCCGATGGTCAATCGCAATCCCGCGCTCAATAACCGGAATTACGCGTACGGCCACGACCAGTCGCTCTGGGCGATGGGACCGGACCAATACGAGGGGTAGCTCCCTCACGCCGCCGATCGATCCACCAAGCCGTGTTGGAGCGAATCGAGCAAGCGCTGCTCGCGCTCGATCCGGGCGCGATAGAGCTCGCGTTCGCTCTCGCTTCTGGCACCGGCCAGCAACACGCGGTAGTGCCCGATCACCTTTTCGCTGCCGCGGATGAGGAGGTTGCGGACGTCACTCATCGTTCCGCTCCCGCAGCAGTGGAAACCGATGGCATGTTCGGAAGGCTGAAGGCGACCGGGAAGACGTCGGCGGCGAGAGCCTCGAGCGCGGCCTGCTCCTCGGCGAGGCGTCGTTCGATAAACTGGCGCTCAATGTCCGACAGCCTGGTCTTCAGCAAGCGTCGATAACGAGACAAATTATTGCGGTGCGCGCGGATGCGGGCGAAATCCTGATCGAGCATCGTCGTCACTCCTGACGGTCTTTCACGGGTCCTTTTCGATTTTGCGGTGCAGGAAGAAACATCTTCCGGCGCAGAAAATATTCAGGCGCGCGCCCCTGTCAAGGCGCTGCTTCGCCGCCCCTTCGACCGCGCCGGCGCCCCCTCGAAAAACTTCTCGCGACCCCTCTTGCAAGGTCCTTGCGCTGCTCCAATTCGTTTTTCGCCGCGAGAGCGGTGCGCCGGATGCCCAGTCCGGGTCCGGCGCGCGGAGCGCCCTTACTCCTATCCCCGCGCGCCTCATCTGAAGCTTATCGTAATCGCGCTGATGTTGGCCGCGAGTTCGAGGCCTGCTTTTGGTCCCCGCAGAACCATGCTCACGCCCTTCTCGTTGCGCAGCTGGACGCCGTTGGCGCCGCCGACAAGGGCAAAGCCGCCGCCGACAGAACTGTAAGTGCCGGCGAAATCACTGACGTCGCGGATGCCTGAGGCCCAGCCGTCGAGCCGGCCAATGGTGGCTCCGGCGGTGATGCCGAAGCTCATGCCGATGATCTTGAACGGATAGGTCTTGCCGCGATAGGTCAGCACGCCGCTGCCGGCACCGCCGCCGACCAGGAGGCCGGCTTTGACGATCCTGGCGTGGACGTGACCGGCGGCCTGCGCGAAGGATTGCGTACACGGCGCGACAAGGGCGAGCGCCAGCACGAACATCGCGACGAGGGGCGATGCGCGCCCTCGCAGCATCATTCGCCGTTCAAGGTTTTGCGGCATCGACCTTTTTCCAGGTCTGATCGGGATTGAACAGCGTGGTACGCGAGGCGACGAAATCGGTGCGGTTGCCAAGATCCTTCTCGTAGACGGTGCCGGTATGGTTGACCAGGAAGGTCTTCACGCCGGAATTGCCGTATTCCGCTGGCCACGCGATCAACGCGAAACCGCCGATCATCTTGCCCTTGACGACATAATTGAGCGCGCCGCCGGGCGCGTCAGGGCCTTGTCCCTTCAGGATGTGGAAATAGTAGCCATGATACGGTGCAGGACCGGCATCGCCGCCGCGATAGCCCTCCTTCGAAGCCTCGGCCACGAGCGCGCCGAGCGGGCTCGGATCGCTGTCGTCGCGCCAGAACAGGCCGTCCTTCTTGCCGGCTGAAGAAACGATGCGTTGCGCGTAGACGCCGGCGCCCTCGCCCCGGTCCTTGTCGGCATACTCGTTCTGGGCATCGACAAAAGCCAGCGCGGTCTGGATCGCATCGAGCTCGTTGCGGCCGATGCGGCGGCGAAGCACCTCGATCCGTCCCTCGTCGGTGTCGAACTCCCAGCCGGTCTTGGTGTTGACCAGCGGAATCGGGAACGGGAAATCGTCTTGCCCCAGTATCAGGGTCGCGGTCTTGTTGCCCTCGGCCTTGATGCCGTGCTTGGCATCATACATCGACAGGAAGCGCTGGCGTATGTTGTCGTCGGCAACCTCATCGCCGGAGAAGACGATGTCCTCGGCCGCCTTGCCGAGCACCTTCAGGATATCGCGCGGTCCGCTCTTGACCGCGGCTGCAAGTGCCGTAGCTGCGTCCTCCGGTGTCTTGTAGGACTGCTGTGCCTGTGCTGCGGAGCCAAGCAGCGCCAGGGCCATGATGCCCGGCAACAAGGCGCGACGAAACGATGTCAGGCCTATCATGGCGTCACCTCCGCAGGAATCCTCGCACCGCCGTCGATCCAGTCGCGGTAAGTGCTGAATTTCAGACCAAGCTTCTCGTAATGAACCCGCAGATACCCGTCGCTGCCGCGCGTCACGGCGTTCGGCGCAACTTGTTCGACCTCCTGCGCCATGACGCCGACATAGGCCTTGTCGCTCCCGATATAGCTGAAGCGATAATAGCCGAGCCCACTGCCGAGATGGCCGAGCAGGACGACATCATGCTTCAGCGCGATGTCCGAGCGCCGGCCACCGCCGCCACCGCGGCCGCCTCCTCCGCCACCGCGGAATCCGCCACCACCGCCCATCGACATTCCGCCGCCGCCACGGCCGGCCATGCTCGGTCCGCCACCGCCGCGCGGCATACTCGCCATGCTGGATCGTCCACGCGCCGACGCCGCAGCCGCGGAGCGGCCGGACGAGACGTTCATCGCGCCGCCGCGATTTCCGCCGCCGCCGCGGTTGGCCGCACCGCCGCCCGCGCGATTTGCAGCCTTCGCACGATCGCCGCCGCCCTTGGTCCGGTTGCCGGCACCCTTGGCGCGATCACTCGCAGCGGCTCGATCGCCGCCGCCCGGCCGGTCTCGCGTACCCGCACCGGCGCGATCACCTGCTCCCGGACGATCGCCACGATCTCCAGCGCGGTCTCCGGCCCGGTCACCCGTGCGATCTCCCGCACCCTGGCTCGGACGCAGCACCTGATTGCCGTCACGGCCTCGGAAATCCATTCGATCCGACGCGCCGGCTTTCAGATTGTTGTTGCCGAAACGCTGCTGAACATTGGTGTTGTTGTAGCGCACGCCCTGACGATGTGCCGGATTGTGCTGCCAGCCGTTGCCGATGTTGGTGGTGCGATGATTGACGTAGACGTTACGGTTACCCCAGTTGCAGCCGCCGCCCCAGTAATTGCCCCAGCGTCCGATCGCCCAGGCGGTGCCGAAGGCAATGCCGGCCGCCACCATGCCGGCGCCAATATAGGACGGGTAGCCCCAGTAATAAGGCGGATACTCCGCATAGGGCCAGCCGCCGTAGACCGTCGCGGGATCGTAATACGGCACGTACATCGCCGAGGGATCGGCCTGCTGGATGACGACGACCTGCTTGCCCTCCTGAGACTGGACGCTGACCTTCTGCTGCTTTGTCGTGACCAGCTTCTTGTTGTCGTAGGCCTTGTTGCGCAGGCGTTGGATCGCGTCCATCACGTCCGCCTGCTGCGCGAGGAAGGCGTCACCGAGCTTCTTGGTCCATTCGAGCTGGTCGCTCATCATGGTCAGGACGTCGGCGGTGCTGCTGAGCGCCTTGACGCTGTCGTCCCAGGCCTGCTTGTCCACCTGGGTCTTCAACGCATCGCCCTTCAGGGCCTTGTGCTGCTTCAACCAGCGGTCCGCTTGCACAACCTCGAGCGGATAGGTCGCGGCCGCCAGCACGTTGGCGAGCAGTTCGTCGGGATAGAGGGCGATCGGCGCGACCAGCGCCTCAAGCTGCTCAGGCTTCAACAGGTCTACGGTCGGAGCTGGCGGAACGGCGGGCTGGGCCTGTGTGCTCGGCAGCACCGGCGCTGGGGTCTGCGCCGTCGCTGCAACGGGAACCGCAACGACCAATGCAAGCGCCATAAAAGTCTTACAGCAGCGAAACATTACTCCCTCCATCGCACGTTCGATTGGGAGGATCGGGCTGGCCGTCGGACGTTTGTTGATCGAGATCAATGAAATGGCGTCCCGCTTTCGGCGCGCCACGATGATGGTTTCAGCTACCTGCGCACGATCGGGAGCCGGATCGTGAAAAGCGCCCCACCTGAGGATCGGTTCGCGGCAGAGATTGTGCCGCCATGGGCCTCGACGATGGTCCTTGCGATCGCAAGCCCGATGCCCATCCCTTGCGGCTTGGTGGTGAAAAACGGATCGAAGACCTTTGCGAGATCGGAGGCCGCGATTCCCGGCCCGGTGTCGGCGACTGTGATCTCGGCGTGGGCGCCGGCCTGTACGGTGCTCACGCTGACCTCGCGTTTGACCGTTTCCGCATCCGAAATCGCGTCCATCGCATTGATGATCAGATTGAGGATGACCTGCTGGAGCTGGACGGGGTCGCCCTTGACGTGGAGATCAAAAACGGCCGGCATGTAGGTCAATGCGATCCTCCGTCCGTTGGCGAGGGCAACGACAAGCCCAATCGCGTCGCGCACTGTCGCGTTGAGCTCGATATCCCGGACCTCGAACGGCGTCTTCCTCAAAACGCTGCGCAACCTGCGGATCACCTCGCTCGCCCGCTGATCGTCGCGCCTGATATCGGCGAGGATCTCGCCGATCTCCTCCAGGTTGGGCGAGGCGCCCTTCAGCATGAGCTCTGCGGTTTCGGCATTTGTGAGGATCGAGCCGAGTGGTTGGTTCAGCTCGTGCGCGATCGAGGCCGTCAGCTCGCCGGCGGCCGCATAACGGTTGACGTGGGCAAGCTCGGCAAGTCGCTGGCGTGATTCGATCTCGGCATGTTGGCGGCGCCTGCGCTCGTGCAGCAGACCACCGATCAGGCCGGTCTGCACCAGGATCACGCTCGCCAACAGCAGGACCTGCCACCTGTACCTTTCCCAGAAAGTCGGCTCGCGGAAAAGGATTTCGCTGCCAGGCGGCAAATTGCTTTCACTGATGCGCCAGCGCTGAAGCTCCCGCCAATCGTATTTCGGCGGCGCAAATCCGATCGGCGGATAGGTGATGTTGGCCGGCTTCTCGCCGCCGAGGATCTTCATCACGGCGTTGACGGTCTTTGAAGTCGTTTCGGAGACCGAATGCATCGGACCTCCGACCGTGCTGCTGCCGAAGAACGGCTCCTGGTAGGAAAAGATCGGCGCATTCGCGACGGCATGAAGGCTTTGCAGGGCGATGTCGCCTTCGTGCATGATGCCCGCGGCGTCCACCGACATCAGCCCCCAGAACAAGACAGTATGCTCTGGTAGCGTCGACGCACGCTTGAGGATATTGTCGAATGGCAGGTCGGAGTACCAAACGAGGTCGATCCGGCCCTCCAACGGCTTCAATTCTCGCTTCACCTCCTCGATCCAGAACCTCTCCAGCGGCGAGGCACCGATCACGACGGCCACCGTCGTGGTATTGGGAAGGAGCTGGAGAATGTTGTTGAACGCGGCCACGAAATCGTTGCGGACTGCAACGACGACGTCGCGGTCGGTGAGATCAACAGGATTTACCAGCCGCTGCTCGACGACCGCCACCACGGTCGGTGTGTCGGGAAACAGCTTCCCTCTATACTGCTGCACGAACCGCGCGGCAGGTGCGCCGACGCTCACCACGATGTCGGGCAGCGCCCCCTGATAGAGCGAGCTGAGATACTCGACGAAAGGCGCTTCCGGACCTGGATTGTTGAAGCGTGCCGTGAGCAACGTGTGCTCCTGGATGTCGAGCGGCCAAGGCGATTGCCGTTCGAGCTCGGCCTTGATGCTCCGCGCATACTCGCTCCAGGGGCGGAATTCCCGCCCGAAGGAATGCAGCAGCAGCACGCGCTTCAGCTCGCGATAGCGAGGTTCGCCAAGCTGAACGGCACCGGCCGGCCCAGACGGAATGCATGAAGTCAGGATCAGGCCGAACCACAGCAAGATCGCCGTGGCCCGCCCGAATTTGACGGCCCGATTGGTCCCGCTCGCGCTCATCATCATTCCCGCGCGGGCTCGAACGCCGCTCTCCGGTGGAGTTCTAGCGGAAATTGCATAGTGCCACCAGGGTCCGCGCGACTGCAACTCGTCTCAGCAGCGCGTGACGACGCGTCCGTAAGCATCGACGACCTGAACGCAGGACGATCCGTAGTAGGCTCCGGCCGCGCCCGCCGCGACGCCAGCCCCAACCACCGCCCGCCGCGTCGTCCGCCGGGCCACACCGGCATAGCTCATCGGTGTCAGCGGCCGGCCCACCCTGGCCTGAGCCTCCGCAAGGAAGCCGCGGTCGAAGACGGGGCCTGTGTCATTCCAGAACAGGCCGGCAGCAAAGGCGGTTGCCGCCGAAGTGCCGATCAACAGTTTCCGCAACATGATCATTTCTTGGCTCCTGGAGGTGTGCCGGGGGGAAGTTCGTCGAACTCGGTCATCGCCACCGAATCCAGTGTCACCTTGGTCGCACCCACGGGCGCCTTGAAGGCGAAAGTGTCGGGATCGGCGAAGGCGTCGGTCTTCCAATCCTTGATGCGCAGCGTGTATTGGGGCGCCCCTGTCAGCGTCTTGCTGGTGATCACGTATTTGCGGGGCACCGGACTGGCGCCGATCTCGATCCAGATCTGCCAATCGGTGTCGGCTGTACGGAATGCCAGATGTTCGCACTCGACGCCGTCAACCACGCCGTGGCCGATATGCTTGCCCTCCATCGCGGTCTGCACCAGTTCTTCGTAGGCATTGGAGAGCAACAGATCGGTGCCTGGCATGGCTGCGCCCGACGAGGCCTGAAGCGTGTCGATCACCTTGTCCACCGTGTCGGGCGCATCTGCCTGCATGTAGGACTTGGCGCCGTTTCCGTAGAGCGACACCGTCTTGCCGTCATAGACCAGCTCGACGTCGGCGTAACCGCCGGTGCGCCTGACCCGCAGCTTGTCGGGCCTGCTCAGCTTGAATTGGCCGGAGCTCGCGAACTGGATCTTCTGAAGCTCAGGTGTAATGATCTCAATATCGCTGTCGAACGAAGCCGACAGGGTTTTCTGGCCCGCCAGATAGTCGGTCATCGACTTGAGGATCTTCGCCGGATCATCAGCGCGGGCCGGTGAAATGGCGGCGAGCAGCAGGGCCGTGCCGACTGCTCCAATTGCGGTTCGTCTGGTTGCTGCTTGGCTCATGCAATCCTCCCGAGGTGACGGAATTCAACGCGTCCTGTGCGCCTCATTGCTTGACATGAATCAAGCGAAGCGAACTTGTCGCTATCTGGCAGGGCAACGTTGATAGCGAATTTCCATGTCTTCCATGCCCGGGAAGAGGCGAGCGAGACTGTTCGCATCCAGCTCTTTCAAACTGAATTCAATACTTGAAAGCATCATGTCGGTGGCGCAGGTCGCGATCAGGTTGACGTTCGCTCCGCTGTCCTTCCTTGTCTTGATCCGGCAGCGCGCAAACTTGCCGATGATCTGGTCACCGTCGATGATGAAGCCGCCGCCATAGGCATCCGACATGTCGGTAAAGCCAAGCTGCGCACCCTTGCGTTCAAACACCTTGGCGCAATTGTCGGCGTCGCTGACCCACGCCCCATTAAGGTCCAAGGCATCAGAGCGACCAGACATGAGAGGCAGCGAGAGCAGAAATGTCGCGCCGAGCAACATTAAATAATGTGAGCTCATTCGATTGGCCTTTCTTGCGCCCTCAATGACCGCTGAACACCAGGGTCTGGATCGGAAGCAGTAACGCCTGGATGCGCAGCAAGAGCGCGTGGACCAGGCCGACGCCGTCGACGACATGCAGCGCGATCTTCCGGCTGGTCGACGTATCCTTGGCCGAGATTTCCTCGTGATTGCTGGTGTAGGCATTGACGATGCAGCTACTGCCCGGCGTTACGCCCTCGAGCCCGCCCTTGTAGAGCGGCTCGAGGAACACCAAAATCGTGCCGGGTCGAACGTTGTTCTGAGCCTCGATCAACTGCTCGCCGGACCGAAACTGTCCGGCGGCGATATAATCCTGCACGGTCGTGATCACGAGTGGGATGATGACCCAAGGCTTCGAGATGCAGGTTGCTTCCGCCACCATACCTTCCTTCATCACTTGCGCTTCGATCTGGCCGAAACCGGCCTGCAACGCCTTGCGACCGGCGCCCTCCGGAACGAGCACGCCCGCCGGCCGCATCAGCTGGTTGACGACGTCGCCGGAGCGAATGAGGAACTGCTCGACCCTTCCGTCCACGCCGGCGCGCACGAAGGTCTTGTCGAGATCGACCTGGGCCTGATCGAGCGCGGCTTCCGCACTGGCTTTCTGCGCCGGCAACAAGGTGGATACCTGCAGCGAGGCGGATTGCCGCGCTGCCGTGGCCGCGTCCAGGCTGAACTGGCGCTGATCGAGCAGCACCTGAAGCTTCTCGATGTCGCGCTGCGGAACGATTCCGGGATTGCGGCGCTGCAGCTCGGTCTTGACGTCGAGCTCGTCCTTGGCCTGCTGATAATTGGCCTTCGCCTCACCGATCTGCGCGTCGGCCTTGACGACCTCCGACTGCGCCGCCTGCACGGCTGCATCGACCTCCGCGATCTTTCGCTTCGCAGTCTCGTACGCGGCCTGCTGCTTCGAACTATCGAGCGTGAACAGGACGTCGCCCTTCTTCACGGGAGCGCTGAAGCCCACCTTCACGTCAGCCACGCGGCCCGAGCCCTCGGGCAGGATCGGCACTGTGCGAAAATATAGTGTTGCCGACGACGTCGCCGGGTGGAAGTAGAAGATCATCGTGATCAGCGACACCGTCAGCATCAGGCAGCCGGTGATGCCCCAACGGAGCTCGTACCAGATCGAGAAGAAGGTGATCTCCTTGCCGAAGCGCTTGCCCTGGGCGTAGCGGCGGTAGAGATAGTCGGGCAGGATGGTGACGAGGGAGCAAATCATGAGCTCAAGCATGATCGCGCTCCTTCTCCCGCTCGGGACTGACCACCGGTGGGCGCGTCGGACGTGATTGCTCAGGCTCCTCTTCATCAGGCGCCGCGTCGGCGATCTTCTCGACGGAATTGGCGATGCTGCGCAACGGCGTGCCGAAATCTGGAATATCGATCATCGCGAGCAACAGCCCAGCAATCCAGAAGACGTGCATGTGCGTGAACAGCGAAATGATTCCCAGCACCGCGACAATTTCGAATTGCAGCTTCTGCGACTTGTGCGCCATACGCTCCGGCAGGCTGTGTAGGCGCCAGTAGAGCGTGCCGACCCACATCACGGTGCCGATCAGGAACACGCCCATCACGACCATCAGCGTGTCGGTTCCGCTTGCCGGTGCGACGTAGAAGGGAAGATGATGCGGGGCCATCGGATGAAGCTGCTCGCCCAATATAATCTCCCACAAGCGACCGAGCCGACCGCGGCCCTTTCCGGTCACGATCATTCGCTGGCAGAGGGCACCTCTTGATCTGGATCAAGGGAGCGTCTCCACCGGGACCTAGCCTTCGGTCAGCGCATAAGTGGACACACGCCCAAAGCAGGGAGCCGTCAGTCATGCCTGGCCTCGATGATCTCATTCCCAATGCCACTCAGATTCGGAAGGAAGCTGCCCTCAAGGAGGCCGAGAAGGCCGACGCCTACGCGCGCGCCGCTGCGGCCGCCGAGGCGGAGAAGCGCGCACTGATTGAACGGCTCAGCAAGCCCTCCGGCAAGACCGAGGAGGAGAAAATCAAGCTGGCCTCGACCATCATCCAGCGTGCGGTACGGAACGGCCTGACCGAGGTCCAGGTCTATCGCTTCCCCAACTCGCTGTGCACCGACAAGGGCCGGGCCATCAACCAGATGGAAAAGGGCTGGGAGAACACGCTCACCGGCATTCCCAAGGAGATATTCCAGCTCTGGACCGACTACCTCAAGCCGCGCGGCTATCGCATCGCGTATCAGATCATCGACTTTCCCGGCGGCGTGCCGGGCGATATCGGCGTCGTCATCTCCTGGGGGGATTGAGTGCCGCTCGAACTGATGAGAGGACCGGATGGCAAAGGACGAGCCCGCGGAGCGGATGAAGCGGAAGGACTATGAGAAGCAACTGGAGAAGCTCCAGATCGAGCTTTGCCATCTTCAGGAATGGGTCAAGGCCCAGAAACTAAAGGTGATCATCATCTTTGAAGGCCGCGACGCCGCTGGCAAGGGCGGAACGATCAAGGCATTGACCGAGAAGGTGAGCCCCCGCGTGTTCCGCGTCTGCGCCCTGCCCGCGCCCTCCGACCGGCAGAAGTCCCAGCTCTTCATGCAACGCTATATCGAACAATTTCCGGCCGGAGGCGAAATCGTAATCTTCGACCGCAGCTGGTACAACCGCGCCGGCGTTGAATATGTCATGGGCTTCTGCTCGCCCACCGAGCACAAGCGTTTCCTGGAATTGTGCCCTCTGGTCGAGAAATTTGCGGTCGACGCCGGCATCGTCCTGATCAAGCTGTGGCTGGAGGTCGGGATGGAGGAACAGGAGCTTCGCTTCCAGGCGCGCATCGAGGATCCGCTGCGACAATGGAAGCTGAGCCCGATGGATACCGAGTCGTTCGGCCGCTGGTACGACTATTCCCGCGCGCGCGACATGATGTTCGAGGCAACCGACACCAAGCATGCGCCGTGGCGGCTGATCCGCTCCGACGACAAGCGGCGCGCGCGCCTCAACGCTATCTCGCACATCCTGCAAACCATTCCCTACAAGAAGATCAAAAGGGAGAAGGTCAACCTGCCTTCGCGGTCGCATAAGGGACGCTATAACGACCAGGCCAGTCTGCGTGGGCTGAAATTCGTTGAAGAGCGATATTGACGCGTATGGCTCCCGAGATGAGAAACGGGCTGCGGTGACGCAGCCCGTTTTATTGTGAGCCCGTTTGCTCTGCCTACTTCAGACGGATCGTGACGCCGCCGACCGCAGCCGAGACTTCCGCCCCGATTTTCGGACCACTGAGTTGAAGAATCACGCCATTGGCGTTCTGAAGCTGCACGGCGCCTGCACCCGCTGCGACAGCCCCGCCTGCTCCGCCCACGGCGTAGGAACCTTCAATCGATGCCGGCCCTCTGAGATTGAGGGCCCGACCCACGAACTTGGTCGTGGAGGCACCGATTGTGAAGCCCACGCTCATGCCCGAGACGGTGAACGGATACTTCTTGCCCCGGTACAGCAACACGCCCTCGCCGCCACCGACGCCGACGATGAAGCCGCCCTTGGTGAACACGACCGCGACCTGGCCAGTGTCGGCACGCGATGGCGTGCTGAAACCGGCAACGACGGCGAGCGAGGTAGCCAGGACGGCGCCGATAGCAAGCTTTCTCATGATGTCACTTCCCCTTTTTGGTTGTCGCGCCGTTCATTGAGCCAGGATCATTGCGAAGTAGCCGAACACGGTGAGCAGGATGCCCGAGACGGCATAGGCGACCGGGAATCCGATCCAGGGTACCGTGCTCTGGATTTCTACCGCCGCTTCACGACATGGCCCGGAATGCGACCGAGCGCCGGCAACGCCGCCCATCAGCACGGCCGGGTTGATCTTGAAGACATGGAAGCCGATCGCCCAGACGATGAACGGAGGGATCGTGCAGGCGATGAAGCCGGCGATGAATATCTTCAATGCAATCGCGCCGGTGAGTTGCGCCAGGAGTCCGGCACCGGCATTGATGCCGACGATGGACACGAAGACGACGAGCCCGAGATCCTCCAGCACGTTGCGCGCCGCGTTCGGCGTGTTGCCGAAGAAGCGTAACCGCGACACGATCGAAGATACGATCACGCCGGACAGCAACAGGCCACCGGCATTGCCGAGGCCGATCTTGGCACCGAACGCAGGGAATTCGATCCTGCCGATCAGGAATCCGAGGATCATGCCCACGGCCAGCGTCAACAGGTCGGTCGACGTGTTGGTCCGCGCAATGCGTCCCCACATTTCGCCGAGCTCATTGACGGCCGACTTGAGGCCGACCACCGAGACGATGTCCATCCGTTGCAGCTCGGTCTTGAGACCGGCGGCTAGAGGCACACCGCCACGCTCGACCTTGGTGACCTGCAACTGGCCGGCGATCGCCGTGTCGCGGAAGGATTCAAAGGTCCGTCCGACCATCTCCTTGTTGGTGACAAGAATATCCGCCTGGTCCATGGGAATGCCGAGCGCTGCGGTATCGGCCACCTCGGGCCCGATCAGGCCCATCTTGTCGGTGAGATGCTCGGTCGAGCCGCCGAGCGCGACGACGTCGCCCTTTTGCAGCACCAGATCGGGATCGGCTCCCTGTGGCTCGCCGCCGCGCGCCACGTTGACGATGCGGTATTCCGGATGGATCGAGCGGAATTTGGCGATGCTCATGCCGACCTGCGCCGGATTTTCCAGTCGATAGGCACGCAGACCGAACTGCCGGTAACCGGTCAGGCCGCCGCCCTCCAGATCCTTGACGCCGAAGTCCTTCTCGTACTTTTTCGCCGCCGCCTTGGCATCGATGCCCCACCAGCGCGGCAAGTATTTGCAAATCAGGATGATGCCGACGGTACCCCAGATGTAGGTGATACCGTAGGATAGCGCGATCATGCCCGTTGCATCCTCGGGCTTCATGCCTTCAGGCAGCTTGACGACACCCGAGGTGATGGCCTGTTCAGCCGAGCCGATCGCAGCCGACATGGTCTGCGAACCCGCCAACATGCCGCCGGCGGCGCCGGTCGGGAGATCGAAAAGCTTGGCGAAGATGACGACCAGCGCGAGGCCGGCAACGCTCGACACCACCGCCAGGAACACGAACTTGATGCCATCTCCCCTCAAACTGTTGAGGAAGGAAGGCCCGACCCGCAAGCCGACACCGTACATGAAGAGATAGTAGAACAAGCTCTTGGTGAAATTGTTCAGCTCGAGCTTCACGCCGTAGCTCGAAGACCAGACCGCAAGCCCGGCGCCCACGACGATGGCACCGGCGACCATACCGAGGCCATAGCCCTTGATGCTGGCCCGGCCGATATAAACGGCGAGCCCGACGACGAAGAACAGCAACAGATACGGATTCTGCTGCAAGAATGTAAAGAACGCCTGCATGTTCGTCCCCTCTAACGGCTTATGACGCGGCCTTCAGCTTCGGCGTTGCGGTCGGCTTTGGCCGGCCGAGCTTCGCCAAGGCCTCGGTGCGCACCAGCTTGAGCCCCTCCTTGGCGTCGTAGCCATGGATCTCCTTCACATCGAGCTTGCGCATGAAGTCGATCGTCTCCTGGGTGATGACCTGCCCCGGCACCATGATCGGGAAGCCCGGGGGATAGGGAATCACGAAATTGGCGGAGACGAGTTCGGGCCCGGACTTCAGCCGCCGGTCGATCTCGGGATCGTCGAGGCGGATGTGCTCACAGCCCGCCACGTCATAGGCGGCATAGAAGCCGCTGCGGATGTCGCCTTCATTGGTCTTGGTGCCGGCATCGCCGCGGAAGCTCGGATGGAAATGCGAGAAGTTCGGCAAGTCAGGCACGTCGGTCATCAAGCTCTTGACCCGGGCTTCGAACGTCTTCTTCGCGTTGGCGCCGCCTTGCGCGAGTCCGCGATCGACCTCGCCCGCGATCTCGGCAAGGACGCGGATCAGATGCGCGACGTCGCTGCGGGTGTTGTTGATGTTGGACTGCACCAGCACCGAGTTGCGTGAGGTCTTGTTGACCTGGATGTTGTACTCGTTGGCGAGGATGCCCTTGAACTGCGTGCCGTCGTAGCCGGCCGTGCCGCACACCAGCGTCATCCGGGTTGGATCGAGGCAGAACTCGTCCTCGTCCAGACTTTTCAGCGTATTCGCCCAGTTGACGCCCGGTGCGAGATAATCGGTGAAACCGCTCTGGCGGTATTGCGTCGGCACCATGACATCGGCGCCAAGAATGCGGAAATACTTCGAGAGCAGCGGGTTGTTGTTGACGGCGTGGCGGATGGCGAGCGCGATCTCCATCGCATTGGCGACCAGGCCATACCCTTCCAGCTCCATCTGGCGCCGCGAGATGTCGAGGCTGGCGATGAGCTGCTGGTTCGGGCTTGTCGAGGCGTGAGTAAAGACGGCCTCCTTGAACTGCTGCTCGACCGTGTGGAATTCGACGTCCTTGACCGAGAGCATGGAACCCTGCCGGATCGCCGACATCGATTTGTGGGTCGAGTTGGTCTGATAGACACGCAACCGGATCTGGCGCGGATCGGGAATCAGCCGCGTCTTGAGCAGCACTTCATCCGACGGATTCTTGCCGAGCTCGGCCTGCTGCTTCTCATAGGCCGCGACCGACTTCGGATCGTGCATCCAGGCCTCGATCTCGTTGGCGGCCCCCATGGCTGTGCGCCGGCGCAGGAAAGGCGAGAAGCGCGCGAAGCCGAACCAGGCTTCATCCCACAAGAAGATCAGGTCGGGCTTGATGGCGAGGCATTCCTCCATCACCCGGCGGGTGTTGTAGATGTGGCCGTCGAAGGTGCAGTTGGTGAGGTCCAGCATCTTGACCCGCTCAAGCCGGCCGTCGGCCTTGGCGCTGAGCAGCGCCTGCTTGATCGTCTTCAACGGCACGGCGCCATACATCGAATATTCGGTCATCGGGAAGGCTTCGACGTAGAGCGGCTGGGCGCCGGCAAGCACCATGCCGTAGTGATGCGACTTGTGGCAGTTGCGGTCGACAATCGCGATGTCACCCGGCGCAAGCAGCGCCTGCACCGCCATCTTGTTCGAGGTCGAGGTGCCGTTGGTCACGAAGAAGACACGATCAGCGCCGAGCGCGCGCGCCGCCTTCTCCTGCGCCTTTTTGATGTTGCCGGTCGGCTCCAGCATGCTGTCGAGGCCGCCCGTGGTCGCGCTGCTCTCGGCCAGGAACAGGTTCGGGCCGTAGAACTCGCCCATGTCGCGGATCCAGTCCGACTTGAAGATGGATTTGCCGCGGGCAATCGGGAGCGCGTGAAACGTCCCGATTGGGCGCTGCGCGTACTTCTTCAGATTGTCGAAGAACGGCGTATCGTAGCGATCCTGGATGCCTTCGAGGATCGACAGATGCAGCTCCAGCAGTTCCTCAACCGAATAGAAGATGCGGCGGACCACGCTGGCTTCGGGGTTGCCGGCGAGCTCCTCGACGTCACGATTCGAGATCATGTAGAGATCGAGCTCGGGCCTGACGCGCTTGATGATCTGGGCAAGCCGCAGCGCGGATGCGTCGGACTCGTCGTTGAGGCCTGCCGTGGCCGTGATCGAGCGGAGCACCGGCGCGTTATGCCGCGAGCGCAGTCCAAAACCCTCGTTGATGATGACCGCGCCGATGTTGGAATTGAGCATCGTCGCACAGAAGGCGTCTTCGAGGCTACCGACGATGACCGGCTCATAGATGAAGGCATCGACCGGGCGGCGGAGCTTGCGCCATTCGGCGGCGAGCGCAGGCCATTGGCCGGGAGATACCCCGGTGACGATCAGGGTCTCGAAATAGGGCCTGCGTGTCGTATGCGCGCCGAAGGTCGGGGGAACCAGCTCGGGTGCATCGCCATTGCCATCGTCCTTCGCGCTCCAGTCGCCGGCATGCTGGCGGAAGGATCGCGTCGCCAACGCCTGGGTGATCCGGGTCGCAAGGGCAAGCGATGTTGCCCCATCGCCAGCGGCCGCCGCTTCACGCAGCGCCGCCATCAATTGCAGGCCGGGATAGCCGTGAAACTCCTCAGTGACCGAGAGATCTACCAGCGCTGCATCGTATTTTGCCCGGTCGCCGCCGCGAGCCCACGCCTTCGCAGCATCGACAAGATCACGCCAATCGTCGGCCCGTGCGCCCGGGCCCGAAAAGAACTGATCAATGCGCTTCTGTGTGGGCTTGGCGTCTTTGGACATGCGTCTCTCCCGATCCCTGAGGCGAAGGTTGATGAGAGGATCGTGGGTGCGGCGCAGGATGCACCATTGATCCAAGTCAACGGTCGCGCGCATTCTGGGCGGGCCGCGATCGCTGCGATGCCAGTTGCATCGCAACACGGAGTCGCTATGGCGTTCGCCTACTCGAAGCGTGCTGGTGGTCGCCCAAAACGGCATCCAGCGATCGCAGCCATTGGCCGCTGTCGGTCTTCTCAGCCAATCCTTCCGCCCGCAGCAGGTCCCGCAGTTGCGCATGCGCGCCGACGATGCAGAAGCTGGCGTGGCGGAGCGCGAGCTCATCGTTGAGGTCGCGCAGCATGCGCGCGCCAGCAAGGTCAATGTAGGGCGACGCCGAGAGGTCGCAGACTACGAGCTGGAGGCGCGGCGAGTTCCGCAGTGCGACCAGCACCGTCTCCAGGATCGTCTCGGCATTGATGTAGAGCAACGAGGCTTCCGGCCGAAACGCAATGACGCCGACCAGCGGCTCGACATCATCGTGCCGCGCACTGTCGGAGTAACGACCGCTTCCCGGCAGCCGGCCGAGAAATGCCACGTTCGGCCGCGAGGCTCGCGCGAGCAGCAGGAAGATCGACGCAATCGAGGCCAGCAATACGCCCTGGAGGATGCCGAGCAGCAGCACCGACACCAGGGCAATGGCAGCGGCATAGAAGTCGATCCGGCTGACTTGCCACATCCGCAGCAGCGCGCGGAGGTCGACAAGCCTGTAGACGGCCGCAAAGACGATGGCCGCCAGCACCGCCTTCGGCAGGTTGGTCAACAGCCCGGTGAAGAACAGAAGGCATAGCCCGAGCGCCACCGAGCAGATCACCAGCGCCAGCGGCGTTCGTGCGCCGGCATTGTCGTTGACGGCCGATTGCGACAGTCCGCCGGCGACGGGGTAGCTATGGCCGAAGGCGGTCGCGAGGTTCGCGGCGCCCAGCCCCAGGAACTCCTGCCGGACGTCGAGGGAATAGCCGTGCTTGGCGGCAAAGCTGCGGGCGGCAGAGACACCTTCTATGTAAGCCAGCAAGACGCATCCGGCGGCGAGCGGAAACAACTCATCGAACTGCAGAAGCCCGAATGCCGGCACCCCCAACCCTGGCAAGCCCTCCGGGATCTTTCCGGTGACGGGCACACCAAGCGCCGGCAGGCCAAGCAGCGTTGCCACGACGATCGCGAGCGCCACGATCGTGATGCCGACCGGCTTGCCCGGCAGCAGCCGCTCGCCGAGCAGAAGCAGCAGTAGCGCGACTGCACCGATTGCCAGCACGAGTGCATCGACCTGACCGAGCTGCCCCGACAGCTTTATGGCGCGGTCGAAGAAATTGTGCCCGCCGCCGGCGACGCCAAGCAGGCTCGGCAGCTGGCTCATGATGATGGTGAGCCCGGCACCGGCCTTGAACCCGATCAGGATGCTGTCGCTGACGAGGCGAACCAGCACGCTGAGCCTGAACAGCCACGCGATGAAGCACAGTACCGCCACAGCGAAAGCTGCGAGGCTTGCGATCTGCGCATAGCGCGCCGCATCTCCGCCGGCGAGGGTGCCGACGCTGGCGGCAATCATCAGAGAGATCGCAGACGTCGGACCAATCGCAAGTTGCCGTGACGACCCAAACAGAGCGTAGCCGATGCCGCCGAGCATATAGCCGTAGACGCCGATCTGAGGCGGCAAGCCGGCCAGCGCGGCATAGGCAAGCGAGACGGGAATCGCGTAAGCGGCGAGCGTGATGCCGGCGACGGCGTCGGATGTCAGCCACTCGCGTCGATAGGCGGCGAGCCACTCCGCCGGCGGAAAGAGCCACGTCCAACCCCGGTCGGGCGAGGCCTTCATCACGTCGCCTCGCGCTGCGGCGTCTCGCACCGCAGCAGAACGACCAGCAGCGCGACCACGGGAATGCCGAGCGCGAGATCGGGAATGCCCTTGGTGGCGAAGGCGCCGACGGCAGCGCCAAAGCCGAACACGGCGCATAGGGCGAAGAAGATGCCGGACCGGCGCAACGTCCCGGGGGCCGCGCCTCCGGTCGCAACCGCAAAGATCGTCTCGATCGCCTGGCGCATGTTGCCGGTGATCATCACCGTGCTGCAGATGGTGCCCTCGACCTTGGTAAAGGAAGCGGCCTGCATGGCGGCAACGAGTGATATGCCGAGCGTGCCGGCGAGATCCGGCATCCGATTGTGCAGGATGCCTATCGCGATCAGCATCAGGATCTCGAGCAAGGTGCTGATCGCGCCGGCTCGCTCGCCGACGATGCGGCGCAGCCATGCCGCGATCACGATTCCGACCGCAAACGCCAGGATCGGAGGCACGAAGTGAAGTGCCTTCGGCCAGTCGCCTGCGGTTGCATAGACCCAGAGGAAAATCAGGTTGGCGGTCTGGGCGTTCGCCATCACGCCGTGGATGATCCAGGTATAAGCGTCGATATAGCCGCCGGCAAAGGCGAGCAGCAGAACGATCTCGACCGTCTCGTCGCGGCGGATCGCGCCAGAGGCGACCTCCATCATACTCATGGCGGTAATGCGGGCTGGGGCAGGTTTCGCATGACTTGATTGGCCGCGCCTTGCCGCCGGCAAGGCTTGATCTGGATCAAGAAACCATCCGCGGTCACGAATCAAATCGGTGGCTGCTGCCGGGGGAACGCGATCATGGATACCGTCAGGTGGATCATCACCGCCGCACCGGAAATCTTTCTGTTGCTGGCCATCGCAATCGGCACCCTGCTCGGGCGGATCAGGTTGCGCGGTTTCGCGATCGGCACCACGGCCTGCATTCTGATCGTCTCAGTCCTGATCGGGCAGCTCGGGACCTTCACGTTCCCGTCCCTGCTGCGCGTGATCCTGTTCAGCCTGTTTGTGTTCACGATCGGCTACCGGTCCGGACCGGAGTTCTTTGCCTCGCTCAGCATGCGTACGCTGGCGCAGGTTGCCATGGCGCTCGTGCTCGGAGGCACGGGGCTTGCCATCGTGCTCGCGTTTGCCTTCAGCTTTCAGCTTGATCCCGGCACCGCGTCCGGTATCGCCGCGGGGGCACTGACGCAATCCTCGGTGATCGGAACCGCATCCGGCGCGCTGGCTCAGCTTGGCCTGCCGAGCGAGGTGTTGAAGCAGCAGGAAGCCAACATCGCCGCCGGCTATGCCGTGACCTACGTGCTCGGCTACATCTTGACCTTGCTCTTCGTGCCGTTTGTCGCGCCGAAATTGATGGGGGTCGACCTGAAGGCCGAGGCGAAGAAGCTGGAGGCGGAGCTTTCAAGCGGTGAAGCGCCGCAAACCGAGAATCTCGCCTACCGAAAGTTCCAGGCGCGTGCCTATCTCGTCTCGACCGCAGCGGGCCGCACCGTCAAGTCGCTCGAGGAGGACCTCGGCAGCCGCACTGTGGTCGAGCGCATCGTCCGCCAGGGCCTCGACGTCGAGCCTCATCTGGATACGACGCTCGAAGCCGGCGACAACATCGTCATCACGGGACGAACCGCCGCCATCGTTGCAGCCAGGCCGATCATCGGCACCGAGATCGACGCGGACGAGATCCTCAAGGCGATCCCCGGCAACGTGGTCGAGGTGCTGGTCGACAACCGCCAGCTTCACGGCCGCTCCATCAAGGACGTGGCCGAGCGCGTTGGCGCCAATGCGCGCGGCGTGTTCCTGCGCGCATTGACCCGGATGGGCCGCGAGGTGCCGCTGAGCCCTGATACGCGAGTCTATGTCGGCGACGTCATGACCCTGGTCGGCAGCACGCGCAACATCGAGCGGGCTGCCGCAAATGTCGGCCAGATCCTGCGCGCCGGCGACCGCACCGATGTCGCCTTCCTTGCCACCGGGATCGCAGTTGGCCTGCTTGCGGGCCTCGTCAGCGTCAAGATCGGCAGCGTCGCACTGACGCTCGGCGGCGGCGGAGGCGCGCTGATTGCGGGTCTGGTCTGCGGGTGGCTCCGCTCGCGCCGTCCGACCATGGGCGCGCTGCCACCCGCCGCGCAGCAGATATTGAGCGATCTCGGTCTCGGCGGCTTCATCGCCGCCATTGGACTTGGCAACGGCGCCGCCGCCTGGGCCGCGATCCAGGCGCATGGGATGCTGCTGGTCGGCATGGGCCTTGTCATTACACTGGTGCCGCTGATCGTCGCGACGCTCTTCGCCCGCTACGTGCTGCGCATGAATCCGGTCGTGACCTGCGGCGCACTGGCCGGGGCCATGACCGTCGATGCCGCCGTCACTGGCGCATGCGAGGTCGCCGAGAGCCAGACGCCTGTGCTCGGGGTTGCCGTGCCTTACGCCGTCGGCAACGTGGTCCTGACCGTGCTCGGTCCAATCATTGTGGCAGCCACCTACACCGGCTGAGGGAGCGCTCATGCGTGCTATTCACCTGTTGCGCTTGCTGACCGCAGTTCTCGTGGCCGTCGCCGCGGCCCCCACGGCCCGTTCCGCCGATACGACGGAGACAATCCGCATCCAGGAAGAGATCTGGGCTCTGCCCCTGCCCTTGCCGATGTTCGCCTATGTCGTCCGGCCGGTCGGCAACGGTCCCTTCCCGCTGGTGATCATGAACCACGGCGTCGTGCTCGATGCGAAGGAACGCAGCTTTTTCCCGCTGGTGGAATTCCGTGATGCAGCGAAATGGTTTGCCAAACGGGGCAACATGGTGGTGGCGCCAGTCGGTTCGGGCTACGGCGCGGCAGCGATCGACATACCCGAGCGCGCGGTATTCGGCCCGTTCTTCTCCAAGATTGGCAAGTGCACCAACCCCAATTTCCATGACGCGGGTCTTGCGGTCGCTCAGGTCGATCTCTGGATCATCGATTACCTGGCAGCCGAGAAGCGCATCGTGCCGAAGGACGTCGTCGTGGTCGGACAATCTGCCGGTGGCTGGGCCTCGATTGCCCTGTCCAGCGTCAACCCGCCGCAAGTCAAGGCGGTCATCATCTTTGCCGGAGGCCGCGGTGGCCGCGTCGGCGGCAGGCCGAACAACAATTGCGCGCCCGACAAGCTGGTCGAAGCGACAGCTGATTTTGGCCGGACGTCGCGGGTGCCGATGCTGTGGATCTATATCGAAAACGATACCTTCTTCGGCCCCGATCTGTCGAAGCGAATGCATGAGGCTTTCACCGCGGCGGGTGGCAAGGCCGAGTACCATTTGGTGCCGTCGTTCGGCAGCGAAGGACATTTCTTGATTGGCTCCCCTGACGCGATACCAATCTGGTCGCCGCTGGTGGCGAAATTTCTCGACGCGCAGAAATAAGCGCGCAAGCGCCGATCCGAGAGGTGCATCCATGACCAATGCCAGCCACTGCCTGTCGGTCCTGCTGATGGCCCTGCTTGCCACCCCTGCAGCCCCTGGCATCGCCTCGGCAAAACGGAAATCCCAAAGCGCCACGACCGCCGAAGCCCCACGTGGTCAGCGCGAGGCAAAGGACATCACCTACGGCGATTGGAAAAAGCTCTGCTTCAAAGCGGGTGGCGCGCCCCTGCTTTGCCGGACGTCGATCACCGGCAGCTTTGCGACCGGTCAGATGGCAGTGCGCATAGACCTGATCGAGCGCGAAGGAGCCAAGAGGGCACGATTACAGATGTTTGTCCCTGTCGGCATGTACCTGCGGCACCCTGCCAAGCTGAGCGTCGATCAGGGCGGCACCTATCAGGTGCCGTATAGCTGGTGCGTGACCAATGCCTGCATAGCCGCGGATGTTGCCGACCCGAAGCTCATCAAGGAGATGGAAGCCGGAACGAGGCTCGTGTTGGAGGTCGTCGATTCCAATCTTCTGAAACTGACAACCGCGCTACCGTTGGCAACGTTTGCGTCCGTTCGCAACGGTGCGCCGGCGCAGACGCTGGAGCAAGATCTCGAAGAATAGCAAGACCGGCAGCTCGGGGCGCGTTTGCACGGATCGTCATCGTGTTCACTTCATTGCCAAACTGCGTGCAATCGCAACAAACGTCGCGACGAGTTGCAGGCGGCATGGCGCCTATTCGTCAACTCATCGCTCCGGCGACGCAGGTCGGCTTCTTGATTCATATCAAGGGTTGTCTCGCCGCGTCAAAATCAACTGTCGTCGATGCCACCTCCAGACGGGAGATTAACATGCGGTTGTGGGTCATAGCGGCTGTAATCAGCCTTACGCCGGTTTCGGCTTTCGCCGTCTCCGACTGCCGAGTCACAGGCAATCCATCGGTATTCGGTGTCGACATGACTGCCTATGTCGCAATCAAGTCCGGCGAAACATGCAATTTCCCAATCCGAATTCCAGGCATAATGAACAACGCGGGCGTTGCCAGCAAGCCTGCACACGGGATGCTGAAACAGCTCAATATGACGACCTTCAGATACACCGCGAAATCCGGATACAGAGGCAACGACACCTTTGCGATATATGGCGAAGGGAAAGGTCCGTTCGGCTCGGGCAGATCGGTCATCACGGTGAACGCAACCGTCGAATAGCGGGGAAGAGCGCTTCGATACGGCCCTGCAATGTCGTTGGGTCGCGACACGCTACGCCAGCTTGCGACCGACCAAGTGGCCGTCGTGCAGCAGGCGATTTTGCGTCTTCCGCTCCTAGCCCAATTCCGAGCGGGCCCGCTCGATCGACTCGATCAGTGACTGCGCCGTGAAGGGTTTGGTCAGGTAAGCAACGCAACCCGACTCGACGGCAATCGAGCGGTGCGTTGGGCTGTCGTTGCCGGTAACATAGATCACCGGTGTGGTGACCCCCTCTTTCATCAGGTGACGGCGCAGATCGATTCCCGATCGGTGACCCAGATTGATGTCAATGACCAGGCAAATTGCGTTGCTGAAATCAACGTGACCGAAGAGAGCCTCTACGGAGTCGAACAAGAGCACGCCCAATCCATGAGCTCGGAGCAATCGCCCGATGCTCGTCCGCATAGACGAGTCGTCATCAACGACGAGAACGGACTTGCTTCTCGGCAAAATGAACAGCCTTCAGGTTCCAACTGACATCATAGGCCCGCGTCCATCAAGCGGCGTGAGGATCGCGAGTCCTGATGCGGTCAATGTGGAAAGACCCTGCGCGTTCCAAGAACATCTTGTCGCAAATCTCTTGGGACCTTGGAACCCGGCTGTCTCGATGAGACAAGCTACTGAAATACCTACCGGCTCGCTAGTTGGCGTTCGCTTCGAGCAATCCAAGACGTTCGGCGATGGAAACCAGTTCCGCCAGTGACCGCGTCTGCATTTTCTCCATCACCTGGTGACGGTGCGCCTTGATGGTTCGCTCGGTCGTTCCAAGATCGTAGGCGATCTGCTTGTTGATCTTGCCGCGCACGATCAGGTCGAAGACCTGGCGCTCCCTTGGCGTCAGCAGGCCGAGCAGGGCACGCAGTCCATCGAGCCTGTCGCGCAGACTGCGGGCTTGGGATTGGTTCGCCAGTGCACGCTCGATCGCATCGATCAATTGCGCGGACGAGACAGGCTTGGTCAGGAAATCCTCGGCGCCGGCCTTGATCGCCCGCACGGTCGTCTGGGTGTCGGCATGGCCAGTGAGGAAGACGATGGGAAGCGATAACCCCCGCTCGAGCAGGCGGCTCTGGAGCTCAGGTCCACTCAATCCCGGTATTTGAACGTCGAGCAGGATGCATCCCTGCTGTTCGTTTCTGGGCAGGTACTCCAGCAGATCCAGAGCCGATGCATAGGTCGCCACTTCAAATCCGGCAAGCTTCAACCGCCGCTCGATTGCCGTCCGAAAAGATGCGTCGTCATCCACGACGTAGACGAGGCGAGACAATTCGAAACTCCCGATAACGAAAACTTTCGGCAAAACAAAACGCTAATTGGTAACAACCCCCGTTTCTCATTCCGTGCACGAGATTGCGCGACCTGTCCTTTGGTACAATGTCCGTTGGGACAATGGTGAGAAACCTCACTTCTATCGTAGATCAACCTGGAGGCGTGAGTATTACCCCTCAATTCTCATAATGGAATACCTGACTAAGACCAATTCGCGATCGGCGTTGAGGGAGTTGGCCATGTTCGTACGCACAACCGATCCGCTCCCCCGCCCTAATTCGCTCCGCGTCCTGGGAATGAGCAGCGGTTCAGATCCAATTGTCCGCCTGAACGAGATTACATACAAAAAGGGCAAAGAGATCTATGGCGAGAAGGAGCCTGCCGAATACGTCTACCAGGTCAAGACCGGTGCCGTGCGAAGTTATAAGCTGCTATCGGACGGCCGGCGCCAGATCGGTGCATTTCACCTCGCCGGCGACATTTTCGGGCTTGAGAACGGCACCACGCACCGTTTCACCGCGGAGGCCGTCGTCGATACGGCAGTACTCCTGATCAAACGGCAGAGCCTGGAGACGGTCGCCGAAAGCGACGCCGTGGTTGCCAAGAACCTTCTCGGCATGACCACGACCAACCTCCAGCATGCGGAAGATCACATGCTGCTGCTTGGACGCAAGACCTCGCTGGAGCGGGTCGCCGCCTTCCTGATCGAGATGGACAAGCGGCTAACAGCCGCAGGCGTGCTGGCGCTGCCAATGTCGCGGCGCGATATTGCCGACTATCTTGGCCTGACGCTGGAAACGGTGTCGCGAGCCATCTCGCACCTGCACGAACTCGGTGTGCTCGGCTTCGTTGGCAACACGCAGCGCCAGATCATATTGCTCGACCGTCACCAGCTCGCGAGCCTCGATCTACAGCCTTGAACGCTTCGAACACCTATTGGGTAACGCGCGACGCTCCATCAAGAATGGTGCGCGCGATCTCCGATGCACCGGTGATGATGATCTGTACACCAATACAAAGCAGCAGAAATGCCGACAGCTTGGTCACGACACTCGTGCCCTCCTCGCCGAACAGGCGAGCCATTGCGCTCGATTTCCGATAGGCATGGTAGATCGCAGCGGTCACGGCGAGCGCGACCACCAGCGAGACGATGGACGATGCGAACATGGCATCGAGGCTGTCGGACCGGCTTATCCCAATTGCGATCGCCGTCGCGATCGTCCCCGGGCCGGTCGTGAGCGGGATCGTCAGCGGAAAGAAAGCCATCCGCTTCATCGTTGCGAGATCGGCTGACGAACCGGCGTGATGCTCGACGCCGCCCGGCGACGCGTGGAGCATGGACCAGCCGGTCGCCGCCACGACGAGACCGCCAGCGATCCGGAGCGCCGGGATGGTTACGCCGAAGAAATTGAGAATCTGGCTGCCGAGAAACATCGATACCAGCAGGACCAGGAAGGCATAAAAGGCGACCCGCAAGGCAAGGTTCGCACGCTCCTTCTCCGAGAGCCCCTTCGTTCTGTCGAAAAAGATGAAGGCCAGCCCGTACGGATTGATGATTGCAAACAGCGCGCCGAAGCCGAACAGGAAGTCGGCAACCCACCGCGATGCTGCGAGTTCAGGCATGTGGGCCCAGGTCGTCTGTTGCGCCGCGGCCGAGCACGGGTGCATCGGGTTGGCTAGAGCCCGAAGCAGGCATGTCAATCAGCCCGACGTGATCGAGTGTCTTGCGCAGGACCTCGAACAAGATCGCCGCCGACCACCCAAACAGCAGGACGCCGTTCATGGCGGTCAAGGGACCTATCAGCCGCCATTCGCGCACCGGCGTGATGTCGCCGTAGCCGAGCGTGGTGTAGTTGACGAAGGCAAAATAGAGCAGATCGCTGCCGGGGGCGGCGGCCCGGACGAGGTCGTACGTCCAAGCCCACACCAGGATTTCCACCATGTGCGCAACCTTCAACACCGCAGCCGTCGCGATCATCACGCCCATCAGGTGCAGCCTGGGTCTCTCGGTTCGCCGCAGCCCCGCGCTGCGGGCAATTCCAACCGCAACGACCGTGACAAGCGCGTGAAGGCCGATGTTGACCACGCTTACCGAGCCACCGACCAGCAACTGCAACAGCATAAGGATCGACCAAACTTCAAACGTGCATAGCGGGCTTGCCCATGGCTCTTGCCTGATCGGTCATCGCTCGCGCGAGCCCTCCAAGAGCTCGGGCTGATGATTACGCGCGAAGTCCTCCAAACCAGGCACCGAAATAGCCGGCATACAGAGCCGGTACTTCTACATTCATCGAGTGCCCGACACCGGGCACAACCACGAGCCGGCAGTCCGGCATCGCCTCGGCCATGACGCGGAGATCGGCCGGAGGAATCCAGCCATCCCGCTCGCCCCACAGGACCAGGTGCGGATGTCGGATTTCCGCCATGCGCCGCTCCAGTTCGCGGCTTGCTTTTTCCTTGGTCAAATTGACCGGCGTACCGATCCAGACGCCCTCCGAGACGCCGAAGGTCTGCTCGACGATCCGCTCGAAGAGCGCCTGACACTCCCCAAGGCCGGCGCGAAAGCGAGGAATCGCATTGGCTGCCATGCTTTCCGGAACGAACAGCGAGGATGCCGCCGTGGCCATGACGGTCCGCGTCAGCTCCTTGCTTGCCATCATGGCGCGGAAGACGCCAATCTGGTCGGCGCTGAATGACATGCCGAGCGGCGTTACAGGATCGAGCGCGAAGACGCGGCCGAACCGCCGCGGCTGCATCAGCAGCATCCGCGCGGCGATGATGCCACCGGTCGAATGGGTTGCCAGGTGACAATGCCGAATGTCGAGCGCATCAAGCGCCGCCAGCATGTCGTCTGCGTGCTGCTGCATCGCGTAGTTGGAATAGTCAGTCGTAGGCGCTGGCCGATCGCTGTCGCCGCACCCGCGCCAATCGATCCCCACGACGCGGAGATCGCGGGGAAACAGCGGTGCGGCGAGCTCGATCCAGTCTTTGCTGGCGAGATTGCCGTGGACGAAGACGACGGTGACATCGCCTTCTCCCCACTCCCGCCAGCCCAGCTGGACCTCGCCCGCCTGCACTCTCGGCATCGGTCTATCCTATTTGTTCAAGCCAGCCGTCGGCGCGGCGCCCGGCGGCGTCGGCGCCACGGGGAGGGCCGAGACCACGGCCCCCTTGATCATGCGGTCGGTGCCGAGGGGGGACGAGGTGTCCACGGTGCCCTTGGTGACGAAATCCACCACGTCGGCAGAATATTCAACCGGATTGTCCGTGTGGATGAAATGACCTGTCTCCGGATAGACCTTCAGCATCGGTCGGTTGCCCGCATTGGTCATGCGGGTCATGAACGGCGTAATGACGTCGCGTCCGAGGTCCGTCAGGCCGTTAAAGGCGGGCGTCGGGATGAACGGCTCCTTGTCGCCAAAGGCCAGGAAGATCGGCGCCTTAATCTGCGTAAGCCGCTCGTAGAGGTTCTTCGGATCGTCCTGCTGGAGCTCGGCCCCGATCGTGTAGACGTCGAAGATGAAGACGTTGCACCACTGCTCGAGCTCCTTCGGGTTGCCCTTGGTCAACCCGACGCGCTGCTCGGTGTGGAAGCGGGCATATTCGCTGTCGCCGAAGAAGTAGCCGCTCTTGGCCGCGGACACGGCGTTGGTGTCGGGGTCGCGCTTCTTGAAGTAGAAGAAGTCGCGGATGTTCTGCTCGTTCCGCGCCTTCTCGGCGGCCAGGATTCCGGTCTGGTCCCAGGCCTGCTTCCACTTCTCGAAGTCACGGCCGAAGGCGTCGTCGAACAGGCGCGCCTTCTTGTCCTTGGCGATGGTGATGTCGCGCGGATATTCCTCAAGGCCGGACGGCGCTTCCAGCGCGAGCCCCTGCACCGCATCCGGCCACGTCAAGGCGTAGCCCATGACGAACTGGCCCCCGAGCGAATGGCCGAGGTAGTAGGCCTTCTTGACGCCGAGCTGGTTGACCACGAGGTCGTAGATGACCTCGCGCATATCCTGCATGGTGCGTGCCGGGCTCTTGTCGAGATTGCCGGGTCCGGACATGCCGTAATGCGGCAGATCAGGCACGATCACGCGAACTCCGCTGCGCAGGGGATACTGCATGACGTTGCCGTAATGCCCGCCGAAAGCACCCTTGCCGTGGATGATGACAAGCGCCTTCGGGTCCCTGTCGGTCCCCGCATATTCGTCCATGTAGCCGATCTGCCAGGTGGTGCCGTTCTTGTCCTTCGCGTTGGCGTATTTCACCGGATAGGGATAGGTCACGAAGTCCTTCCAGAAGGATTTGCTCGCGTCGATCTTCTCGGCCACGCCCGGCACGCGATAGTTCTTGTCGACGAACGTTTGTGCACGATCGAGCGCTGCGACGTCGTCCATGAAGGCGACGAATTTAGGATCGTTCTTGCGCTGGTTGACGATCGGGAAGACGCCGTAATGGGCGACCGGGCTTTCCTGCGCGATGAGGTCTGCGCCGGGCACGCGATCGACGGCCTTCTCGGCCAGCTTGAAGTTCAGCCAGAGATCGTTGGTGATGTGCATCACCAGCGTCCGCGCCTGGATGCGGCCGAGATAAGGATTGACGTTGTGCGTCTCGCCAACCCGGTTACGCCAGACGAGATCGACCGCGTCGTAAAGCTTGGCACGATTGGTGACGTTCAAGCCGGCCTTCTCGTTCGGCGAGTCCCAATAGAAAATTTCGGGCTGGACGGCAGCCCAATTCTGGGTCGTGCGGTAGGCGAAGTCATACCCCGTCATGCCGAGGATCGACCAGCCGAACGCAACGCCGGGGACCGGATGCTTCTCCTTGGGCAGCTTGTAATAATCGCCCTTGCTCGCCTGCCACACCGGATCGGATTCGATCGCCGCCGTCATCATCTGGAAGGTCCAGTTGCCGACGGGATCGTCGCCGTCCGACTGCGTCGTGCCGCCAATCGGCATCAGCGCGTTGATGTATTCGGGATGCATGACGCCCCAGACATAGGTCTGCGTGCCACCCATGGAGACGCCGGACACCAGCGCGACGCGCGCAACTTTCAGCTCGTCGCGCAACAATCGGTAGTTCGCCTGCACCATGTCGTAATAGCTATACTGCGGGAACTTGATGCCGAGGCCGTCGGACGGCTTGCTTGCGCCCCAGGTACCGAGCGGATCGACCATGATCACGTAGTAGCGGTCGGTATCGATCGGCCGGCCCGGGCCAATGATCGGCACGCCGCCCGAGAGCGGTGCGCCCTTGACCCACTGCTCGTACATGTCGGTAGAATCGCCCGAATAATAGGAGTTGATGACGATCGCATTGGTGATCTCGCCTGCGGCGTTGCGGCGTGCATTGCCAATCGCGATGTAGGCCGTCCGCAGCTTACCGCCGCCGAGCGATTCCAGCGTGACGCCGCCTTCACCGCCGCTCTCCCATTTGGACGGATTGGCGAGATCGTACTTTCCACCGAGGCGGAAGTTGGAGATCTCGTAGGACTTCTTCAAACCATCGTGCTGCATCTGCGACGAGCGCCGCGTGAAGGGCTGGGCAACGGCGAGAGCCGTGCCGACGAGCAGCAGAACGAGGGTGACGAGGCAATGCCTCAGAGCGCCTCTTCCGGACATGACGTATCCCTCCCGATGGTGTTCCTTGCGAAAACGCTAGGTGGGGCGACATCGGGAGGCTTGATCTAACTCAATGGAATCCTCTTCCGAGGATTGAGGATGGCGCGACAGAACATCTGGCTGGTTTTTCCAATGCCTTTCCTCGATCACGGCTCATATCGGATACGCTATGAGCTGGAAGGGCCGGCCGGCGCGCCCACTTATGTCCTCGTCAACGGCCTGACCCAGTATGCCGAGTTGTGGGCTGCCTACCGCGATGCACTCGTGGCCCGACATTTTCGCGTTGCGACATTCGACCTGCTGGGGCAAGGCGGGTCCGACAAGCCTGCCCTCTTCATCAACCAGGATGACCAGGTTACGGCACTTCGTCTCCTTATCGACGAGCTGGGCGACGGACCGGTCTTCCTCAGTGGCATCAGCTTCGGCGGCCTGATCGCGCTGCGCTATGCCATCGCGCATGGCAAGCGTCTGTCCGGCCTGGTGCCCATGAGCTGCTTTGCGGAACTCTCACCGCAATTGCTGCTGATCGGCAATGCCTTGCGCACCGGCCTCATTCTCGGCGGCACCGGCTATCTCCAGGATCTGCTGCTGCCCATGAACCTGTCCGACCGATGGTTGACGCCGCTCCTGGACAAGCTCGACAGCGTCAAGCGGCAGGGCTGGCTCGTCAACGACGTCTACGCGCTTCAGAACCTGATGGAATCTTTCCTCGACTTCCAGCCACTGACGCCGCAGCTCTCGTCGATCTCCGTCCCGACCATGATCCTCAACGGCGAGTTCGACTTCCTGACGCCGCGGCCTCTGCATGAAACGCTCAGGGTCGAAATTCCGGACAGCGCCTTGGTGATCATTCCGAAGGCGTATCATGCGTTTACGCTCGAGAAGGGCGCGCTTACTGCCGACCTGCTGGCACGCTTCGCCGAGAACGTGCTGGCCGGAAACTGGCAGGGCAACAAGGCAGTCTGGATCGCCCCGGAAGACCCGGGCGGCGCGCTTACGCCGTTCCCGGCCGGCTACGATCATCTGCGCGCGATCCCCGTTCAGAGGACGGCGACATGAGTGAATTTTTCGGCCCGCTCGATTCCGAGGGCCGCGTGCCGCCGAACCAGCAGACGCGCGTCGCAGCCTTCCTGATGTCGGGCCATGGGGCGCTGGCGCGCCAGTTCGCATTCACTCTGCCCATGAAGCTCGACACCGCCTGGCAGACCGAGCTGAACGCACAGTTCTACCGTGAGGCCGAGATCGTCTCACTCTTGATGCGCGCAACCTCATGGGTACCGGATCTCGCCCTGGGCTATATGGTCGCATCCTGGGAAACCGCCTGGCTCCCCACCCCGATCGACGGCGTTGCAGACCGTTCTCTTGCAGGCGCGATCCACCTCGCGACGCTCGCGCACGCAGTTCATGCCGGCATCCGGCCGGCGGCCCTGTTGCCGGTGAACGCCAAGGCCGACGACCCCTTCGTCATGGCGCTGCGTCGCATCGAATTCGAGAGCGGCCGGCTGCTGCAAGGCCAAATCCTGTTCCTGAAGGGTCCCGAGCTGGTGCCCTTGCGCGATGCCGTGAGCGCGGCTCTCGAAAAGCGCCACGCCGGCGTGCGCAAGCTCTGGCGGGAAGCGCTGGAAAGCGTCGGTATCACGTTCACGAATGATGCGGAGCGTTGACGCAGATCAAAGGACCCGAGCGACCGCCGACCAACATTCCCTCACCGCCTTCGACGCGTCCCGACCGGAGTTTCAATCATGAAGGCCGTCTCCATCGAAGAAGCCGTTGCCATGATCCCATCGGGCGCGACCGTCATGGTGGGCGGGTTCATGGGCGTCGGAACGCCGGAGCGACTGCTCGACGAGATGGTCCGGCAGCATAAGACCGGCCTGTCCCTGATTTCCAACGACGCAGCGACGCCCGGTAAAGGTGTCGGCAAGCTGTTCGAGGCCTCGCTGGTCTCCCGATTGACCGCGACCCATATCGGCCTCAATCCGAAAGCGCAGCAGCAGATGCTGGCGAACCAGATCGCCGTCGATCTCGTGCCGCAAGGCACCTTCGTCGAACGCATTCGCGCCGGCGGATGCGGCCTGGGCGGCGTCCTGACACCGACGGGTGTCGGCACCCTTGTCGCGGAAGGCAAGCGTCAGATCGAGGTCGACGGCAAGCCGTTCCTGCTCGAGACCGCATTGCGGGCCCAGTTCGCGCTGGTACACGCCTTTCTTGCGGATTACCTCGGCAACCTCGCCTATGCGCTGACGTCGCGCAACTTCAACCCGATCATGGCGATGGCTGCCGATACCGTGATCGTGACGGCGGAGCACATCGTGCCCGTCGGCGTCATCGCGCCCGACCACGTCGTGACGCCGGCGCCGCTCGTCGACTACCTCATTGCGAACGGGTGAGATCATGGATCCGCAGATCGTCATCGCCCGCCGCGTCGCCAAGGAGCTGAAGAGCGGCGACCTCGTCAATCTGGGCATCGGCATTCCGACGCTGGTTGCGAACTACGTGCCCGCCGATCTGAAAGTGTTCTTCCAGTCGGAGAACGGCCTCATCGGCACCGGTCCGATTCCCGAGCAAGGCATGGCGCATCCGACACTGACCGATGCCGGCGGCCGCCCGATCAGCGCGCTGCCGGGGGCTTCGGTCTTCGACAGCGCGATGTCGTTCGGTCTGATCCGCGGCGGCCATGTCGACGTCACCGTGCTCGGCGGGCTTCAGGTCGACGCGCACGGCCATCTCGCCAATTGGATGATTCCCGGCAAGATGGTGCCGGGCATGGGCGGCGCGATGGACCTCGTCAGCGGCGCCAAGCGGGTGATCGTCGCCATGCAGCACGCCGCCAAGGGCAAATCGAAGATCGTCAAGCAATGCAATTTGCCCCTGACGTCAGCGCGGCAGGTCGACCTGGTCGTGACCGACATGGCCGTGATCGGTTTCCCCGAGGGCAGGGCCACCCTGCTGGAGACCGCGCCCGGCGTCAGCGTCGGCGAGGTCCTCGCGGTAACGGAGGCCGAGCTCGTCGTACCCGACAACGTTGCAGAAATGAAGATCTGACGAGGCCACGATCATGCGGATATTCGGCGACTTCAACGAGATCAAATCGGCCGTCGGCACCGAGATCGGAGCCAGCGACTGGGTTGAGGTGACACAGGACCGGATCAACCAGTTCGCGCAAGCGACCTGCGACGAACAGTGGATCCACGTCGACCAGGAGCGCGCGGCCAAGGAGATGCCCGGCGGAAAGACCATCGCCCACGGCCTCCTCTCGCTGGCACTCGCGCCGCTGTTCATCCGCTCGGTCATCGGTCTGAAGGGGCTACGCAACACGCTCAACTACGGTGCTGACCGGATCAGATATCTCGCGCCGGTGCCGGCAGGGTCAAAGCTGCGTGGCCGCGTCACCGTGGCGGAGACCGAGGACGTGCCGCCGGACGGCTTGCGTGTGAACTACCATCTCGTGATCGAGATCGAGGGCGGCAAGAAGCCCGCTTGCGTCGCCGAGCTGATCGCCCTGCACTATCGCTGAGCAAAAAAGGCGAAAACAACCCCATGCACAGTAGGATGGGGCTTGAAGTCATTACGTTTTTCGGTCAGCGACATGTCAGCCTGAAGGACGGTTGCCCCGTCGGGCAAAACACCGGCATAGGTGGCATCATCAGCCCCTCATCCGCGCGACTGCCGGACGCGACAGCAACAACCTCGCGCCTCAATCGATGATGTGATAGCCGCCGTCGATGTAGAGCACGCCGCCGGTGATCAGCTTGGCGCCGTCGAGTGCGAGGAACGCCGTGGCATTGCCGACATCTTCGATGCTGACGAGGCTGCGGGTCGGCGCGGTGGATTGTGCTTTGTCCATCAGATCGTCGAACTCCGGGATTCCCGACGCGGCACGCGTGGCGAGCGGCCCGGGGGAGATCGCGTGGACACGGATGCCCTTCGGACCAAGCTCGGCTGCGATGTAGCGGACGGCGGCTTCAAGAGCCGCTTTGGCCACGCCCATCACGTTGTAGTTCTTCACGACCATCTGGCTGCCGTAATAGGTCATGGTGAACATCGTTCCGCCATTCTTCATGAGTGGCTCGGCCAGATGTGCCATCCGCATGAACGACCAACATGAGACGTCCATTGTCTTGAGGAAGCCATCGCGGCCGACGTCGACGACACGGCCGTGCAATGCTTCCTTCGGCGAGAAGGCGATCGAGTGCAGCAGGAAATCGAGTTGCCCCCATTCCTTCTCGATGCGCTCGAATACCGCCTCAGTCTGCCCCTCGACCATCACGTCCATCGGCATGAAGATCGGAGCCTCCAGCGCCTGCGCCAAGGGCTCGACGTGCTTTTTGGCCCGATCGTTCAGATAAGTCACCGCGACCTCGGCGCCGAGAGCGCGGAACGCCCTGGCGCATCCCCACGCAATCGACTGATCATTGGCGATACCGACGACGAGGCCCTTCTTGCCCTTGAGGGCAACCTTGCTGTCCGGGAAAACGGGAATCATGACACCCTCTTGGTTCTGGAATCGTGCGATTTGCCGTTCATCAGGAGCGCCAGCGTGTGCTGCGCAATCATCAATTCCTCGTCCGTCGGCACGACGTAGACGGGAATGGCGCTGTCGGGACGCGATATCAGTCGGGCGTGACGCGCATTCTCGCTTGCATCCAGCGCGACGCCGAACCAGCCCAGGTGCTCGGCAACGCGCGCGCGGATGCCGGCGGAGTTCTCGCCAATGCCGGCGGTGAAAACGAAGGCATCCAAACCCTGCAGGGCGGCGGCGAGCATGCCGGCGTTGAGCCCGATCCGATAGACAAAACAATCGATCGCCAGTTTTGCGTTGAAGCTGTCGCTGGCTTCGAGCTCCCGCATGTCGTTGCTGATGCCGGACAAGCCTTTCAACCCGCAATCGCGATAGAGAAAATCCTGGACCTTTGCGGCGGACAGCCCCTTCTCCGACATCAGGTAAAGCACGACGCCGGGATCGAGCTGGCCGGGCCGTGTGCCCATCGGAAGCCCATCCAGCGCGGTGAATCCCATGGTGCTTTCGACACTCCGTCCGCCCTTGATGGCGCACATCGACGCGCCGCTGCCGAGATGAGCGACAATGACCCGCCTGTTCGCGATTTCAGGGGCAATCTGGGGCAGCGTTTTCGAGACATATTCGTAGGAAAGCCCGTGGAAGCCGTACCGCCGCACGCCTTCCGAATGAAGCTGATGCGGGATCGCGTAATGGTCCGCGACCGCACTATGCGTGCGATGAAACGCCGTATCGAAGCAGGCGACCTGGGGCAGCTTCGGAAAGTTGACGAGGATCGAGCGGACTGGAGCCAGATTGTGCGGCTGATGCAGCGGTGCCAGCGTGACCAGGCGCTCCAGACGTGCCACCACGCCATGATCGATCAATACCGGCCGGTCGAACTCCGGGCCGCCGTGCACCACGCGGTGCCCGACGGCAAGCGGGGTGATCTGCACCTCGTTCCGCAGCCAGTCGCCCGCAACCTCCATCGCGGCCGGAACATCTGCGACCGCCTCGATCGGATAGGCACGATCTGCCAATGAAGCGCCGCTGATGTCACTGGCCCGCAGGCGCGGCCGCGTGCCGATGCCATCCATCTGGCCTTTGATCTGGCGGCGAAGGGTGCCCTCGCCCTCGACCGAATAGACCTGGAACTTCACACTCGATGAGCCGGCGTTCACGACAAGGATCGTATCCATGGCGATCACGCGGCAATCGTTGGCGTTTTCAGTCGTCTGGCGTTCGCGTAAAGCGCGGCGACCGCGCAGGAGGCCATTCGCGCACGTGGTGAGTCGGCCCGCGAGGTCAGGACGACCGGCACCCGAGCGCCGAGCACGACACCCGCACCATCCGCCTTGGCAAAATAGGCGAGGTTCTTCGCCAGCATGTTGCCGGCCTCGAGATCGGGAACGACCAGGATCTGAGCCCTCCCCGCAACGTCCGACTTGATGCCCTTGATGCGCGCCGCCTCCGGATCGATCGCATTGTCGAAGGCCAGCGGACCGTCCAGCAGTCCGCCGGTAATCTGGCCGCGATCAGCCATCTTGCAGAGCGCTGCAGCCTCGATGGTCGACGGGATCTTGGAAGTTACGGTCTCGACGGCGGAGAGGATGGCAACCCGAGGCAGCTTGCCGAAGCCGGTCTGCGTGTAGAGGTCGATTGCATTCTGGATGATATCGCGCTTGGCATCGAGATCCGGGAAGATGTTGATGGCCGCGTCCGTCACAAAGATGGTCTCGGCATAGGCTGGCACGTCCATGACGAACACGTGGCTGATGCGCCGGTCGGTGCGCAGGCCCCCGACCTTCGCCGTGACTGCGCGCATCAACTCGTCGGTGTGCAGGCTGCCTTTCATCAGCAATTCGCCTCTGGCGGCATGAATGAGTTCGACGCCCTTCGCTGCCGCGTCGTCGCTGTGCGCGGCATCGACGATCTCGTATCCGGAGATATCGACGCTGAACCTCGCGGCCGTCTCCCTGATCTTGCTAGCGGGCCCGACCAGCACCGGCTCGATGATCCCGGCCTGGGCGCTCTCGACGGCGCCGCGGAGCGAGGTCTCGTCGCATGGATGCACCACGATGGTCGGGGCGGGCGACGCCGCTCTGGCTGCCGCGATCAGCCGATCATATTTACTAGGAGACTGTGCGGGTCTCGTATCGGCTGACATGATGTCGCCCTCCATCCTTCCGATGTGCGTCAGGACGCCCTCGCCTTGGGGTCGAAAGGGGCAACGTTCGACGTTGCCTCCTCTCCCGAATCCACGCCGAACAGATCGGCAATGCGCTTCAGGCGGTCTGCGCGTTCGCCGGAAATCGCCTCGCTGGCCGACAGCACCTCGCGGATGGCGGCGAAGGCTGCGCGCCTTTGATTCGAGTCGTCGGGCAGCAGCTTGGGAATCGCGGCCAGCGTTGCGTCCCTATCCAGCAGCAGCATGAAGAACTGCTCGCGCACCAGCGTCTTGAACTCGGCGAGCGTCACACGCGGGCCGCCATGTTCGCGGCGAGCCTGGCGCAGGGCCTCGATGCTCCGCTCGTCGACCATGCCTCGCGCCGAGCCCACGTAAAGCAGCGCACGCAAGGCCGCTTCGCGGAGTCCACCCTCACCGATCTTTGCCTTCAATTCGGCGATCCGCTGTTCGAGCATGGCCCGGTGCTCGGGCGACATCTCCCGCCGGCGCGACGGCTCCGACTTCGGATCGATCCCGACGGCTGCCTGCAAGACTGGCGAACCGTAGACGTTGAGGAAGATCGCTTCGCTGAGCGCCTCCTGCGAGTCGCGCCAGCTGTCCAGCACGTGCACGATCTGCTTGGACATCTGTTCCTGGAACGCCAGGAACGGATTGTCCTTCGCGACCGGCTTGCGGTTCTCCTCGATCCCCTCTGCCGCGGACTTCACCATGGCCATCCAGGGGTTCTGGCTGCTCAGCGCTTCATATTGGAGCCGCAGCGGATGCAGATTGCGCATCGCTTCGGCCAACTGCGGCGTCGCCATGCTCTTGACCCAGGGCTGGACGAATTTCTGGTAGGCAGCAAGATTGAGTTCCGAAACGCGCTTGGCAGCCGCGAAGCGGCGCTCGTCCTCGGGCGAATTGCCACCCATGGCGCGGATATCGTCGAGCGTGCGCGCCTCGCATCGCATGACCCATTGGCCGACGACGAGATCTGAACTCGTGGTCTCCTCGCCCTTGGCTTCGAACGTCGCCTCGTAGAGCCCCGGCGGCAGCACGTCGATCAGGTCGATATTGCTGGAGAATTCGGCATGCTCCTTCTTGGCGACGCCGCCGGAGACGAAAATGCCGAGGTGCCCGATGCTCTCGTGAACCGTGTAGACGATGGTCTGCCCGTAAGCCCTGATCTCATCGACGTCGGCATAGCAATCGAGGATCCAGTGCAGCGCTTGCTGCGGCGGCGTGACGTTGTCGCCCTTGGAGCAGAACACCAGGATCGGCGACCTGATGTTGCGCAGATCCACCTTGCGGCCGTCGGACATCTCGATCTTGCCCGCCGCGAGATTGTTGCCGACGAACAGCTCGTCGACGATGAACTGGATCTCCTCGGCGTTGAGATTGACGTGCCCGCCCCACCAGCGTTCGAACTCCAGATAGCGGTCGGCTTCGGTGTCGACCTTGGAATAGACGTTGTATTGCTTGGTCCAGAGCGTATTCGAGGGATTTTGGCTTTCGAAGTTCTGCACCAGCCAAGCGCCGTCGAACTTGCCGGCGCCGAGATCGCTGGTCAGCGCGGTCAACCAGCTTCCACCAAGCAAGCCGCCTGCATAGCGCATCGGGTATTTTCCATGCACCCCAGCCCAGTAAGCGAGCGGAGCCCCGGCAATAATCAGCGGACCGAACAATTCCGGCCGTAGCGACGCCAGGATCATGACGGCCCAGCCGGCCTGGCAATTGCCGATCACGCACGGCTTGCCATCGGCCTGCGGATGCAGGCTGATGACTTTCTCGACGAACAGCGCTTCAGCTCGCGCGATCCGCTCGATGGTCTGTCCCGGCATCGGCTCCGGCAGGAAGCCCACGAAGTAACAGGGATGCCCGGCCTTCATCGCGACGCCGATTTCGCTGTCCGCCTTGAAGCCGCCGATGCCCGGGCCGTGGCCGGCGCGCGGGTCGACCACGATGAACGGCCGCCGCTCAAGATCGAGTTCCACCCCGTCCGGCGGGATGATGCGTACCAGCGCGTAGTTGACCGGCTCGTCGAGCTTGCGGCCGTCCATGATTAATTCGGCAGCATATTGCAGCACATGCGGCGCGGTCTGCGCGACGTGCTCGCGGTACTGGTCGCCGCGCTGGCGCATGATGTCGAGAAACAGCACGCTGCGCTGGCCTGCATCGACCATGTAGTCGACAGCGGAGGCAACGACCCCGGACAGCGGGCCGCCGGGCAGGCTAGGGATTTCCATCGGCATTTTCGGACCTCATCACCGCGCGCCTTGATCCAAGGCGCTCGGAGACGGCCGACGTTGATTTAGGTCAACGTTCGGGGACTGCATGCCGCGCCGGGCTGGTGCGGTCGGTCCCGATCCAGGCCACGGCAAGTTCCCAGGCCACCGACAGGATGATCGGTCCGATGAAAAGACCGATGATCCCGTGGCCCAGGGTGCCGCCGATGACGCCGATGACGCCGATGAGGATGATGAGCGTCGGCGTCGTCAAGCCGCGCCCCATCACCATCGGCTTCAATATGTTGTCGAGAATGCTGACTGCGCCGAGGAACAACGTCAGCAATACGGCGGTGGTGACGTCCTTGTCGGACCAGATCCAGACGAGGACGGGGAGCATGACGAGGGCGGCGCCGATCTGGACGATCGAGAGAAGGAGCACCAGGAGCGCCAACAGGCCCGCGATCGGGATGCCCGCCAACTTGAAGCCGATACCAGCCAGCAGCGCCTGGATGACGGCTATACCGATCACGCCTTGGGCGACTGCACGAATGGTCGCGCCTGCCAGATCCAGAAAGTGCTCGCTCTGCTCGGGGACGATCCGCGACAGAAAGCCCCTGCCTGCCGCGACCAGTTGCGCCCCATACGGGAAGATGAATCCGGCGACCGCGACCGAGACCAGAAACTTGATCGTGCCTACGCCGGCATCGCCTGCAAGACCAAGCAGCGTGCCGGCGAAGGGCTTGAGATACGGCGCGATCATTTGCAGAAGCGGCCGCAGATTGGTCGAGGCCTGATCCCAGAGCTCGTAAAACTGCGTCCCGATCAGGGGCCAGCTCTTGATCGCATCGGGCGGCGACGGAACCGCCAGTTCGCCGACCGCCAATTGAGCTGCAAAATCCTTGATTCCGTCCGCCGCACCGAGGCCGAGCCAAGCCGCCGGCCCGATGACGACGGCGAAACTGGCCGCCGTGAGAATGGTCGCCGCGAGCTTCGGGCGGTCGCCCAGGAGCTTGGCGAGCAGCACGAAGGCCGGATTGAGTGCGACCGCGAGCACGAGGGCCCAGACCAGAATCGTCACGAACGGGCGGATCAGGTAGAACGTCCAGAAGATCAACAGCCCGAGCAAGCCGAGCCGGATCACCAACTGGATCACGTCGTCTCCGGTGAATAGCTGCCGAAGTGTCTTCACGGGTGCCCCTCAGCGATGGCCGCGCATGCAGCGGAAGGCTAGCCCGTGGTGTCTTTCGGCCGGCTTGATCCAGATCAAGCGGAGTGCGGCCGCCCCTGCGTCTCATGAGCGGCATCCCCGGCAGTACGCTGTCCGGCCCGCTGAGACGAGAGCCCGCATGTCGGACGTCGCCACCTACAACGTATGCGAGCACCTGCGGGACGGCAGCCGGGTTGAAATCCGGGCACTTCAGCCGGACGACGAGGCCGACATGCTTGGTGCACTGGACCAGACCAGCGCGCAATCGTTGCAGCGGCGATTTTTCGTCACCAAACGCCATTTCTCCGACAAGGAGCGCGCGTTCTTCATGAATATCGACTTCAGCAATCACGTCGCGCTGGTGGCCGAGGTCGAGCAGGCCGGCCGTACAATGATCATAGGAGGCGGCCGTTACGTCGTCTTCGAGCCCGGGAGGGCGGAGATGGCGTTCGTCGTCATCGATGCCTGGCAGGGCCGCGGCGTCGGCGCCCTGCTGGCGCGTCACCTCACCGCACTCGCTCGCAAAGCCGGGCTCAAGGAGCTGACAGCAGAGGTGTTGCCGGAGAACAGCGCCATGCGGCGCGTCTTCGAGAAGTTCGGGTTCAAAGCCGCGGCCACGCCAGACCCCCAGGCGATTCACTTGGTGCTGAAGCTGAGCTGATGGGATCAAACCTGGTCCACAACGCAGCGCCGATCCGACCGGCCTGCCCATGCGTCACTGCATGAGCAACTCATTCCTTTGGCATGAAATCGCGTTGTGACGTTCCTTTAGGGGACCGTCCACTTGACGCTTACGCTCAACTCGTTCTCACTGGCGGAGGCCGACCGGTTAATGTCATTGGGCTTCCTCCATGCCGGTAGATTCTCCTCACGACTTCCCGCTCGTGATCTCGTCGATGCCTCCGACGCGCCAGCAGCAGGTCGCAGCTTCGGCTGCTGCGATCATCCTGCTCGTGATCGCCGTGCTGGTTGCTCCGTTCGCCCACCTTCAGCTCACACGGATCGACGTGTTCGTGCCGGTACTCCAGACGGTTCTGAGCCTGGTCGACCTGCTCACGGCGATCCTTCTATTTGCACAATACGCGATTCAGCCCCACAGGGCGCTGCTTGCCGTGGGCAGCGCCTACATCTTCAGCGGCGCCATGGCCTTTCTGCAGACGCTGACCTTCCCCGGAGGCTACGGGCCCGCCGGCGTGATCGGCGACGGCAATAACAGCCCCGCCTGGTTCTTCGTGCTCTGGCACACGACTTTTCCTCTCTGCATCATGGCCTACGCCTTCCTGAAGGACGAAAAGCCGGCCTCTCGAATTGCGCCGGCGAAAAGCCTCGCGATGACGATCTGCGGCGTGGTGGCGGCGATTGCTGTGCTGGCCTGGCTGGTGACGGCAAACGTCGCACTGCTGCCGCCATTTTACACGGGCAGCATCACGCAACAGACGCGGCTCGGCAACCAGATCAACGTTGCGCTGTGCCTGCTCGGCGCGATTACGCTCGCCGTACTGTTTGTCCGCCGGCGCACCATTCTCGACCTCTGGTTGATGGTGACCTTGTTGGCCTGGATTCCGAATTTCCTGGTCGCGGCGGTCGCGAGCTCGGTCCGCTTCTCCCTCGGTTGGTATGCCGCGCGTGGCTTCGCACTCGTCGCGAGCTCACTGCTGTTGAGCGTGCTTCTGACGGAAACGGCATTGCTCTACTCGCGCCTCGCCAGCGCGTTGACGATGCTGCGACGAGAAAGGGGCAACCGGCTCATGAGCATCGACGCGGCCACCGCGGCGATCGCCCATGAGATCAGATCGCCTTTGGCGTCGATTCCGCTAAACGTCGAGGCCGCGCGCCTGCAGCTTGGTATGGAGCCTCCCGACGTGGCCAACGTCGATGTCATTCTGCAGGACATCGAGACGGCAAGCCTCCGGGTCAATGCAACGATCTCAAGCGTCCGAGAACTGTTCAAGGGCTCAGTGACCGTTACGACGGCCATCCACGTGGAAACCGTTGCGCTGCAAGTATTGCGCCTCCTCGAGCACGAGCTGCAGCTTCACAAAATTCAGGTCGCGGCGAATTTTTTCACACCGGGGCACTATGTGCACGCTGACCCCACGCAGGTTCAGCAGGTCATTCTCAACCTGGTGAAAAACGCGATCGAGGCAATGAGCCCTGCATCGGGCAGGCGGGAATTGACATTGTCCTCACGGTCCGAGCGCGGCTCTGCGCTCCTGATCGTCCAAGATACAGGACCCGGTGTTGCTCCCGCGGATCAAGAGCGAATATTCGAACCGTTCTTCACCACGAGGCCAAACGGCATGGGTCTGGGCCTCGCGGTCTGCCGAACGCTCCTCGAAAGGGCGGGCGGCAAACTGGTTCTTGCTCGATCCGGCCCCGAAGGGTCGATCTTTGAAGTCAGCCTGCCCCTCGCGAAAAATGAACACAGCGCGTCCAAGCACAATGCGGGGCGAACTCTTGAGGCCCACCGCACTCGGGAAAATGCAGAGACAACGCAGATCAAGCAGTGAGCGACGATTCCCGCTCTCAAGCACTTCCTTCTGGCACAGAAAGCTGCCGTCGAAGCCCGAACTGCAGCGTTCTTGCCGGTTGAGGTGGTAACATCCAGCTCGAAAATCGAGCCACACACAACGTTATCTACGGGCCAGTACCGTCGTGCCTGCCACGCCCTTGCCCCTGTGCAGCAGTGTGTCGCAGAGCTGTGCAGCAGCTCCCCAGCCGGGCCGGTTTCGTGAGTGATTTCAGGCTGGGCGGGCGAGCTGGCTGGGGCGGGAGGGATCGAACCTCCGAATGGCGGAATCAAAATCCGCTGCCTTACCGCTTGGCTACGCCCCAACAGGTGACCGACGGACCGGCGGAAGATCGGGCTACCGCGGATTCCCGTCAGGTCGATGCCGGTCTATAGGGAGCGGCGCGGCATTTCAACTGCCTGAGGGGGCAAAATACCATAGGGGTCCACCGACCCGCCCCTCCTCACTCTATATATAGCCGGCTGCTCCGCTCCAGGCCGGCGCCATCCTCATCTCCCGGCCATTGAGACCGCCTTCGTTTCGTGGGAATACGGCGCCAATATTTGTCCACGGGAGTGAGCCATGACCTACCGCGCGCCGATCTCTGACATGCTGCTGTCGCTCAACCACGGCGCTGGCCTCAAGGCCGCCGTGGAGGCCGGTCATTACGGCGATTTCGACGCGGACATCGCCGCGGCCGTGCTGGAGGAAGCCGGCAAGTTCGCATCCGACGTGCTGGCGCCGCTCAACAAGGTCGGCGACGAGCACGGCATCAAGCTTGACGACGGCAAGGTCACGACCGCGCCGGGCTGGCCGGACGCCTACAAGCGCTGGACCGAAGGCGGCTGGAACGCGGTGTCCGGCCCCGAAGATTTCGGCGGCCAGGGCCTGCCGCTCGCGATCAACGCCGCCTGCACCGAGATCTGGAGCGCGGCCAACGTCGCCTTCGGCCTCTGCCCGCTGCTGACGGCCTCGGCGATCGAAGCGCTGGAAGCGCATGGCAACGACGAGCTGAAGAAGATCTATCTCGAGAAGCTCGTCTCCGGCGAATGGACCGGCACCATGCAGCTCACCGAGCCGCAGGCCGGCTCCGACGTCGGCGCGCTGCGCACCCGCGCCGAGAAGCAGGCCGACGGCACCTATCGCATCAAGGGGACGAAGATCTTCATCACCTATGGCGAGCACGACATGACCGACAACATCGTGCATTTCGTGCTGGCACGCCTGCCCGACGCCCCCGCCGGCACCAAGGGGATCTCGCTGTTCCTGGTGCCGAAGTTCATGGTGAATGAAGACGGCTCGCTGGGGCAGCGCAACGATATCTTCGCGAGCGGCGTCGAGCACAAGCTCGGCATGCATGCCTCGCCGACCTGCACCATGACCATGGGCGATCATGGCGGCGCGATCGGCTTTTTGATCGGCGAAGAGAACCAGGGCATGCGCTGCATGTTCACGATGATGAACCAGGCCCGCCTCGGCGTCGGCCTGGAGGGCGTCGGCGTCGCCGACCGCGCCTATCAGCAGGCCTTGTCGTACGCCCAGGAGCGCAAGCAGGGCCGCGCCGTCGGCAGCAAGAGCGACGGCTCGGACGCGATCTTCGTCCATCCCGACGTCAAGCGCATGCTGATGCGGATGCGGGCGCAGACAGCCGCCGCGCGCACCATCTGCTATGCGACGGCGGTCGCGATCGACGTCTCGACGCGCGCCAGGGATCCCAAGGTTCGCGCTGATGCAGCCGCGCGCGCGGCGCTGCTGACGCCGATGGCCAAGGGCTATTCCACCGATATCGGCAACGAGGTCGCCTATCTCGGCGTGCAGATCCATGGCGGCATGGGCTTCATCGAGGAGACTGGCGCGGCCCAGCACTACCGCGATGCCCGCATCACCGCGATCTACGAGGGCACCAACGGTATCCAGGCGATCGACCTCGTCACGCGCAAGCTCGCGGCCAATGGCGGCGCATCGGTGTGGGCGCTGCTCGAGGAACTCTCCGCAACGGTCAAGCAGGTCGAAGCCTCCAACGATCCCGCTTTCGGCACCACGGGCGCGAAGCTGCGCGAGGCACTCGAGGCGCTCACGCGTAGCAGCAAATGGCTCCTGGAACGCATTGCGTCCGCACCGAACGACGCGCTTGCAGGTGCAACGCCCTATCTACAGCAGTTCGGCGCCACGCTCGGCGGCTGCCTGCTCGCCTCGGAGGCACTCGCCGCCAAGGCAGGCGGCAACACGGACGCCGCGCGCTACGTCTCCCTCGCACGCTTCTTCGCCGAGAACATCACGGTGCAGGCGCCCGCGCTCGAGCGCACGGTGACCGAAAGCGCAGAGTCGGTCGCCGCGGCGGATGCGGTGTTGCTGGGCTAGGCTGCTTACCGCGAGCGTCGATGCGTAGGTGGGTTAGCCGTAGGCGTAACCCACCGTTTCCGACTGATTGGAAACAGAAGAGGTGGATTACGCTTCGCTAATCCACCCACGGCTACGAGGCTGCGAGCTTGGCCTTTCCCCCCGGCCGCCACAGCACCACGCCCGCCGCGACGAGATCCAGCACGACGCACATCGCAAACGCCGTCGTGTAGTTGCCGGTGAGACTCCGCACCAGCCCGACGATGCCGGGGCCGAAGGCGCTGACGACGCCGCCGATCGACGTGCCCAGTCCCATGGCGGCGGCGAAGGCGCTGGCGCCGATCTCGCGCTGGATGATCAAGGGCGGGAACGTGATCATGTTGCCGATCGAGAAGCCGTAGACGGCGCAGCACACCAGCAGCACCGTCGGATCCGTGCTCTGCAGGAGAACGAACAGCGCCGCGGCCTGGCTCGTCATCGAGGCCGCGCAGGCGAGACGCGGATCGAGGCGGTCGACGAACAGGCCGAGCGACAGGCGGCCGACCACCGCCATCGCCGCCATGACGGTGACCGCGAGCCCTGCGGCCGAGCGGCCGATCAGCGGCTCCAGAAACGTCACCTGGTGGACGATGAAGCCCATCTGCGCCAACAGCGCGATCGCGATCGGCAATACCATGGTCCAGAACGCTGCGTTGGCGAGCAACGTCTTGCGGGAAGGGCCTGGCGCGGCCGCGCCGCCACCGGCAGGACCTCCGCCTGATGCGAGCGACATCCCGGCGGGCCAGCCTATGAACGTCACCACCACCGGCAGCACCAGCACCATCATCGCGAGCGTGGCCGCCAGCATGGCCGAACGGAATCCGATGCTGCCGCTCAGCGACAAGAGCAGCGGGACGAGAATAATGCCTCCGCAGGTCGCGCCGTTGAAGGCGAGACTGAGCGCGAGCCCGCGCCGCCGCTCGAACCAGGAATTCAGCACGGTCGCGATCACCACGGTGCCCATGCCGGTCCAGCCGACCGACATCAGGCCATAGGCGAGATAGAGCTGCCAGGGCGTCTGCATCAGCGCCAGCAGCACCGTCGAGGCTCCGAGCGCCACCAGCCCGCACAGGATCAGCGATCGCAACCCGATGCGGGCGAGCAGATCGTCGGTAAAGATGACGAGCACGGAAGTGAGGAGGAACGAGAACGTGCTTGCCGCGGAAATCAGCGTGCCCGGCCAGCCATGCGCGCGCTGCAACTCGGCAAGATACACGCCCTGACCGTAAAGGCCGAAGCCGAACATGAAGAAGGCCATCAGGAAGCAGGCCAGAACGACGCGCCAGCCGCGGTAGTGCAGCGAGGATTCGTCGACGCTGGTTGCGGCAATCATCAATCGAGCAATCGGCCAAATGGAAGCGCGTGAGATCGTTCACCACAACCACCGGTTTTTCAAATGAAACATTGTAGCCAATTGTTGCGGCGCGCCGCGGCGGCCGCCTCCATGTTCCGGCCCTGCGGAATGCTTCGTGAAATCTTCGCGCGGAACGACTAATCTTGTCCCATGCGATACTCCGCCATCATCTCCGCGCTCGCGCTCACAGTCATCACCGCCCTCCCCGCCCCGGCGCAGACCGTCGCGCCGGTCGAGCTGCGCATCCTCGCGATCAACGATTTCCACGGCAATCTGCGCCCGCCGCCGAGTGGCATCCGCATCGGAGATCCCGAGGATAAAGCCAAGAAGGTGATGGTCGCGGCCGGCGGTGCCGAATACATGGCAACGCTGGTCAAGCAGCTGCGCGAAGGACACAAGAACACGATCTTCGTCGCCGCCGGCGACCTGATCGGCGCGAGTCCGTTCTTGTCGGCGATGTTTCACGACGAGCCTTCGATCGAGTCGCTCTCGATGATGGGGCTTGCGATCAGCTCGGTCGGCAATCACGAATTCGACGAGGGGAAGACCGAGCTGCTCAGGATGCAGAACGGCGGCTGCCATCCGGTCGACGGCTGTCAGGGACCGCATCCGTTCACGGGCGCCAAATTCCACTATCTCGCCGCATCCACCGTGGAGACCACGACGGGCAAGAGCGTGCTGCCGCCCTTCGAGATCAGGGAGTTCGACGGCATCCCCGTCGGCTTCATCGGGCTGACGTTGAAGGAGACCGCCGGCATCGTCTCTCCGGCGGGCATTGCCGGCCTCGAATTCCGCGACGAGGCCGAGACGGTGAACGCACTGGTGCCGCAGCTGAAGGCGCGCGGGGTCGAGGCGATCGTGGTGCTGATCCACCAGGGCGGCGAGCCCGCCGGCGACTACAATGAATGTCCCGAGATCACGGGCCCGATCGTCGACATCGTCAAAAAATTCGACCGTGCCGTCGACGTCGTCGTCAGCGGTCATACCCATCGCGCCTATGTCTGCGACATCGACGGACGGCTCGTCACCAGCGGCGACAAATACGGCACGCTGGTCACCGCGATCGATCTCAAGCTCGACCCGGCAAGCCGCGACATCGTCGGCGCCAGCGCCGAGAACGTCATCGTCGCCACGGCCTCGCTTGCAAAGGACCCCGACCAGACCGCGTTGATCGAGGCCTACGACAGGCTGTCGGCGCCAATCGCCAACCGGCCGGCCGGATCGGTCACGCAGACGCTGTCGCGCATTCCGAACGATGCCGGCGAAAGCGCGCTCGGCGACGTCATCGCGGATGCGCAATTGTTCGCAACCCGCGACGCCAAGGACGGCGCCGCCGTCATCGCACTCACCAATCCCGGCGGCATCCGCACGGACATCGTTCCGAAGGAGAACGGCGCGATCACCTTCGGCGATGTCTTCGCCAGCCAGCCGTTCCGCAATCGCCTGGTCACGATGACGATGACGGGCAACCAGTTGAAGGACATGCTGGAACAGCAATGGCTCGATCCGAAGCGACCGCGGATCCTGCAGGTGTCAAACGGATTCAGCTATGCCTGGGATGCGGCAAAGCCATTCGGCGAGCGCGTGACCCCCGAGACGATGACGCTCAACGGCAGGCCGATCGAACCCGGAAGCGGCTACCGCGTCACCCTCAACGATTACCTCGCCGTCGGCGGCGACGGTTTTACCGTCGCCAAACAGGGCACGGCTCCGCAATATGGCGGCTACGACGCGGACGCGCTGTTCGCGTTCTTCCGGGCGCACGGGCCGATCGGTCCGCTGCCGCCGACCCGCATCCTGCGCGTGAATTGATCCGGATCAAACGGGCCGACGCGGGCCGACCCTTTGCCATTGCCGTCCAAACGCCTAGATTGGGTTTTGCATTGCGTTTTGGCGCCGGATGCGCCAACGACGCCAAAAGCCCGTTTCCTGTGAGGCCGACCTGATGAGCACGCTTCTCCTTTCCCACAAGGCCTGCCTCGACCATGTCACGCCGCCGGGACACCCTGAGAGGCCGGATCGTCTGCGCGCGGTGGAAGAAGCCCTGTCAAAGGAGCGCTTCCAGTTTCTGGTGCGCGACCAGGCGCCGGAGGGCGATCTCGATCTCGTCACGCTGTGCCACAACGAGGATTACGTCACCGAGCTGCGCCACATCGCGCCGACCAGCGGACAGGTCTATATCGACGGCGACACGTCGATGTCGCCGGGCACGTGGGAAGCGGTGATGCGCGGCGTCGGCGGCGCGGTCGCAGCGACCGAAGCGGTGATGACTGGCGAGCATCGCAACGCCTTCGTCGCGGTGCGCCCGCCCGGCCATCACGCCGAGATCGGCAAGCCGATGGGCTTCTGCTTCTTCGACAATGTCGCGATCGCCGCGCGCCATGCCCAGCGCAAATACGGCATCAAGCGCGCGGCCATCGTCGATTTCGACGTGCATCACGGCAACGGCACGCAGGACATCTTCTGGTCGGACCCGACCGTGATGTACTGCTCGACGCACCAGATGCCGCTGTTTCCGGGCACCGGCGCCAAGAGCGAGCGCGGCGACCACGACACCATCGTCAACGCGCCGCTCGCCTCCGAGGACGGCGGGCCGGAATTCCGCTCCGCGTTCGAGAATCTGATCCTGCCGCAACTCGAGAGATTCAGCCCCGAGCTCGTCGTCATTTCCGCGGGCTTCGACGCGCACTACCGCGACCCCCTGGCTTCGCTGAACTTGCGCGCGGAGGACTATGCCTGGGTGACGCGCAAGCTGATGGATCTCGCCGACAAGACCGCGGGGGGCCGCGTTGTTTCGGTGCTCGAGGGCGGCTATGACCTGCAAGGACTGAAAGAATCTGTTACGGCGCATGTCGGCGCCTTGATGGGCGCCTGACGACGCCCGCCACATTAAGCCCGCAAAACCCGCCTTCACTGCCAGGTGAGCGAATCGGGCAATCGGAAACGGATATGGCCGAAAATATTCAAGTCGACGTCTCCAGGCTCACCTTCGAGCGTGCGATCGAGGAACTCGAGACGATCGTGAAGCGCCTCGAAGACGGCAAGGTGCCGCTCGAAGAATCCGTGACGATCTATGAGCGCGGCGAGGCGCTGAAGCGCCGCTGCGAGGAATTGCTGCGCCAGGCCGAAGCGCGCGTCGACAAGATCACCACCGATGCCAGCGGCCAAGCCACCGGCACTGCCCCGCTCGACGTCCAGTAAGCCACGGCTTCCCGCACGGCTCCTGCCCGGTTCTGACCGCGCTTGGCCCTCCGGCGGGGGAAGCATAGCGGGCCGGGTTTTCGCGATCGCAGGACGCCGTCCTAGGAGGCATCTGCGGTTCCATGGGCAAGTGCACGGGGCCGGCCGTGCGCGAGACCGAAAAGACGTGGTTTCCCGGCAAAAGCCCGCCAGGGAACCGCGCCGAGCAGGAACCGCTCGCCCCGGACCGCAGTTAACTACTCTGGCCCGACGGTTGCATCTGCATACCCCTAATCGGTCCTACGGGTTGGCTTTGGCCCAAGCTTTGGTGTAAAGCTGCGCAGAGTGTGGCTTTTTGCAAGCCTTGCGTGGGCACCGATTGTCGACGACAAGCGCTTCAAATTGCTGATGAAATTGGCTGGGACGGACGAAGCCGATCTACGTGACAGGGATCACAGAGACTGAACCGGAGAGCACTTAAGCTTACCTAAGCTTGAAGACGGGGCCTTGCCCCATGCAGGTGGCTCCGACGGTTTGAGGACTCGCGCTGCGCCGATATTGAGCAAACCCATCGCGCACCGGAATGACCTTCCGGCGCTGACAAATTGGAAATCGCCGTGAACGCATACAGTAAAACGCCGCTTCTCGACACCATCCGGACGCCGGACGACCTGCGCAAGCTCAAGATCGAGCAGGTTCGCCAGGTTGCCGACGAGCTGCGGCAGGAGACCATCGATGCCGTCTCGGTCACCGGCGGTCACTTCGGCGCAGGTCTCGGCGTGGTCGAGCTTACCACCGCGATTCATTACGTCTTCGACACGCCGCGCGACCGGCTGATCTGGGACGTCGGCCATCAGGCCTATCCGCACAAGATCCTCACCGGCCGGCGCGACCGCATCCGTACCCTGCGCACCGGCGGCGGCCTGTCCGGCTTCACCAAGCGCAGCGAGAGCGACTACGATCCGTTCGGTGCGGCGCATTCCTCCACCTCGATCTCCGCCGGCCTCGGCATGGCGGTGGCGCGCGACCTCTCCGGCGGCAAGAACAACGTTATCGCCGTCATCGGTGACGGCGCGATGTCGGCCGGCATGGCCTATGAGGCCATGAACAACGCGGGAGCGATGAACTCGCGCCTGATCGTCATCCTCAACGACAACGACATGTCGATCGCGCCGCCGGTCGGCGCCATGAGCGCCTATCTGTCGCGCCTCTACTCCGGCAAGACCTATCGCACGCTGCGTGATGCGGCCAAGCAGATCAACAAGCGCCTGCCCAAGATCATCGCCAACCGCGCCAACCGCGTCGAGGAATATTCCCGCGGCTTCATGATGGACGGCGGCACGCTGTTCGAGGAGCTCGGCTTCTACTATGTCGGTCCGATCGATGGCCACAATCTCGACCATCTCCTGCCCGTGCTGAAGAACGTCCGCGACATGGAGACCGGCCCGATCCTGGTCCACGTCGTGACGCAGAAGGGCAAGGGCTACGGCCCGGCGGAAGCGTCCGCCGACAAGTACCATGCCGTCGTCAAGTTCGACGTCGCGACCGGCACGCAAGCCAAGTCCAAGCCCAATGCGCCGGCCTACCAGAACGTGTTCGGCCAGAGCCTCGTCAAGGAAGCCGAGAAGGACGACAAGATCGTCGCCATCACCGCGGCGATGCCGTCCGGCACCGGCGTCGACATCTTCAACAAGGCCTTCCCCGACCGGACCTTCGACGTCGGCATCGCCGAGCAGCACGCGGTGACCTTTGCCGCCGGTCTTGCGAGCGAAGGCTACAAGCCGTTCTGCGCGATCTACTCGACCTTCCTGCAGCGCGGCTACGACCAGATCGTGCATGACGTCGCGATCCAGAACCTGCCCGTCCGCTTCGCCATCGACCGCGCCGGCCTCGTCGGCGCCGACGGCGCGACGCATGCCGGCTCGTTCGACAACGCCTATCTCGGCTGCCTGCCGAACATGGTGATCATGGCGGCGGCCGATGAGGCCGAGCTCGTGCACATGGTGGCGACCCAGGTCGCGATCAACGACCGTCCGAGCTCGCTGCGCTATCCGCGCGGCGAAGGTCGCGGCATCGAGATGCCGGAGGTCGGCATTCCGCTCGAGATCGGCAAGGGCCGCATGATCCGCCAGGGCAGCAAGATCGCCCTGCTCTCCTTCGGCACGCGCCTCGCCGAATGTGAGAAGGCGGCCGACGAACTCGCAGCCCATGGCCTGTCGACCACGATTGCGGACGCGCGCTTCATGAAGCCGCTGGACACCGAGCTGGTGCTCAAGCTTGCCCGCGACCACGAGATCCTGATCACGATCGAGGAAGGCTCGGTCGGCGGCTTCGGCTCGCATGTCGCGCAGTACCTGACCGATCAGGGCGCGCTCGACACCGGCATGGTCAAGTTCCGCTCAATGGTGCTGCCCGACGTGTTCCAGGACCACGACACGCCGGCGGCGATGTACGGCCGCGCCGGTCTCGACGCCAAGGGCATCGTCGCCAAGGTGTTCGAAGCGCTCGGCAAGGACGTCAAGGCCGAGACCGTCAAGCTCGCCTGAGGCTGCTTTCTTTACCTCTCCCGCAAGCGGGAGAGGTCGGATCGCGTAAGCCATCCGGGTGAGGCTTTCGCCTCTTGGGGGTCTCGCTTGCCGGGACACCCTCTCCCCAACCCTCCCCCGCAGGCGGAGGGAGGGAGCGCAGTTTTCGCCGTGGTTCGCAGCTCGCCTGAATTTCTCCGAAGCACTCAGCCATGAAAATTTACCTGGCAGGTCCCGACGTGTTCCTGCCGGATGCCATCGAGATCGGCCGGCGCAAGCGCGATATCTGCGCGGCTCATGGCCTGACCGGCCTGTATCCCCTCGACAACGCCATCGATCCCACCGCGCCCGATGCCTCGCGCCAGATCTTTTGCGGCAACGAGGCGATGATGGAGGAGGCCGACGCCATCATCGCGAACCTCACCCCGTTCCGGGGCGCCGGTGCAGATCCCGGCACCGTCTACGAGCTCGGCTACATGGCCGGCCGGCGCAAGTTCTGCCTCGCCTATTCCAACGACGGCGCCGCCTATGCGGACCGCGTCGGTCGCTTCATGGCAGTGACGCCGGAAGACGGCCGGCTGGTCGACGCAGAGGGGCTGACGGTCGAGGATTTCGGCCTCGTCGACAACCTCATGATGATCCATGCGCTGGAGCTGCACGGTTGCCCACTGGTGACGCCCGCCACGATGCCGATCGATGTCTGGCACGATCTCGCCGCGTTCGAGGCTTGCGTCCGGATGGCGGCCGCGCGATTGATCGCTACATAAGCAGACTAATCGTCCCATGAGAGCGTGATGCCCCCTGCCCGTAAGCGCGCGGATGTATTGCTGGTCGAGCGCGGCCTGTTCGAGAGCCGTGCGCGGGCACGCGCGGCGATCGAGGCCGGGCTCGTCACGGCCGACGACAAGCCGGTCACCAAACCGTCGGAGACGATTGCCGAGGATGCTGTAATTCAGGCCGAGCCCGCGCATCCTTACGTCTCCCGTGGCGGCGTCAAGCTGGCCGGCGCGCTGGAGCGCTATCCGATCGAGATCGAGGATCATGTCTGCCTCGACGTCGGCGCTTCCACCGGCGGCTTCACCGAGGTGCTGCTGGCGAACGGCGCCAGCCTGGTGTTCGCAATTGATGTCGGCACCAGCCAGCTGCATCCCTCGCTTCGAAATCATCCCAAGATCGTGTCGATGGAGGAGACCGACATCCGGAGCTATGACGGCAAGCGGTTGCCGGCGCGGCCCGACGTCGTCGTCATCGACGTCAGCTTCATCTCGCTCAAGACGGTGCTGCCGGTGGCGCTGTCCCTCGCCGCCGCGCCAATGAGCCTGCTGGCGCTGATCAAGCCGCAATTCGAGGCTGAGAGGAAGCACAACAAGAAAGGCATCGTCCGCGACGCCGCCGTGCACCGGGAGATCTGCGACGACATCGCCGCCTTTGCCGCTTCGCTGGGCTGCACTCATATCGAGGTGTTTCCCTCCTCGATCGCGGGCGGTGACGGCAATATCGAATTCTTTCTGGGCGCGCGCCGTGGTTGAGCGCCTGACCATCGATCACGTCGGCCATCGCGGCGACGGCGTCTGCCTCGCGACGGGCGATGCGGTCTATGTGCCCTACACGCTTGCCGGCGAGACCGTCGAGGTCGATCACGTCGTGGGCCACCATCCCGACCGCCGCAAGCTGCTCGCAGTCGATGTCGCAAGCCCCCAGCGCATCGAACCGTTCTGTCCGCATTTCGGCGTCTGCGGCGGCTGCGCCATCCAGCACTGGGCGGCAGAACCCTATCAAGCCTGGAAGCGCGGTATCGTGGTCGAAACGCTGGCGCAGGCCGGCATCGATTGCGCGGTGGCGCCACTGGTCGATGCCCATGGCGCCGGCCGGCGGCGCATCACGCTGCACGGCCGCTTCGGCACGCATGACGTCCTCAAGGTCGGTTTCTCCGCGACGAGCTCGCACGACGTCATTCCGATTCATCGCTGTCCCATTCTCGATCCCGGACTCGAGGGCGCGCTCGAGGCCGCATGGGCACTCGCCGAACAGCTGACGTCCAAGATGCCGGTGACGAAGCCGCTCGACATCCAGGTCACAGCCACCGCCAACGGCCTCGACGTCGACGTGCGCGGCTCCGGGCCGTTGCCGACGGCGCTCGTCACGGCGCTCTCGCGCGTCGCCGAACAGCACCGCCTGGCGCGGCTAACGCGGCATGGCGAGTTGGTGCTGCAACGCGTGCCGCCGACGGTGAAGATGGGCCGCGCCGAGGTGACGCTGCCGCCGGGCTCGTTCCTGCAGGCAACCGTCGCGGGCGAGGAGACGCTGGCCGCGCTCGTCGCCGAACGCATCGGCAAGGCCAAGGAGGTTCTCGACCTTTTCTGCGGTGTCGGCCCGTTCGCGCTGCGGCTCGCCGAGAAGGCCCGCATCACCGCCTATGACAACGACGCCGGCGCAATCGCGGCGCTGGCAAAAGCCGCGCGCACGCCGGGCCTGAAGCCAATCAAAGCCGAGCCACGCGACCTGTTTCGCCGCCCCTTGGTGCCGCCGGAGCTGCGCGACTTCGATGCCGTGGTGTTCGACCCGCCGCGCCAGGGCGCGCAGGCGCAGGCGCTGAAGCTCGCCGCGAGCAAGGTGCCGGCGGTGATCGCGGTATCCTGCAACGTCGCCACGTTCGCCCGCGACGCGCGACTGCTGATCGATGGCGGCTATCGGCTGGAGGCGGTGGTACCGGTCGACCAGTTTCGCCACACGCCGCATGTGGAGCTGGTGGCGCGGTTTACGCGGTAGCTCATCGTCATCGACCTTGATTCCGGTCAATCGTCGCAGCGCGATCGGCGTTATGAACGGTCTGCGTCATGGAGCGCGATCTGAGACACGGAGCGGAAGCCTGTGTTTGACCGACGACAGTTCATCGCAACCGCGCTCGGGTTGTCCGCGGCTGCGATCAGCGGCTTCCCTGCCGCGGGAGCACCGATGACCTACGACGAGGCGGTGGACACATCACGGACCCCGCTGCAAGCAGCGCCACGGGATCGCGAGCTCGTGCGCTTTGCCACGCTCGCCGCCAACAGTCACAATACCCAGCCGTGGACATTCTCCGCTCGCGGCAACGAAATCGCGATTGCCCCGGATTTCACCCGCCGCTGTCCAGCCGTCGATCCGGACGATCACCACCTCTTCGTCAGTCTCGGCTGCGCCGCCGAAAACCTCATCCTCGCGGCGTCCATCCTGGGCTGGCGCGCCGACCCCGTCATTGACGGCGACCGGATCGTGATCGCGCTCGAGCAAGCCCCGCCGGCCGCATCGGCGTTGGCGGCCGCGATTCCGGTCAGGCAGTGCACCCGCGCGACGTTCGACGGCAGGCCCGTCGCGCCCGACACCTTGCGCCGGCTCGAGGATGCCTGTCGCGAACCTGACGTCACAACCATCCTGATGACCGAACGCGCCGCGATCGCCGGGGTCACCGACTACGTGCTCGAAGGCAATTCGGCGCAGATGCGCGACAAGGCCTTCATGCGCGAGCTCGTGAGCTGGATTCGTTTCAACGAGGCGGAAGCGCTCGCGACCATGGACGGGTTGTTCGCGACCGCCTCGGGAAACCCGTCCCTGCCGTCATGGCTGGCGCGACCGCTGTTGAAGCTCTTCTTCACCGAGAGCGGGGAAAACAAGAAGTACCGCGAACAGCTCGCCAGCTCGGCGGGCGTTGTCGTGCTCGCTGCAGATCGCAGTGACAAATCGCACTGGATCGCGGTCGGACGCGCCTGTCAGCGCTTCGGTTTGCAGGCGACCGCGCTGGGACTCAAGTATTCCTTCGTCAACCAGCCGGTCGAGGTGGCGGCGCTGAGGTCGCAATTTGCGGCCTCGCTTGGACTGGGCGAACGACGATGCGATATCGTGATGCGCTTCGGAGCCGGTCCGGACCTGCCGAAATCGCCGCGGCGTCCGCCGGAACTGGTGATGCGATCCTAACGCCGCAGCCCGCTCAGCGCCGGCGACTCGCCGGGCAGCATGTTCGATCGGATATCGCTGTCCATGCGGCCCGAGTCCTGCTGGACGAAGCCGGCGCCGAACGACAGGCTGAGATTGGAGGTCGGCTTGATTTCGACGCCCGCAAATGCGCTGTAGCCGGGTGCCGCACCCGACGTCAGCGGCGCAACCGAACTGCCGATGCCATTGCCATATTTCAACGTGTCGAAGCCGGCGAAGAACGTCACGGGCAAACCGCCGACGGTTTTGGTGCTGTAGCCGAACTGCGTACTATCATAGGAGAGCGCGCTGAAATTTCCAGCAAATCCGGCCTGACTGAGTCCGGTCTGACTGAGGCCGCTCCAATTGAGATTGCCGCGCTGGCTGCCGACGAAGAAGCCGCTCGCCGCGCCGCTACGCCAATCCGCATCGCCAGCATTGAAGCTGGTGAAATTGCCATATGTATCGGAACTCTGGTTGGCGCCGCCGCTGAGACCGAAAGGCCCGCCGGGCACCCAATATCTCAGCGGCGCGACCTGGGCCTGAACCGGGGCCGCGATCGGGCAAAGCACAGCGAGCAAGGCTACGACAACGGATGAAGGGGCAAGGCTGGACATTGAAGCTACCGTCAAGACTTTTGCAGATTATACTGCCTTGATATGGCCAATGCCAGCGTCGCGGCCGCACCAATGTCGCGGCCATGAGCCGTCCCGACAACTGAAACTCATGCCCCCCGATCCGTTGCTCTCGCGCCTGATATTCGCCTTTCGCGACGTCCCCGGCGTCGCGGCCATCGTGCTCGGCGGCTCGCGCGCGCGAGGCAGCGCGCATCCCTCCTCCGATTTTGATATCGGGCTCTACTTTGCCGCCGCGAGCCCGCTCGACACCGAGCGGCTGCTGGCGGCTGCGAAGGAGATCGCTGACGATCCCGCCGCCACGACCGTGACGCCGGTTGGCGAATGGGGGCCGTGGATTATCGGCGGTGCCTGGCTGTCGGTGGAAGACCGCAAGGTCGATCTGCTCTATCGCGATGCCGATGCGGTCGAAGCCGTGATGAAGTCCTGCCATGCTGGCCTCGTCACCATGGATTATCAGCCCGGCCATCCGCACGGCTTCTGCTCGGCGATCTGGATGGGCGAGATCGCCTATTGCCAGCCCCTGCACGATCCCGAGAGCCTGATCGCGCGGCTGAAATCGATCGCCCTGCCCTATCCTCGCGCGCTGCGCGACGCCCTGATCCGACGCTTCCAGTGGGAAATCTCATTCGGCATCGAGAACGCCGAGCTCGCCATTGCGCGCGGCGACCGGACCCACGTCGCAGGATGTCTCTACAGATCGCTCTCCTGCATCGCTCAGGTGCTGTTCGCGCTCAACGAACGCTATCTCATCAACGAGAAGGGCGCGCTGCACGAAGCGGTCCTGTTGCCGCTGACGATCCCGCATCTGGCGGAATGGACCGACGACGTTTGGCGGCTGATCGGCGATGGCGCCCTTGCACCCGCTTGTGACCTCTTGCGCCACATCGACCGCGAGTTGAAGGTGCTGTCCCAATGAGAAGCATGGAGAACGCGGTGACATCTGACGATCCGGTCTCTTACGAACGTCTCGGCGACGTCGCCCGCATCACGCTGCGCCGGCCGCCCGTCAATGCGCTGGGCCTCGAGATGATCCGCGGCGTTGTCGCAGCGTTCCGCCGCGCGGCAGACGATGACGGCGCGCGCGTTGTCGTGCTGGCGAGTGCAATTGCAAAACGCTTCTCGGCGGGCCTCGATCTCGACATCCTGCTCGGCAGATCCGGCGCCGAGATCCGCGAATTCCTCCAGGCGCTCTATATCGACCTCTACGATGCCCAGTACGGGCTGGGAAAACCGTCGATCGCCGCGGTCGGTGGCGCGGCGCGGGGCGGCGGCATGACGATGGCAGTGTCCTGCGACGTCGTGCTGGCTGCCGAGAGCGCGACGTTCGGCTATCCCGAGATTGACGTCGGCGTCATCCCGGCGATCCATTACGCGCATCTGCCGCGCATCGTCGGACGCCATCGCGCCTTCGAGCTGCTGTTCACCGGCCGGGTCTTCAGCGCCATGGAAGCACGCGAGCTTGGCGTCATCAACCGCGTCGTCGGCGATGCCGAGCTCGAGACGGAAGTGCTGAAGCTCGCGGCGCAATTCTCCGCCAAATCGGCCGCAGTGCTGCGGATGGGCCGCGCCGCCTTCATGCGCCAGATCGATCTCGACTATCGACGCAGCATTGCAAGCGCCGTGGACGATTTCTGCAACGTCGCGACGTCGGATGAGGCACAGGAGGGCCTGCGGGCGTTCGTGGAGAAGCGGCCGCCGAAATGGTGAGGACGGCAGGCTGCGCCGGCGCTGCGTTCAGGCGGTCTTGTCGAGCGTAGAGGAGGAATCGGCCGGTGGATATTTCGTCACCGGCACCATGAACGACTTCGTGCCGATCTGATAGATGACCCTGCCGTTCTGTCCGTCATCGGTCGCGATCTGCGCCTGCCCGAACATGATGACGTTCTTGTAGACGGTGCCCGTACCCTGACGGGTGACGCCGTCGGTGGTGACGCTGACCTGGGCTTCCTTGCCGTTGACGGAAAGCACCTTGAAGCTCGCGCTCTTGCCGTTGTCGGGAGAATAGCCGCCCCAGCTTCCCATGAGACGGCTGTCGGACGGTGGCGGGTCCTGCTTCTCGAGATTGGCGGTCTGCTTGCCGGCACCGCCAACGGAGTACAGCAGCACCATGTTCTTGCCGTCCTTGGTGCCGACAGTCACTCCACCGAAGGTGATCAGCGAGCCTTGGACCTCTGCAAAACCACGCTCGGTACGCCCGTTGTGCGTATACTCGACCTGCGCCCGGGCACCGCGGATGTTGATGACATTGAAGCTGACCGGCTGGTTGTTGCCGACCCAATTGCCCTTCCATTCACCGAGCAGCCTGCTCTGGCGGAAGACCCGCTCGTTGGCGGGCGATATCTGGCTGGTGGTCGCTGAGATGGTGGCCATTGATCTACTCGGTGGACGGGCCTGACAAACCCGCTTTCGTTCGCGTCCGATCGAAAACGAACTGAAACACCCGGATTAGGGTCACGTGCCGGTTAACGAGGGGTTAAGTTCAACCACTGGGCGAGATGGGGCGAAAGGTCCCAACTGGCGGTACGCTCTCAGCGGCCCCAGCGATCCGACCAGATCTTCTCGCCGATCATGCAATTGACGCGCGGCTCCTTGTCCGCAACCCGCATCACGGGACGCTCCGGCGTGCGGCCGGCGACCTCCATCAGCAGCTTGGTGCGGATCGCTTCCTTGAACTTGTCGCGTTCCTTGATCGTGATGACGAAGGAGCCGGGACCGCCGATGACGCAGTCCTCGTAGTAGAAATCGAGATTGTCGATATCCATGGTCGAATAGGACGGCTCCTTGACCATGATCGGCAGACCGTTGATGACGATGCCTTTCTCGAGCGCGGCGTCGCGCGCCACCGTGACCGGCCCGCCATTGTTGTTGGGCCCGTCGCCGGAAATGTCGATCACGCGGCGCAAGCCGCGATAGGGATCCTCGTCGAACAGCGGCATCGCGAAATTGATTGCGCCGGAGATCGAAGTGCGCGATGCGCGCCGGATCGGCGTCTTCATGATCTCGGCGGCGACCGCATCCGCCGTCTCGGGTCCGTCGACCAGCCGCCAGGGGATGATGATCTTCTGGTCGCTCGAGGCCGCCCACTCGAAATAGGTCACCGCGATCCGGCCGTTCGGACCGAGCTTCAGAGCCTGGAGGAACTCCTTTGACTGGATCGCCTGGGCGTAGCCCTCGCGCTGGATCGCGAGCTCGTCCATGTCCATCGAGTAGGAGACGTCGACCGCGAGGATCAATTCGACGTCGACCGCGTCCTTGTCGGCGGCCAGCCGCTGCGGCTGAGTCTTGGGCGGCTCAAACTTTGGTCCTGGTGCCGCGATGCCCGCGACATCCCCTCCGGCAAGCATGCCGGCCACAAGCACAGCCCCGATCGAGAACAGCAAGCGCATCGCAGCAGTCTCCCGTCGTATGACGCGATGGTGACATGCAAACGCCTTGCCGCAAAGCGCGAAGATCGCTTGCACTTCACATTCGAGTTAGAGATTTCGCGATTTGCGCAAAGCTGCCGCCATGTTGCCGTGCTCGCGCCGCCGGAACACGGCCGGCCACTCAAGTTGCCCGCGAAGCGCGGGCCCTGATACGAAGCGAGGGACAGCGCTTCCCGCCCACTTGTCCGGCACAATTTCCATGCTAGGCTGACCGCACAGATGGGAATGGAGTCTCCCGACAACCGCCCGGCGGTCCGTGACCGTAGTGGGCTGATGACTCCTGCTCGAGGTGAGGCAATCGTTGAGCCCTCTGCCTTTGGCGGGAGCATGGACAGGCCCGCCGACGGCGGGCTTTTTGCTGCCTTGAAAGGAACGGTCAGGAGAAGGCGTGACCACGACGACACCGAATGCTGCGCGGACCTCACTGCCCAGGGGAATCTGGGTGCTCGGTTTCGTCTCGATGCTGATGGACATCTCCTCCGAGATGATTCATGCGCTGCTGCCGATCTATCTCGTTACCGTGCTCGGCGCCTCCACGCTCACCGTCGGATTCATCGAGGGCATCGCCGAGGCAACCGCCTCGATCACCAAGATCTTCTCCGGCGCGCTGTCGGACTGGCTCGGCCGCCGCAAGCTGCTCGCTGCGCTCGGCTACGGGCTGGCTGCCTTCACCAAACCGCTGTTTCCCCTCGCGCCAAGCGTCGGATGGCTGGTGGCGGCACGCTTCATCGACCGCGTCGGAAAGGGCATCCGTGGTGCGCCGCGCGACGCCTTGATCGCCGATATCGCCCCGGTCGGCCTGCGCGGCGCAAGCTTCGGGCTGCGGCAATCGCTCGACACCATCGGCGCCTTCCTCGGGCCGCTCGTGGCGATCGGCCTGATGTGGTGGACGGCGGACAATTTCACCCTGGTGTTCTGGGTGGCGGTGCTGCCGGCGTTCTTGTCGTTCGGGCTGATCGCCTTCGCCGTAAGCGAGCCTGACCCGGACCTGAGCCGCGAGCCGGCGAAGAACCCGCTCAATCTTGCCGCGATGCGGCAGCTCGGAGCGGTGTACTGGCGCGTCGTCGCAGTCGGAATCGTCTTCACGCTGGCGCGCTTCAGCGAGGCCTTCCTGATCCTGCGCGCACAGAACATCGGGCTCAGCGTGATGTGGGTGCCGGCGGTGCTGGTGCTGATGAACATCGCCTATGCGCTGTCGGCCTATCCGGCCGGCGTGCTGTCGGACCGGATCAACCGGACCGGCCTGCTCGCGCTCGGCTTGGTCTTCCTCGCCGCCGCCGACCTCGCGCTGGCCATGCTCCCGAGCCTTGCGGGCCTCGCGCTCGGCGTCGTGCTGTGGGGGCTGCATATGGGACTGACGCAAGGCCTGCTCTCGGCCATGGTCGCCGACGCCGCGCCGCCGAGCCTGCGCGGCACGGCGTTCGGCTATTTCAACCTGTTCACGGGCCTCGCCCTGCTGGCGGCGAGCGTGATCGCCGGCGCGTTGTGGGACGTCTACGGTCCCCAAGGCACGTTCCTCGCCGGCCTCGGCTTCGCGCTGGTCTCGCTCATCGGGCTATTCGCGATCGGCAAGGGGCTGGCTGCAAGGAACGCATGATGCAGGTCGCAAACCAGGGAACGGGACTTTGAACATCCAATACATTCTGGCAGTCGCTGCCGGCGGGGCGCTGGGCGCGGTCCTGCGCTATCTGATTGCCATCGGTTCGGGCCGCGCGTTCGGCACTGACTTTCCCTGGGGCACCCTGATCATCAACGTGACGGGATCATTCCTGATCGGCATCTTCGCCGCGCTGTTCGCGACGAGATGGAACCTGCCGCAGGCCGCCCGGATATTCTTGACGGTCGGAATCTGCGGCGGATACACGACATTCTCGACCTTCTCGCTGGATGCCTGGTATCTGATCGAGCGCGGTCAGACCCTTGCCTCGGCCGCCTATATGATTGCATCGGTGGTACTGTCCGTGGGCGCGCTGATCGCCGCGATGCAAGTTGTTCGCGCCCTGCCGTAGAGCATGATCTGGACCCGAAGGGCCGCGTCAGCGCGTGCAGCGGTTTTCCGAAAGATCGTGATCAAACAAGAACCTGATGCGGCGCATGCGCGATCAGTGCATCCCTGCCCATCTGCAACGGCATGATAGCGGGCGCCAGCCATCTTGGAGAAGCCGGAGCGCCTGCAATATGATGCGACCGCTGGAGCTCATCAGGGCCGGATATCTGGGACACGATGAACGACACCGTCACCAAACCGAAGACGCGGACAAAGACCAAGGTCGAGCGGCCGAAGCTGCACAAGGTCATCCTGATCAATGACGACTACACGCCGCGCGAATTCGTCACCATGATCCTCAAGGCCGAGTTCCGCATGACCGAGGATCAGGCTTACAAGGTGATGATCACCGCACACAAGCTGGGCGCCTGCGTCGTTGCCGTGTTCACCAAGGACGTCGCCGAGACCAAGGCGACGCGCGCCACCGACGCGGGCCGCGCCAAGGGCTATCCGCTGCTGTTCACGACCGAGCCGGAGGAGTAAGGCTCAGCCGCCTGCCGCGTGCGTCTCCTCCACCAGCCCATACACCCGCTGCGCCTTGGAGAACCCCGCGATCGGAAATTCTCCGAGCTCGTGCCAATCGTGGCGGCAGACATTGGCAAAACCCTCCGACGCCACGACGGTCCGTCCCAGGCGTCCCGTGATCTTCTCGAGCCTTGCGGCGAGGTTGACGGCCGGTCCGATGCAGGTGAAGTCCAGCCGGTTGCCGCCGCCGATATTGCCGTAGAGGATGTTGCCGACGTGCAGCGCGACGCCGAAGCGGAAGCGCTCGACGACGTCGCCGACCGGAAAGGCGAGCGCCTCGACGTTGGCGCGGGATTCACGCGCCGCCTCCAGCACACCCGCGCAGACATGGGCGGCGTCGCCGACATATTCGTCGATCGGAAATACCGCGAGCAGGCCATCGCCCATGAATTTCAGCACCTCGCCGCCATGGCCCCGGATCGCAGTGACCTGGCAGTCGAAATAATGGTTGAGGATGGCGGCTACTGTCTCGGCCGGCAAGCGGTCCGACAGCGCGGTGAAGCCGCGCAGATCCGAGAGCCAGATCGCAGCCTGCATGGTGTCGTTGTGGCCGCGGCGGATCTGGCCGCCGAGGATGCGGGCGCCGGCGCGATTGCCGACATAGGTGTCGAGCAGCATCTCCGCCGTGCGGCGCAGGCTGACGATCTCGCTGACGCGCGCGAGCGGCGCTATGATGGCCCGGATCGCTGCGATGTCGTCGTCGCTGAAGCCGCCGGGCTGCCGCGTCATCCAACTCGTCGCGTGGGTCGAGCCGTCGAGGAACGGCAGCGGCACGGCGACATAGTCGGTCACGGCTTCGGCGCGCATGTCGTTGACGATCGGGAACCGCTGGCTGCGCGGATCGTCGACGCGCCCCCTGACCTCAATCCCCTGCTCGAATACGATCCGAAGCGGGCTCTGGGCGAACTCCGGCGAGTCCAGGACATCGAACTCGACGGCGCCGATTTCGACCTCTCCGCCCTGCCGCCAGATGAAGTTGCGGCCGAATATTTCGGGATGGAGCGTGCGGATGAAAATGCCGAACCGGAACACCGGCAGACCGGCCGCGACCAGACGCTCACAAAAATCGGCGATCATCTCGGCGGGCTCGACCGACGACCAGGCGCCGTCGATCAGCCAGTTGGAGACGCGCTGAAGCTCGGAGCTGTTCATGTCCGCATTTGCGGACGAAGTTGTGAGCCCGTCAAGCTGCGCGGTGGGCTAGTGTCGCGCCGGGAAGTTGACCTCTCTCTACGGGAGCGGTGAAGACGTCAGCGCCCCACCTGCCCGCGATCGCGCAGGAAATGATCGGCCAGCACGCAGGCCATCATGGCCTCGCCGACCGGAACGGCGCGAATGCCGACGCAGGGGTCGTGGCGGCCTTTCGTGAAGATCTCGGTGTCGGCGCCCTGGCGATCGACGGTCAGACGCGGCTGCAGGATCGACGAGGTCGGCTTCACGGCGAAACGCACCACCACCGGCTGGCCCGTGGAGATGCCGCCCAGCACGCCGCCGGCATGGTTGGAGAGGAAGCGCGTGCCGTCATTGCCGGTGCGCATCTCGTCGGCGTTTTCTTCACCCGTGAGCTCGGCCGCGCCGAAGCCGGCGCCAATCTCGACGCCTTTCACAGCGTTGATCGTCATCATCGCACCCGCGAGGTCGGAATCCAGCTTGGCGTAGATCGGCGCGCCAAGGCCGGCCGGCACGCCTTCGGCGACGATCTCGATCACCGCGCCGATCGAGGAGCCGCTCTTGCGGATGCCGTCGAGATAGGTCTCGAAGAACGCGGCCTTGTCCTTGTCGGGGCAGAAGAACGGGTTCTTCGCAATCTCGTCCCAATCCCATTTGGCGCGGTCGATCTTGTGCGGTCCCATCTGCACCAGCGCGCCGCGCACCTTTACGTCAGGAAGCACTTTTCGCGCGATCGCGCCGGCGGCAACGCGCGTCGCGGTCTCACGCGCCGAGGAGCGCCCGCCGCCGCGATAATCGCGCAGGCCGTATTTGGCCTCATAGGTGAAGTCGGCATGACCGGGACGAAACTTGTCCTTGATCTCGGAATAGTCCTTGGAGCGCTGGTCGGTGTTCTCGATCAGGAGCCCGATCGGGGTGCCCGTCGTCACCTGCACGCCGGTCTCCGGATGCGCCATCACGCCGGAGAGGATTTTGACCTGGTCCGGCTCCTGGCGCTGGGTGGTGAAGCGCGATTGGCCCGGCCGGCGGCGGTCGAGATCGCCCTGGATATCGGCCTCGGTGAGCGGGATCATGGGCGGGCAGCCGTCGACCACGCAGCCGATTGCCACCCCATGGCTCTCGCCGAAGGTGGTGACGCGGAACATGTGGCCGAAAGTATTGAAGGACATCGCTGCTCGCAGGGCTCGGTTCCAGCGTGTGGTAACGCGCGAGGCGCTGGGGGTCAAACCTAACTGAACTTCTCCAGCCGCCCGTCGCGGAACACGTAGACGGCGCCCTGCTCAATATAGAGTTCGGCGGCGCCGGCGGGGGTCTCGATGCCCAAAGCCACCATCAGGGCCCGGCATGTGCCGCCATGGGCGACCGCGACGGTGTCGACCAGAAGCGACTCGTACCAATCGAGCATGCGCAGCTGCACCGCCGCATAGGTCTCCCCGCCGGCGGGCGCGACCGTCCATTTGTCGGCGAGGCGCCTTGCATAGACGTCGGGATCGGAGGCCTCGCTTTCAGCCAGCGTCAGCCCCTCCCAGGTGCCGTAACCGATCTCGCGCAGGCGGTCGTCGAGCGAATAGTCGGCAGGCGGCAGTTCGAGCTTGGCGCGCGCGAGCTCCATGGTCTGGCGCGCACGCCCGAGCGGGCTCGACACGTAGGGCAGCGCCGCTCTGTCCTTGCCGTCGCGCCTGAGTAGATCGGCCAGAACGTCAGCCGCCTGCACGGCCTGGCCGTGGCCGCGTGCGTTCAGCGGGATGTCCTGGGTGCCCTGAAGCCGCCCGAGCGCATTCCACTCGGTCTCGCCATGGCGAAGGAAGTAGATCGTGGGCACGGACATTGCGGCTGAAAGTCAGTCCTTGCCGCCGAAGGAGATATCCGGCGCGTCAGGGCGCTTCATGCCGAGCACGTGATATCCGGAATCGACGTGATGCACCTCGCCGGTGACCCCGCGCGAGAGGTCGGAGAGGAAATAAAGCGCGCTGCCGCCGACGTCTTCGGTCGAGACGTTGCGCCGCAACGGCGCATTGGTCTCATTCCACTTCAGGATATAGCGGAAGTCACCGATGCCGGATGCGGCGAGCGTCTTGATCGGACCTGCCGAGATCGCGTTGACGCGGATGTTCTTCTCGCCGAGATCGGCGGCGAGATAGCGCACGCTGGCCTCCAGCGCCGCCTTGGCAACACCCATGACGTTATAGTGCGGCATCCATTTCTCGGCGCCGTAATAGCTGAGCGTGATCAGCGAGCCGCCGTCCGTCATCAGCTTCTCGGCGCGCTGCGCCACTGCCGTGAACGAATAGCAGGAGATCAGCATCGACTTGGAGAAATTCTCCGGCGTGGTGTCGACGTAGCGGCCATCGAGCTGCTCGCCATAGGCGATCGCATGCACCAGGAAGTCGATCTTGCCCCACTTCTCCTGCAGCACCGCGAAGGCGGCATCGATGGTCGCGGCATCGGTGACGTCGCAATGGCCGAGCACGAGACCGCCGATCTCGGCGGCGAGCGGTTCGACGCGCTTCTTCAGCGCATCTCCCTGATAGGTGAAGGCGAGCTCGGCGCCGGCGGCGTGGCATGCCTTGGCGATGCCCCAGGCGATCGAGCGGTTGTTGGCAAGCCCGAGGATCACCCCGCGCTTTCCTTGCATCAGACCTGAATTCTGCGCCATTTTTGAACGTCCCGTCGAACTCGTGCTGAGGTCTGGAGGTACACCAGCCCTCCCCTGCGGTACAGTCCTAATACGCCGCGTTAACGCTGTTTCGAGCGCCGGAATAGCCGTTCCGTTCGGGTGTTATGATCGCTATGGGCGCTTGCGCCTGATACCAGGACGTCAAGACCGCAATGAGCGCGTTTCGCCAGAGTGTGGAAGCCATGATCCCGGCGTTGCGCCGTTACGCCCGCGCGCTCACGCGCGAGGCGGACGCGGCCGATGATCTGGTGCAGGACACGCTGGTGCGGGCGCTGCGTTCGGAGCGATTGTTTCTCGGAGGCGACGTCAGGAGCTGGCTCTACACGATCCTGACCAACCTCAACAAGAACCGGCGGCGCTCGCTGGCAAGGCGGCCGCAGTTCATGCAGCTGACGGAGAACAACCCGGATGCCAGCGGCACCGAAGCCGAAGGGCGCGATATCGAGAGGGCACTGGCGACGCTCGTCGAGGAGCAACGTTCGGTGCTGCTCCTGGTGATGCTGGAGGGCATGAGCTACCGCGAGGTCGCCGACATTCAGGGCGTGCCGATCGGCACCGTGATGTCGCGCCTGGCCCGCGCGCGCGCCCACGTCAAGGCCTCGCTGGAAGGCGAGCGCCCGACGCTCAGGCGGGTGAAATGATGGCGGGGTTGATGCATCGCGTATCGTCCGCCCGCCTGCCGATGGAGCGAGCGACGTTGCGCCAGGAAGAACATTTTGGGCGGCAGAGCCAGAGACGAGCGATATGAACGACCGCAGCATTCCGATCACCGAGGACGAACTGCACGCCTATGTCGACGGAGAGTTGCCGGCCGAGCGCCGCTCTGACGTCGAGGCCTGGCTTGCCGCCCATCCTGACGAGGCCGAGCGCGTGCACTCCTGGCGCGCCATGGCCGAGATGCTGCACGCCCGCTACGACGCCGTCGCCCAGGAGCCGGTGCCGGCGCGGCTGGAGCTCGAGCGGCTCGAACGTCGCCCGCGGCAATGGCTCTATGGCGCCGCCGCCGCCGTGCTGGTTGCTTTCGTCGCCGGCGGCACGGCCGGCTGGATCGCCCATGGCGCCGCCAGCGCACCCTCGACCTTCCAGAACTTTACCGCGGACGCGCTCGACGCCCACCGCCTCTATGTCGTCGAGGTCCGCCACCCCGTCGAGGTCGGCGGCAACGAGCGCGACCACCTCCAGGCCTGGCTGACCCGGCGCTGCGGCTGGACCGTGTTCGCGCCGAACTTGGAGGCCAGCGGGCTGAAACTCGTCGGCGGCCGGCTCCTGCCGGGGCCGAACGGCCCAGCCTCGTTCCTGATGTATGAGGGCGTCTCTGGCGAGCGCTACACGATCTACACCGCCAAGACCGATAATGGTGCGACGCAAATGCGCTACGCCAGGGCGGACAAGGATGGCGCGTTGTTCTGGGCCGAGCGCGGCGTCGGCTACGTCGTCAGCGGCGGCGGCGATCGCGACCGGCTGACCAGGGTGGCGCAGGCCGTCTACGATCAGGCCGAGAAAAGCGGCACCTGAGCAACGCAAACAGGCGGTGCCTCGATTCCGTCATTGAAAATTTGGAATGAAGACATCTGCGCGTCTCATTATCGCACCGGATGATCACGCGAAAATGAGCAGCGTTCGATCCGCCGATCGACGCGGGCGGCCTCGATTGGGGTTTTTGGTACCGCGCTGGTCCCCCTCTCGAGGCCGCACCTTTTTATCGGCTGCCCCGCCGGACAGCCGATACGTCACGTCAGCGTCGAAGCGCGAGCCGCGCTTCAGGCGTATGTTGAGCATCATCCTTTCGGGAAGAGAATGCTCCGATCGTCGAGCCGGCCTGGATAGCGCCCTAGCCGAGTCCGCTCCGTGGATTGTAGGGGTGTTGGTCCCGCCACTTTTCCATCAATGCCTCAAGTTCGGCATCGTTCCCGTCCGGTAGCATAATCCTGATGGTGACGAAGAGATCCCCGGTTCCGCCGGCTTTCGGCAGCCCCTTGCCCTTGAGGCGGAAGGTCCGGCCGCTGGACGTGTTTTTCGGGACCGAAAGCTCCACGGCATTGCCGAGGGTCGGCACGCGGACCTTGGCCCCGAGCACGGCCTCGTAGAGCGTAACCGGCAGGTCGATGCGCAAGTCGGCGCCTTCCACCTTGAAGAAGGGGTGCGGCGCGATGCTGATGGTGATCAGGAGGTCGCCGGGCGGATGGCCCTGCGCAGACTCGCCTTGCCCCCGGAGCCGGATCTGCTGGCCCTCGGCGACGCCGGCCGGAATCTTGACGTTGAGCTCCTTGCCCGTCGGCAGCCGGACGCGCTTCTCACCACCCTTGACCGACTCTTCCAGCGAGACGGACATGGCAACATTCACGTCGAGATCGAGCCCGATCCCGCCGGTGTCGAATTCGAACTGCCCGGCACTGCCAGCCCCAGGCCGCGCACCCCGCATCCCGCCGCCGAACATGCTGTTGAGGATATCCTCGAACGCGCCGCCGCCCGGGCCAGCACCCGCCCCGCCGCCCCGGAACGTATAGCTTTCGAACCCGCCGGGACCCGCGCGCCCGCGCGGCCCGCCGCCGCCCGGAAAACCCTGGAAGCGCGGCTTGCCCTCGGCGTCGATCTCGCCGCGGTCGAACTGCTTGCGCTTGTCTTCGTCGCCGATGATCTCGTTCGCCGAGTTGATCTCGGAGAACCGCTCGGCGGCTTTCGGGTCATCCTTGTTGCTGTCGGGATGGTGCTTCTTGGCAAGCTTGCGATAGGCGCTCTTGATCGCGGCAGCGCTCGCGCTCCGCGGCACCCCCAAGACCTCATAGGGGTCGCGCATCGTCACGTCTCCTTCAAGAAATCGAATTGTTCAAAGGGCTCCCCGCCCCACCTGCGATCCATGTGGGGAGAGAGTGGCATTTTTGCAACTAGGCTTGCCGGGCCGAATTTCTACGTTTGGAGGATGATCTTATCGGCCAGCCGGTTCCCGCTCCTGGCGAACGCGGCCCTTCGGGTCCGATCATGCTCAGCTCCGCCACGGCTTTAGCGTATGAATCTCCCAACGGCCACGGCCACTTTGACAGCCGGCGCCCTGGAGCCAGCTTTCGGTATTGCCGTTGACGTAGCTCGCCAGGAAATCGCGGCATCTGCGGCCGTCCTCGGCGGCATAGGACTGCGCGATCGGCGTCACCGAGCCACGCGCCCCGGTCTGCGGATTCTCCCAATGCTGGCTGGAATCCTTGTCGCCCTTGCTGAGGACGTCGGTTGCGGCGTTGCGGGCGAAGGCGAGATCGGTCTCGGTCGGCGGGGCGTCCTTCGCCGGTTGCGCGATCGAGCCGGTGAGATCGTTGTCGTCGGCCTTGGCGTAGGCACTCTGGTCGTTGCGGGAGAAACTGCATCCCCCGGTCCCGAGTCCGATGAGGATGATCGCCATGACAAAGCCGGACGGCCGGATCGCCGATAGGCCAACGCGTCCCCATGCCCTATATAGGGCGGTAGCGGACAACAACGCGTTTTGGGCCGCGGGACGCAACTCGGACTCCAGACATGACCGACACGACCTCGATGAAACACCAGACACCCTTAACATCCGGTGATTTCACCGCCGCCGACGAGCCGTTTGCGCTTTTCCAGACCTGGCTGAACGAGGCGATCAAGAGCGAGCCGAACGATCCGAACGCGATGGCGCTCGCAACCGTCGACCCCGACGGGCTGCCTGACGTGCGCATGGTGCTCATGAAGGGCTTCGATACCGAGGGTTTTGTCTTCTACAGCCACATCGCGAGCCAGAAGGGCCGCGAACTCGCCGCAAACCCTAAGGCCGCGTTACTTTTTCACTGGAAGTCGCTACGCCGTCAGGTCCGCATCCGCGGCAACGTGACGCCGGTGACCGACGCCGAGGCCGACGCCTATTTCGCCACCCGGCCCAAGCAGGCGCAGATCGGCGCCTGGGCGAGCAAGCAGTCGCAGGAGCTGGAGAGCCGCTTCGCCTTCGAGCAGGCCATCGCGAAAGTCGCGGCCAGATACGTCATCGGCGAAGTGCCGCGGCCGCCCGGGTGGAGCGGCTGGCGCATCACGCCGTCGCGGATCGAGTTCTGGCACGACCGCCCATTCCGTCTGCATGACCGCATCGAATTTCGCCGTGACGCCGCCGACCAGAAGTGGTCCAAGACGCGGATGTACCCTTGAGCCTGATCTCGAACTTTGGGCCGACCTGAAAGATGTCCATGCCGCATTCGTCCAATGCGCCGCGCCGTACGCTGCTCCTGACCGGAGCCAGCCGCGGCATCGGCCACGCCACCGTGATCCGCTTCTCCTCGGCCGGCTGGCGCGTCATCACCTGCTCGCGGCATCCCTTTCCGGAAGACTGCCCGTGGGACGCGGGGCCTGAGGACCACATCCAGGTCGACCTCGGCAATCCCCAGGACACGGCGCGCGCGATCAATGAGATTCGCGACCGGCTCGAGGGCGGCACGCTGCATGCGCTGGTCAACAACGCCGCGATCTCGCCGAAGGGCCCCGGCGGCTCCCGGCTCGGCTCGGTCGACACCGATCTCGACACATGGACTCACGTCTTCCATGTCAATTTCTTCGCGCCGATCATGATTGCACGCGGGCTGATCGAGGAATTGAAGGCGGCCAAGGGCTCGGTCGTGAACGTCACCTCCATCGCGGGCTCGCGCGTGCATCCCTTCGCGGGTGCGGCCTATGCGACGTCCAAGGCCGCGCTCGCCTCGCTGACGCGTGAGATGGCCTCCGACTTCGGCCGCGTCGGCGTGCGCGTCAACGCCATCGCGCCGGGCGAGATCGACACCTCGATCCTGTCACCGGGCACCGAGAAGATCGTCGAGCAGCAGATCCCGATGCACCGGCTCGGCACGCCCGACGAGGTCGCCAAGATCATCTACGTGCTGTGCACGGACACCAGCTCTTACGTCAACGGCGCCGAGATCCACATCAACGGCGGCCAGCACGTATAGCGTCCTCGTCATTGCAAGCGGCTTGCCCCCCCAAGCTCAACGAGCGAAGGCGGAAGCGAAGCAATCACGGAATTGGAAATTGTGCTTCGGGGAAACAAGGCGATCCAGACAACGCCGCCGCAAGACCTGGATCGCCCGCCGTTCCTCCCCGTTCCTCAATCGAGTCGAATTCGACGCGACCTCTCGCGCGGCCGCGGAGCGGCCGTGCTGAATGCAGTCGAGCAGTCGTCGTCGTTCTCGCCGTCGAGCAGCGGAGCACCACAGTGCCGGCACATGCGTGCCGACAACGACGGCGCCTTGCCGCTCGTCACCGCCTGACGATAGTTCGCCAGATCGATGACGTTGCGGGGCGTCGTTATGTGTTTTTCAACCATGGTTGTTCCTCGCGGCTAACATGCTGCTTATCGCAGACAAGTTTCGCGCAAACGTTCAGCCCACTGCTCAAATTTTACCGGAGGAATTGGGGCGGCACACAGGCATCACCGCGCGGCCGCAATCCCGCTCTATTCTGCGACACCAACCATCGTGTCTCTGCGTCCGGTGTAAGGTCTCGGTAGTGTTACAGCCACTTCTTCCACTTGAAGAGCCAGTACGGGACGATCGCGGCGATCAGCATCATCACCAGCGCCATCGGATAGCCGTGTACCCATTCGAGTTCCGGCATCACCTTGAAATTCATGCCGTAGATCGAGGCGATCAGCGTCGGCGGCATCAGGACGACGGCCATGACCGAGAACAGCTTGATGATGTTGTTCTGCTCGAGATTGACGACGCCGAGCATGGCGTCGAGCACGAAGGTGATCTTGCTGGAGAGATAGGAGGCGTGATCGGTCAGTGACGCCACGTCGCGCTGCATGGTCTTGAGCTGCTCGCGCATGTCCTTCGACCATTTCACGCCCTCCACCACCGCGGAGAGGAACGTGACGACGCGGCCGATGGACACCAGGCTCTCGCGAACCTTCGAGGTCAGATCGCCCTTGCGGCCGATCGAGATCAGGATCTGGGAATATTGCTTGGCATGACCGTGGCGCTCGCTCTCGGGCTCGAAGATGTCGTGGCTGACCTGGTCGATCTCGGCGCCGCAGCGCTCCAGGATGTCGGCGCAGCGGTCGATTACGGCGTCCAGCAGCTCCATCAGCACCATCTCGCCGGTGATCGCGGGCGTGCAGGAGCGGGCGAGCTTGGCCTCAACCAGGGCAAAGGGCTTGGGCTGGTCGTAGCGCACTGTCACGAGGCGGTGGTCGCCGAGGATGAAGGTCACCGCCGTGGTCCGGGGCATGTCGGTATCGGAGTGGCACATCAGCGTCGCGGTCATGTAGCGCGCGCCGTTCTCGATATAGAGACGACTGGAGATCTCGATCTCCTGCATGTCTTCCCGGGTCGGGATGGCAATGCCCGCGAGCCGCTCCACCGCCTTGTCCTCGGCGGCGCTGGGATTGACGAGATCGATCCAGACCGCGCTCTCCGGCAGTACCGTGAGGTCCTCGACGACGGCCTTCTTGAGGGCGGACTCGGAGGGAACAAACACCGAAAACATGCACGACTCCAGAAAACCTGCGTCAGAACGACAGCCCTTAGCGCGATTCTGACAAGTTCACGATGACAACCAGATTAACGAAGCGTTTGCACTTGCGGCCCAACTGTGGCCCGGAATCGACAGTTCGGCGCTTCCCGCCCAAATAACCTCCACTCCGCCGCAAAATTTGCGGCAGAAAAGCCACAGCTACGGTCTTGCAGCGCGGGAAAAGGGCTTCAGTGCTGGAATTGTGGCAGATTTCAACGATAATGGGGATTAACGGAGTCGAGGAACTTGGGCGCCAAGCTCAAGCGTTCCGCACGGTATTGTTTTGATTGGAACCAAACCATGTCGTCGCTGAAAGTCATATTTGGAATTCTGGCCGCTGGTCTGATGCTGTCAGGCTGCATGCAGGCCACGCGCTACGAGGCGACCGACACCAAGGCGTTCAAGCCGAAGGACAAGGAACTCCTTGCCAAGGTCAAGTACGAGAATAATGCGGTCGCCGAGCCGTTCCGCCGCGCCATTGTCGAATTCCACCGCAAGGAAGCGCCGGGCTCGATCGTGGTCGATTCCGACAACCATTACCTCTATTACGTGCTGGAGGGCGGCAAGGCGATCCGCTACGGCATCACCGTCGGCGAAGAGGCCATGGCCTGGTCGGGAATCGCCAAGGTGGCCAGCAAGACCGAGTGGCCGGCCTGGCACCCCACCCCCGGCGAAATCTCGCGCCTGGGCGTGCCGACCTACGTTGCACCCGGACCGGACAATCCGATGGGCTCCCGCGCGCTGTACCTCCATTCGGGAGGCAAGGACACGCTGTTCCGTATCCACGGCACCAACCAGCCGGAATATATCGGCGCCTCGATCTCGTCAGGCTGTATCCGCCTGACCAACGAGGACGCGATCGATCTCTATGATCGCGTCAAGCTCGGCACCCTCGTCGTGGTGCTCGAGCCCAAGCACGGCGATTCGCCCTACAATTCGCGGCTGGCGCTCCAGGGCGGCGGCTCCGCTTCTTCTTACTGAGCAGGGCCATCCTGAGACGTTTCAAAAGCGCCGGTTTCACCGGCGCTTTTTTGTTGCGGGCTTGGACGGCTGGGCTTTGTTGCCATCAGCGGTCGGCTTGTCTCCGGACGCAGGCGATTTCTCCGCCTCCCCGCCATCGGCCCCCTCCGCGCCCGGCTTGGCCGCGACCTCGCGAGGCGGCGCCTCGTCAGGGCGTTCCGCCGGCAGCAAGGGGGCGACCTGCGGCAGCGGATCCCAGACGTTCCACTGGCAGATCCGGTAGTCGTTGCGCCGCTGCGCCAGGTCGAGATGGATATGGTCCTCGTGGTACCAGTCCGAACCCGGGCCGAGCACGGTGGAGAACCGCGCGCAGACCGAGTGCAGCACGCGCTCACGCACCTCGCGCGGCATGGTACGGTCGGTAAGACCGATCGATTGCCCGTTGGCCAGCTTGATGGCACGTATGTCGAGGGCATTGGCCTTGCCGTGCTCCGACAGCATCGCGCCGGCGACACGGTTGCGGCCGCGACACTCGAACGAATCGAAATTATCGAGTTCGCCAATGGTCGAGCCGAGGCTGGTGGCGAGCGGCGCGATGTCCTTGCGCAGCCAATCAGCGATCGCGGACGCCATGGTGCAGCGGAGAATGGCCGCCGGCTTGACGGTCACCTTGCGCTTGTCCGGCAGCACGACGGCTTCCAGCCGCACCAGATCCTCGCCGCCACAGACGCCGGGGCCGCGGATATCCGGAATTGAGGGCGCGATCGCGATCTCCTCGGTCAGCGCGAGACGACAGGCCGAGACCGGCTTCTCGGGCGGCGGCACGGCTTCGGCAGGCTTCTCCGCACTCGGCTTGTCCGGAGATGGCTTGCCCTCTGCCTGTGATGGCCCCTCGTCGGTCGCTTTCGGGGCCTCTTCGGGACGCGATTTTGGGAGGGGAATCCTGGCGGCGCGGACGGCTGCGCGCGGCTTTGGGGCCCCAAGATTGAAGATATCGAGCGGCGCGGGATATTTCCGCGCCTCCGCCCTCTCGGCGAACACCAGTGACAGCCCGACCGCAGCGGTAACCATTGCCGCCCCAGTGGACATAAAGCCGCGACAAGACCATTTGCGGCGAAAGTCCGGCACGCTAAAACCCATGGCAATCTTTGGCCCAACGCTGAGAGCGAAAACGCGCCCAGCGGCTTCTCGGAGGAACGTCGGAATGCTTGGTTTGATGCAAGATTGGCCCCTGCTCTGCCACCGGATCATCGAACACGCCGCCAGGATTCATGGCAAGCAGGAGGTGGTCACACGCTCGGTCGAGGGACCGATTCATCGCACCACTTACGCCGAGATCCACAAGCGCGCGCTCAAGGTCTCGCAGGTGCTGGAGCGCGACGGCATCAAGCTCGGCGACCGTGTCGCAACGATCGCCTGGAACACCTGGCGCCATCTCGAGGTGTGGTACGGCATCATGGGGATCGGCGCTATCTGCCATACCGTCAATCCCCGCCTTTTCCCCGAGCAGATCGCCTGGATCATCAACCATGCGCAGGACCGCATCGTGATGACCGACATCACCTTCGTTCCGGTCCTGGAGAAGATCGCCGACAAGCTGACGAGCGTGGAACGCTACGTCGTGCTGACCGACAAGGCGCATATGCCCGCGACCACGCTGAAGAATGTCGTCGCCTATGAGGACTGGATTGCGGAGGCCGACGGCAAATTCAAATGGAAGGACTTTGACGAGAACACGGCAGCCGCGATGTGCTACACGTCGGGCACGACGGGCGACCCCAAGGGTGTGCTGTATTCGCATCGCTCCAACGTGCTGCACGCGCTGATGGCCAACAATGTCGACGCGCTCGGCACGAGCGCGTCCGAGACGATGCTGCCGGTGGTTCCGCTGTTCCATGCCAACAGCTGGGGCATCGCATTCTCCGCCCCCTCCCAGGGCACCAAGCTGGTCATGCCGGGTGCCAAGCTCGACGGCGCATCGGTCTATGAGCTGCTCTCGACCGAGAAGGTGACGCACACCGCCGGCGTTCCGACGGTGTGGCTGATGCTGCTCCAGCACATGACCGCCAATAATCTCAAGCTGCCGAACCTGAAGATGGTGATCTGCGGCGGCTCGGCGATGCCGCGCTCGATGATCAAGGCCTTCCTCGACATGGGCTCGAACGTGCGTCACGCCTGGGGCATGACCGAGATGAGCCCGATCGGCAGCGTCGCGGCGCTGAAGCCGCCATTCCAGGATGCCACCGGCGATGCGCGACTCGACGTGCTGCAGATGCAGGGCTATGCGCCCTTCGCGGTCGAGATGAAGATCACCGACGATGCCGGCAAGGAGCTACCCTGGGACGGCAAGACGTTCGGCCGCCTCAAGGTCGCCGGCCCGGCCGTCGCCAAGGCCTATTACCGGGTGGATACCAACATCCTCGACGAGGAAGGCTTCTTCGACACCGGCGACGTCTCGACCATCGACGAGGACGGCTATATGCGGATCACTGACCGCTCCAAGGACGTCATCAAGTCCGGCGGCGAGTGGATCTCCTCGATCGACCTCGAAAATCTCGCGGTCGGCCATCCGGCCGTGGCGGAAGCTGCCGTGATCGGCGTATTCCACCCCAAATGGGACGAGCGGCCGCTCCTGATCGTGCAGCTCAAGCAGGGCCAGCAGGCCACGCGCGAGGACATCCTGAAATACATGGACGGCAAGATCGCCAAATGGTGGATGCCGGACGACGTCGCCTTCGTCGAGGGTATTCCGCATACCGCCACCGGCAAGATCCTGAAGACGGCGCTGCGCGACCAGTTCAAGGATTACCGCTTCCCGAACGCTGCGGCGTAAGCCACGACCACCGGCATGCCCGGGCTTCGTCCCGGGCATCCACGTTCTGGGCGTGGATGGCCGGGGCATAGGCGAGCGGAAGCGACGCCGTCCTTGGGACGGCTATCCCCGGCCATGACGATGCAGGGGTCCCCGGAACCCTTGAATTTGCCTCCGCGCCGTGGTCTCAACGGCCCATCGTCGCGCCGGATCGGCCGGCATCGCTCCAAATCCCCGGCAGAGCTCACTCGATGGCCCGCAGGTTTTCCGCTCCCTATCAGTCGGAGCCCGTGTCCAGCCTCGCGAGCTGGGCGCGCAACCTAGCCGTGTTCGCGGTGGTGGCCGTGGTGGTGTCGGTCATCATCGTCCGTTTCGATTTCCTGGAGCCGAAGCCGGCGCTTGCGACCTTCCTCGGCGGCCTCGCGATCGCCGGCCTCTCGATCCTGTTCGGGCTCGCCGGCTTTGCCGCGATCTGGCAGAACGGCTCGCGCGGCATGGCGCGCATCCTGCTCGCCCTTCTGATCGACGGAGCGATCCTCGCCTACCCCGCCTATCTGGCCTTGCAATATCGCAAGCTGCCGGCGATCCATGACATCACCACCGACCCGATTGATCCGCCGCGTTTCGACGCGCTGGCGCGCCTGCGCACCGGCGAGGGCACCAACACCGCGGTCTATGCCGGGCTCTATTCGGCGGAGCAGCAGCGCCACTTCTATCCAGAGATCGAGCCGGTCGAGCTCGAGATTTCCGTCGACCGCGCCTATGCGATCGCGCTGCAGCTCGTCAACAAGCGCAAATGGATCATCATCGACGAGCGCGCGCCGCAGCCGCCTCGCCGCATCGGCCGCATCGAGGCGGTGGCGCGCACGCCGATCATGGGTTTTCGCGAGGACGTTTCGATAAGGTTCGTGGCGGACGGCGATGACTCCCGCGTCGATATCCGTTCGGCCTCGCGCAATTTCGACAGCGATCTCGGCAGCAACGCCGCACGCGTCAAGAAATTCATCGACGATCTCAACACCGCGGCCGACGCCGACGCGCTCAAGCCCGTGAAGAAGACGCCGGTGACGCCGCCGAAGGCACCGGCAAAGACGGTCAAGAAGTAGCCTCGCTGTCATTCCGGGGCGTGCGAAGCACGAACCCGGAATCCATCGGGCGGCGGAGTTCGTCGATGAATGGATTCCGGGCTCTCGCTTCGCGAGCCCCGGAATGACAGCGGAGAGCTACGCGCCAGCCATCCGATAGGTCCCGCCGATCACCGGATCGCCCTCGGTCGCGACCACGCCGCGGGCGACCAGGTCTTCCAGGTGCGCCAGCACCGAATAGCCGGCCGCCGTCGTGAGCCTGGGATCGATGCCGATATAGATCGCGCGCACCATGGTCTGGATGTCGGTCTCGCCCTTGGCGAGGCGGTGCAGGATCGAGGCCTCGCGCGCCTTGCGATGCCGGATCAGGAATCGCACGAAGCGCTGGCCGTCGGGGATCTCGGGGCCGTGGCCGGAGAAGTAGAGATCCTCTTCGCGTGCGGCGAGCCGGTCGAGCGAATCCATGTAGTCGATCATCGAGCCGTCTGGCGGCGCCACGATCGAGGTGGACCAGCCCATCACGTGATCGCCGACGAAGTTGAACTTTCGCTCCGGCCAGGCGAATGCCAGATGATTGGCGGTGTGCCCCGGCGTCGCCACCGCCTCGAGCCGCCAGCCGTCGCCTTCGACGACGTCGCCATGTGCAAGGTTGATGTCAGGTGCAAAATCGCGGTCGGATCCGGATTCCGGATCGTGCTTCTCGCTCTCGAAACGTGGGCGCGAGGCCCGGTGTGGGCCTTCGGCATAGACCGGCGCCCCTGTCGCCTGCTTGATCCGCGCGGTGTTCGGCGAATGGTCGCGATGGGTGTGGGTGACGAAGATATGGCTCACCGTCTCGCCGCGCACGGCATCGAGCAGCGCAGCCGCATGCGCCGCATCATCAGGACCGGGATCGATGATCGCGACATTGCCCTTGCCGACGATGTAGCTGACCGTGCCGGTGAAGGTGAACGGGCTCGGATTGTTACAGAGCACGCGGCGTACGCCGGGTCGGACTTCTTCGACGATGCCGGCTTTCAGCGGAAAGTTTCGGTTGAACGGGACGTCGTCATTATCGGACATGGGGACTTCCTGCGCACTGCTGCCCCACCCCTCGCCGTCATACCCCGCGAAGGCGGGGTATCCAGTACGCCGAGGCGTTTGCGGCGAAGGCTAGGTCTCTAGAATACTGGATCGTCCGCTTTCGCGGACGATGACAGCGGAGCATATCAACGACGCCCGTTCTCAGAAAAACGCCTGAATGCCAGTGATTGCCCGGCCCAGGATCAGGGCGTGGACGTCGTGGGTGCCCTCGTAGGTGTTGACGGTCTCGAGGTTATGGACGTGGCGCATCACGTGGTACTCGATCGAGATGCCGTTGCCGCCGTGCATGTCGCGGGCGACACGGGCGATGTCGAGGGCCTTGCCGCAATTGTTGCGCTTCATGATCGAGATCATCTCGGGCGCGAACTTGCCCTCGTCCATCAGCCGGCCGACGCGAAGCGAGCCCTGCAGGCCGAGCGCGATTTCGGTCTGCATGTCGGCGAGCTTCTTCTGCACCAGCTGGGTCGCGGCCAGCGGCCTGCCGAACTGCTTGCGGTCGAGCGTGTACTGGCGCGCGCGATGCATGCAATCCTCGGCCGCGCCGAGCACGCCCCAGGAGATGCCGTAGCGGGCGCGGTTGAGGCAGCCGAACGGACCCTTGAGGCCCGAGACGTTGGGCAGCAGCGCGTCTTCCGGAACCACGACGCCGTCCATCACGACCTCGCCGGTGATGGAGGCGCGAAGCGACAGCTTGCCGCCGATCTTCGGCGCGGACAAGCCCTTCATGCCCTTCTCCAGCACGAAGCCGCGGATCTGGTTGTCGTGCGCGGCCGACTTGGCCCAGACCACGAACACGTCGGCGATCGGCGCGTTCGAGATCCACATCTTGCTGCCGGTGAGGCGATAGCCGTCCGCGACCTTCTCGGCACGCGTCTTCATGCCGGCCGGGTCGGAGCCGGCATCGGGCTCGGTCAGGCCGAAGCAGCCGACCCACTCGCCGCTGGCGAGCTTCGGCAGGTACTTCTTGCGCTGGTTCTCGTCGCCATAGGCGTAGATCGGGTACATCACCAGCGAGGACTGCACCGAGTTCATCGAGCGATAGCCGGAATCGACCCGCTCGATCTCGCGCGCGACCAGGCCATAGGCGACGTAGCTCGCATTGGCGCAGCCATATTCCTCCGGCAGCGTGATGCCGATCAGGCCGAGCTCACCCATCTCGTTGAAGATCTCGCGGTCGGTCTTCTCCTCGAGATAGGCCTTGGTGACGCGCGGCAGCAGCTTGTCCTGGGCGTAGGCGCGGGCGGTGTCGCGCACCATGCGCTCGTCTTCGGTCAGCTGCTCGTCGAGCAGGAACGGATCGTCCCACTGGAAAGAAGCCGCAGCCGGCTTGTCCTTGGCCTGAGGGCGCACGCTCATGAAACGTCCTTTCGTCTGGTTCCGTCAAAATTTGCCCGACAAAGTAGAGCGCCGCGGCAACAAGTGCAATTGCGTTGCAGATGGTGGGATCTGCGTGAATCCCCCGGGGACGCGCGTGGCGCGCCCCGGAACGACAGCGCTAGCTTTCAAGCTGCTCGTTGGCGACGATCTCGATGCCGAAGCCCGACAAGCCTTTGTAGTCGTGCACCGAGGAGGTGAGATGCCGGATCGAGGTGACGCCGAGGTCGCGCAAGATCTGCGCGCCGACGCCGACTTCGCGCCACTGGCGGTTGCGGTCGGCTTCCGTCGCCGACTCGTCCGGCAGCGCCGCCACGGGAACGCCGGCAGCGCCGTCGCGCAAGTAAACCAGCACCCCACGGCCGGATTTCTTGAAATGCTCGAGCACGGTCGCCATGTGCTTGTGCCCGGTGAAGATGTCCTTGACGATGTTCGGCTTGTGAAAGCGGGTCAGCACGTTCTTGCCGTCGCCGACGCCGTTATAGACGAAAGCGACGTGGGCGATGGAATCGAACGGCGACCGATAGGCATAGCCTTGCAAGGGGCCAATCGGGCTTTCGGTGACGAAGGTCGAGACCCGCTCGATCAACTTTTCGCGCGCCTGGCGGTAGGCGATCATGTCCGCGATGGTGACATGCTTGAGCTTGTGCTGGGCGGCGAAGCGGGCAACCTGCTCGCCTTTCATCACGCTGCCGTCGTCGTTCATCAGCTCGCTGATGACGCCGACCGGCGGCAGCCCGGAGAGCTTGCAGAGATCGACGGCCGCCTCGGTATGGCCGGAGCGAAGCAGCACGCCGCCGTCCTTGGCGATCAGCGGAAAGATGTGGCCGGGCCGGGCAAAATCGTTGGCGCCGGCATTGGGATTGGAGAGCGCGCGGCAGCAAGAGGCGCGCTCCTCGGCGGAGATGCCGGTGCCGCCATCGGGCTTGTAGTCGATCGACACCGTGAACGCAGTGGTGTGAGCGGAATCGTTATGGGCCACCATCGGATCGAGCCGTAGGCGGCGCGCGTCCTCGGTAGTCACGGGCGCGCAGACGATGCCGGAGGTGTGGCGGATGATGAACGCCATCTTCTCGGCGGTGCAGAGCGAGGCGGCGACGATCAGATCGCCCTCGCCCTCGCGGTCGTCGTCGTCGGTGACGACCACGAGCTCACCCCGGGCAAAGGCCTGCAAGACTTCCTGGACGCTATCGGGCATGTCCCAATCTCTATCGGTTATGCCGGGAGGCTTAGCTGGACTTCGGCCGGGGCGCTAGTGTCCTGGACGCAACCAGATATTCCGGGCGGCGGGCCATCGGAGGCGAGGCTTGCACCGAAGATACCAGGATATAGGCGCAGACAGCCGGAGAGGAAGGCGCCCGGACGCCGTCAGGGCAGCACTTCGCGCCGCTCACCGAGCCGCTGATCGAGCTCGGCGCGCTTGTCGGCCAGAAGACCCGCCTGGGCGGCTTCGATCACCGTGAACAGCTCGTGGGCATCGCTGAGCCGGGTCACGGTGACGTAGCTGGCGCCGGCCTCGTAGAGCGAGGCGACGTCGGCCAAGAGGTCCGCCGTGGCCACGATCAAGGCGGTCGGATTGAGGGCGCGGACGTGGCGGACCAGCTTCTCGTTGGTGGCGCCCTTCAGCAGCGAGTCCGGCACGCTGAGGATGATCATCTCGGACTTGCCGATGCCGGCATGGAGCAAGGTATCGACATTGCTGATGTCGCCATAGATCACGTGCAGGCCGCGCGAAAGCAGGGTCTGGTACACATTGGGGTTGAAGTCGACCACGGTGATCTGCTCGAGCAGCACCGGCGTCTGCCGCTCGACCTCGGCCAGCAGCGCGCTCGCTGCACGGAAAAAGCCGAGGATGACGATGCGGCGGGCCTCGCCATGGCCGGCCTCGTGCCCCTCCTCGGCATGGCCGCTGCCATGGTCGAGGTCGCGCAGGCCGATTCGCTTCAAGGGGCCGATCGCCCAGCGGATGATCTCGTCACTGCGGCTCATCGCGAAGGTCGAGAGCACCGCGAGCACCACGAAGGCGAAGGAAGCCGCGTTCGCCGTCTGCGCCGAGATATGGTGAGCGGCGACGCCGGTCTGGATGACCACCAGCGAGAACTCGGAAATCTGCGCGAGGTTCAGCGCCGGCAACAGGCTGGCGCGAAGGCCCTGCTTCATCAGATAAAGTGGCGTGAAGGTGGTGACGAGGCGGCTCACGACCGTGAAGGCCGCGATCATCAGCGCCAGCCCGATCACGGAGAGGCCGGGGATGGGAATGGTCATGCCGAGCGCGACGAAGAACAGGGTGATGAAGAAGTCCCGGAGCGTGGTGACCTTGGCGGTGACGTCGAGCGCGTAGGGAAAGGTCGAGAGCGAGACGCCGGCGATCAGGGCACCCATCTCGCGCGACAGCGACAGCCGTTCGGCGGTCTCGGAGACGAGGAAACACCAGGCCAGCGCGCCGAGCAGGATCAGCTCGGGCCGCCGGGCGATCTGGTGGAACAGCCGCGGCAGCACGTAGCGGCTGACCAGCAGGGCTGCGGTGACCAGCACCGCGACACGGCCGATCGAGAGCAGGATGACGCTGGCCTGCAGATTGGCAAGGCTCGGCTGCACCGCCAGGAAAAGGATGGCGAAGATGTCCTGCAGCACCAGCACGCCGAGCGTGATTCGTCCCGGCAGCGTGTCGAGCTCGCGCTTCTCGTAGAGCACCTTGACGATGATGACGGTGCTCGACAGTGCGCAGGCAACGCAGAGATAGACCGCATCGAATTGCCCGCCGCCGAGCGACAGGCCGATGCCGACGAAGAACAGGACGCCAAGCAGGCAACCGCCGAGCAGCTGTCCTCCCGCGGCGAACAGGATCACCTTTCCCGCCCGCACGATCTTCTTCAGGTCGATCTCCAGCCCGATCATGAACAGCATGAAGATCAGGCCGAGCTCGGAGATGACGCTGATCGATTCCTGCGAGTGGACCCAGCCGGCGCCGAATGGACCTATGCAGAAGCCGGCGATAAGATAGGCCAGGATCAGCGGCTGCCGGGAGAAATGGGCGAGCAGACCCAGCATCCAGGCAAACAGAATACAGAGAGTAATGTCGCGAATGAGCTCGTGCATGCCAAATTGGTCCGTTTTGCCGCACCCTAGAGGCGGGTTGCGGCGCGGCAAGCGAGCAATTCGTCACATGCGAGAAGGGCTGTTCGTAGCAATGCTGCTATGCTCCCTCGCCTTAGCCGCGCCCGTCGCCGCACAATCCAAGATCAGTATCGAACAGAACTTCGCCGATTCTCTCACCACAACGCCGAAGGAAGAACTCGTCATCTCCGGCGGGTTCTACGTGCCCGCCTATTCGAGCGTCGCGATGAGCCAGGGCAAGCTGCGTGTCGACTTCTCGGTGACCTTGAGTGTTCACAACGCCTCCGAAACCCAGCCGCTGGTGATCAAACGCATCGCCTATTTCGACACCGCAGGCAAGCAGGTCGAGAGCTACCTGAAGGGTCAGGTGGCTCTGAAGCCGCTGGCCACCGTCTCGATCTTCATTCCGACCGACGACGTGCGCGGCGGCACGGGGGCCAATTTCCTGGTCGACTGGGCCGCGACAGGCGAGATTGCCGAGCCCGTGGTCGAGGCCCTGATGGTTGGCGGCGTCGCCAATGCACACTACGCTTTCATCAGCCAGGGCCGCCCGACCCGGACGGCGACCAGGAAGTAAGGCCGTCCGACCCGGACGGTTGGCAAGAAACAAGAATAAGGTGAGCTGGCGCAACGCCGGCTGCCTCGACAAGAACAGAAACGAGGAACGCTCCCATGACGTCCAGCTTCGACTTCGCACCCCTGTTTCCGGCAGGGCTGCCGGCCCCTTCTGCGCGCTGGACAGGCCTTGCCAAATACAGCTTTGTGGGTGGCAATAACGATTCAGAGCAATTGCCGCTCGATGGCCTGATCGAGGCCACCACACTGGCGCTGCAGCGCGAGGGACGGTCGCTTGCCACCTATGGGCTGGCGCACGGTCCGCAGGGCTATTTGCCCCTGCGCGAATTCCTGGTGACGAAGCTGAAGCGCGATGCCGGCATCACCTGCACGGTCGACGACCTCATGATCGTCTCCGGCTCGCTGCAGGCGCTCGACCTCGTCAACGCGACGCTGCTGACGCGCGGCGACACCGTGATTTTCGAGCAGGATAGCTATCAGGGCTCACTGACCCGTCTGGCGCGTCTCGGCGTCAACGTGGTCGGCATTCCGCTCGATGCGGACGGCATGCGGATGGACCTGCTGGCGACGGCGCTGGCCGATCTGAAGAGCCGCGGCATCCGCCCCAAATACATCTACACCATTCCGACGGTGCAAAACCCGACCGGCAGCATCATGCCGGAGAGCCGTCGTGCCGAACTGGTCCGGCTCGCGACCGAGTATGGCGTGCCCATCTTCGAGGACGATTGCTATGCCGACCTCGTCTGGTCAGGGCAGCGGCCGCCGGCGATCTACGCGATGAGCGAGAGCGGCGGCGTGATCCATATCGGCTCGTTCTCCAAATCGATCGCGCCGGCGCTGCGCGTCGGCTTCATCGTGGCGCCCTGGGATGTGATGTCGCGGATGCTGGCGCTGAAGACGGATGCCGGCTCGGGCGCGCTGGAGCAGATGGTGCTCGCCACCTATTGCAAGCCACACTTTTCGACCCACGTGCCGGCTCTGACGAAGGCGCTGCGCACCAAGCTCGACACGCTGATGGAAGCCCTGAACGAGCAGTTCGGGACGGCCGCAGAATTCGAGGAGCCCAAGGGCGGCATCTTCCTCTGGGTAAAGCTGCCCGACCAGGTCGATACGCTGAAGCTGTATCAGGCCGCGCTCGCGGCGGGCGTCTCGATCAATCCGGGGCCGGAATGGTCGACCAACAAGGGCCATTCCAGCTCGCGGCTACGGCTTTGCTTTGCAAGTCCGACGCATCAGCAGATCCGCGAGGGCGTCGCCGTGCTGGCCGAGGTCTGCCGCAAGGAATTCGGCGTGCCGGCCCGCAGCGCCAATGTTGAGAAGCGGGCCTGAGGCGCTGCCTCACGCCTCGACGTGAAACTCGACGTTGACCTGGCCGGAGCCGGACGAGGGAAAATAGTCGCAGAGCTGCTCGGCAGCGCCGCAATAATCGTACCAGCCGAGGGCAGCGAACAGCATGATCGTGTCAGCCATGCCGCCCTCGCCGTTGCACTTGGTGGCGTAGTCCGGGAGCATGTCGAGAAATTCGCGATAGCGGCGGCTCTGCCACAGCTCGAGCACGCGCAGGTCGACTTGGCGGTTGAACTCGCTCGCGATCGACGTCCACGCCTCGGGGCCGAGCTGCTTGTTCGGCCAGAGCCGATGCGAGAGCGAACCGCTGGCGAGGACGGCGACCCGCTCGCCGGATCGATCGATCGCGCGGCGGGTCGCTTCACCGAGGATCCGGCTTTCCTCGAACGAGGTGAAGAGCGGCGAGGCGACCGAGACGACCTTCGCAAAGCCGTCCGGGTTCAGGTAGTGCATCGGCACGATGGTGCCGTATTCGAGCCCGAGGCTGGCCACCTGATGGGCGATCACGTTCAGGCCCGCGTCCACGGCCCTGTTTGCGATGGCCTCCGCGAGAGCCGTATCGCCCGGCAGGTCGTAGCGCAGATCCTGGATCATCTGCGGCGCCTCATGGCTCGTGAACGAGCCGCAATGCCGCGCATTGGCATTGACATGGTAGCCGAAATTGGAGAGCCAATGGGTGTCGAACACCACGAAGCTCGTGACGCCGCGCTCTCTCGCCCGCCGGCCGAGCTCGCGCAAGGAGCTGACCGCCGGCTCGCGCGCGTTGCGCAGCGGGCTGCCGGGCGCCTCCGACAGCATCAACGACGGAACATGGGTGACCTTGGCGGCGAGAACGAGCTGCCCCATGGCGGTCACCTCGAAGCGTCAGGCCGCCTGGGGCTGGCTGCCGTGGATCGCGGAGGTCAGCCGCAGCAAAAGGACGATCGAGACGTTGCCCTTGCCGGCCTCGATCTGGGCGATATAGCGCTCGGAAATCCCGGAACGGCGGGCCAGCTCGCGGCGCGACAGGTCGCAGCGCATGCGCGAGGACCGCAGGCGATCGCCCAGCTCGGTCAGAAACGCGGTCTCGGAATACGGCGGCACGGCACAGCTCCCCGGCAGCACTTCGCCCGCAAAATCCATGACTTGATTCAGCATTGCTCTATCCAGGTTCGCCTTCGGGAAGCCCATCCTACCCCCGAAAAGACCGGCCTCATTGACGCGGATCAAATTCGCGAGCGATCGGCCGCTGCCATGGACGGAAGCGGGCGGGATGCTACACTTTGGAATTCTTCGAGGCGGGGTTCTTCTGGGACATGACGCGTTGTTTGAGCCGCTGGATCGCGGCTGCGATGCTGTGGGCGGCGATCACACCTGCGGCGGCTGCCGGGACGCTGGCCGCGACGGTCGAGCAATGGGGCCTGCTCGGCTCGTGGGCGGTCGACTGCGCGGCTCGGCCCGACCGCGACAAGGGCGCGCTGCTGACCTACGAGATCCGGAAGGACGGCCGGGTGATGTACCGGCGCAATTTCGGCGAGGCCAGGGACGAGAACGAGATTGTATCGGCCACGGTCAACGCCGACGGCCTGCTCAATATGATGGTGTACTTCCCCTCGCTGCGTCAGACGCGTGAGTTCGGCTTGCTGCTCGCAAAGGACGGCAGCCTGCGTGCGATCTACAATCGCAGCGAGCGCGGCGAGTACACGATCAGGGACGGCAAGTACATCGCGACAGGCGCGCCGACACCAATCCAGCAACGCTGCGATTAGCCACCTGAACAGCCGTTCAGAATTCTCCTGCGATTCCCCCGGAACGATCGCGTGAATGCGCGGTTTAGATGTGCATTCGAATTGGAGGAGGACGTCATGAAGAAGCTTGGTTATGTAATTGCGGCCCTGGGCGCGCTCGCGATCGCGGCGCCGACCCTCGCAAGTGCCGAGACGGTGGTGATCAAGCGCAGCGGCTATCACCATCATCATCACGGCCCGTACGGTGCTCGCGCCCAATACCGCACGCATCGCGACCACGGCTGGCATCGCGGCCACCATCGCGACAAGGTCGTGGTGATCAAGCGCGGCCATCGTCACCATCACTGGGACTAACGCAGAGTCATATGGAAATGGCCCCTCACGGGGCCATTTCTTTTGCGTATCGAAAGCGCTTGGCGCTAGTCCCACTTCGGCGCAAAACCCGGATTGACGCAACGCCTGTCCTTCGGCAGCGCGGCGATCTTCCGGCGGTCGCCATCGTCGAGCGTGATATTCAGCGCGTCGAGATTGGCTTGCTGGCTCTCACGGCGCGAGGCTTTCGGGATCGCGGCGACGCCGTCCTGGTCGAGCAGCCATTTCAGCGCCACCTGCGCAGCGGTCGCGTTGTGCCTGGCACCGATCTCGGCCAGCACCGGATCCGAGGCAATGCGCCCCTGCGCCAGCGGGCAATAAGCGACGAGCGGGATCGACTTTGCCGCGAGATAAGCCAGCACCTTCGATTGATCGAGCATCGCGTGATATTCGATCTGATTGCAGGCGATCGGCGCCCTGACGTGCTCGACCGCGATCTTGAGCAGCGCCGTGGTGAAATTGGCGACACCGATGGCCCGCGTGCGCCCCTCCTCCTTCAGCTTCATCAGGGTCTCGAACACCGCACCCCAGTCCGCGGCCTTCGACGGCCAATGCACGAGATAGAGATCGACATGGTCGAGCCGAAGCTTCTTCAGGCTGGCATCGAAGGCACGCCGCATCGCGTCGGGGGTGAGGTTCTCGTGCCAGACCTTTGTCGTGACGTGCAGCTCGTTTCGCGGCAGACGGGACGCGGCGATGGCTGATCCGATCGGCTCCTCGTTCGCATACATCTCCGCAGTGTCGATGTGGCGATAGCCGATCGACAGCGCGCTCTCGACCGCGGCGCGGCAGGCATCGCCCTGCATGCGAAAGGTGCCGAGGCCGAGCTTGGGCATGCTGATGCCCTGTGTCTTCAGATTGTCCATGAACAGGCTCCTGACGTATTGCATCCCGCCGGACGCGCCGCGAGGCCGCGGGGACAGACTCTTCGGTGAAGGAAACGAGATGGCGGGAGCGGGCATCCTAGCGCGCCAGCAGCGCGGCGGCCAATCAAGATCGGGTTAGATGCGAGCCAGGCCAGTCATCATCATGGCCGGCTTGTCCCGGCATGACGACGAGGGCAGCGTATCCCCCTCACGAATGCTGCGCCACCACAGCCGGTCGCGCCTGTGGCTGCGGCGCGATGTCGACGGACCATAGGCTGCGATTGTCGACGTCCTTCAACGTGACGGTCATGACGCCGCTGCGGCCATCGATGTCGACGCGGCCAAAAAACTGCAGTCCGAAACAGGGTGCCAGATTCTCGCCCTGCGCTGCGCTACAGCCGTTCTGGTACATCGCCGTCGGCCCGAAGGTATCGTCGAGTTCGCCCGGGCCCCAGCTCCCGGCGTGCAGCGGGCCGGAGACGAACTCCCAGAACGGCTCGAAATCCCTGAATTGTGCCTTGCCGGGATCGTAATAATGCGCGGCAGTGTAGTGCATGTCCGCGGTGAGCCACACCACGTTGCGGATTCCGGCGCACTTGATCGAGCTGAGAAGGTCGGCGATCTCGTGCTCGCGCCGGTCAGGCGCCCCATTGCCGAGCGCGACGGCATCGAGACTGACGAGGCCGATCGGCAAATCGGCGGCGATGACCTTCCACGTCGCGCGCGAGGCGGCGAGCTCCCGCTTCAGCCAGGCAAGCTGCTCGGAGCCGAGGATCCAGCCGCGACGGTCGCCGCCCTTGTTCCAGCTATCATCGCGATAGCTGCGCATGTCGATCATGAAGACGTCGAGCAGCGGACCGTAGCCGATGCGACGGTAAACCCGGCTCTGCCGCGCGCCGAGATCACGGATCGGCATGAAGTCGAAGAAGGCGCGGCGGGCGCGCGCGACGAGGCGCGGGGTGCCGTCGTCCTCATGGCCGGCGTGATCATAGCTGCCGGTCGGCGACCAGTCGTTGGTGACCTCGTGGTCGTCCCACTGCGCGAACATCGGCACCTCCGCATGGAAGGCACGAAAGTTCTCGTCGAGATGGTTGTATTTGTAGTTGCCGCGGAACTGAGCCAGCGAGTGCGCGACTTCGGACTTCTCCTCGGTCACGAGGTTACGCCAGGTCTCGCCGTTGGGCAGCTTCTGCTCGGCAGGTATCGTGCAGTCGGCGTAGATGTGATCGCCGGAATGGATGAAGAAATCCGGACGGTTGTCGAGCATGGTGTGGTAGCTGCGATAGCCGCCGCGCGAGATGTCGATACCCCAGCCCTGCCCCGCGACGTCGCCCGACCACACGAATGAGATCGACTGGCGAGCTGCCGGCGCAGTGCGGAAATGCCCGAGACGGCTTTCGCCGCGAAGGCCGGTCGCGATGTCGTCGAAGCGGATGCGATATAAGACGTCCTGCCCGGGCGGCAGGTCGTCGAGCTGCAGCTTTGCGGTGAAGTCCGCATCGGGCAGCGCATCGCACGAGGCCGACGCCATGATGCTGAAGCTCTCGACGGTCGAGCACTCCACGTGCATCCGTGCGGCCCTGTCCGCGCGCGCCCAGATCACGGCGGAGCCATCGCAGACGTCACCGGACTGGATTCCGCCGGCGATTTGCGGACGATCGGCGGCGCGGCTGAGGTACGGGGTCGCGAGCGTGCCGAGCGAGGCAACCGCCAGGCTTGAAGTCGAACGGACCAGGAATTGCCGCCGGGTCCATGCGCGCGAAGCGCGGAGCGTTGCCATTCAGGAAACCTTCGTCGAATCGCGACGGAAGGTGCCTGCGCTCCTTGACTCCCGGCTTACGGTTTCTTGACTCCGCGCCTACGGTTTTGCGACGCGCGGATGACGGCTTCAGCCTCGCCTAATGCTTCCAGTTGCAGATGCCGCCGGAGCGGCACGGCCAGGTCTGGATGCGGGTATCCATTGCTTGCGCATCCAGCGGGTTGCCGTGACGATGCGCAAGCTTCGCGCGAGCTGCGCCGCGCGGCTGGGCGGCCCTGGCGTGCGCGGCCTTGGGCTCGGCCCCACGGACGCGCTCGGCGGCAACCTTCTTCGGCACGTCGACCGGCTCGACGCGGGCCTGCGCCTCGCTGCCGCCACGCGCCTCCAAGGCTACCGGTGCAAACTGCGTCTCGGGCCCGAGCCGCTTCGGCGACAGCACCGCCTTGGAGAGATCGAGACCGAGATATTCACCGGGCTTGTAGTCGTCAGCGCGAGCGATGCCGCCGCCAGCGAGCATCAGGGCAACGGCAACTGCAAAATGAATGCTCTTCAGGACCACGGACGCCTCCTGAAACTGGATTATTAAAGGGGTAATTTACTCCTATTTAGGAGGCGCCGCGGCCAATTCCAGCGGTCAAGTGCCGCCGTGGTTAAGAAGTTTGGCGGTGTCATGCGACCTTTCGCGTCGCACCCGTCCCATCCAGGAACCCCATCAGGCGGTTGCGGATGATCTGTTCCGCCTCGCCCATGATCCTGTCAATCAGCTCCTTGCAGGAGGGGATGTCGTGGATCAACCCAGCGACCATGCCGCAGCTCCAGGCGCCGGCGTCCATCTGGCCTTCGAGCATGATCTTGGGATAGACGCCCGCGACCTGGTCGTGGATGTCGTCGATCTTCAGTTTGTCGCCCTTCTCGCGCTCGATCTCGATGAGGCGATCGACATTGGCATTTCTCAGCACGCGCTCGGTGTTGCGCAAGCTGCGCATGATCAGGCGGGTATCGAGCTCGGTGGCCGCGACCAGCGCGTTCTTCACGTTCTGATGCACGGGCGCTTCCTTGGTGGCGATGAAGCGCGTGCCCATGTTCATGCCGGCCGCGCCCAGCGACAATGCCGCGACGAGGCTGCGCCCGTCGGCCATGCCGCCGGAGGCGACGAACGGGATCTTCAACTCCTCCGCCGCGCGCGGCAGCAGGATCATGTTGGGAATGTCGTCCTCGCCGGGATGACCGCCACATTCAAAACCATCGACGCTGACGGCGTCGCAGCCGATGCGCTCGGCCTTCAGCGAGTGGCGGACCGAGGTGCATTTGTGGATAACCTTGATGCCTGCGGCCTTCAGCGCCGGCATGTAGGCCTCCGGGCTGCGGCCCGCGGTCTCCACCGCCTTGATGCCGCCTTCGACGATGGCCGCGATGTATTCGGGGTAAGGCGGCGCCGCGAAGGTCGGCAGGAAGGTCAGGTTCACGCCGAACGGCTTGTCGGTCATGTCGCGGCAGCGTGCGATTTCCTTCGCGAGCAATTCCGGCGTCTTCTGGGTGAGGCCGGTGATGATGCCGAGCCCGCCGGCATTGGACACGGCGGCGGCCAGTTCGGCAAAGCCGACGAAATGCATGCCGCCCTGGATGATGGGGTGCTCGATGCCGAACAGCTCGGTGATCGCGGTCTTCACTTAGATACCTCCCGGGATTTTGATCAGGTTGGGTGCAGTCTAGCCGCAGTCTCGTGCCGCGGTCACCATTTCTCTCCGAAGGGTCGAAGGAGGTGCGATCCTGGCCGCGTAGGCGCTCGGGAGAGTCCCTCGAAGGATGTACGGCCCGGCCTCGTGAAGAACCCCCGCGGCCATCCGGGAACGCTATAACTCAAGAAAGAAGCGCGGCGTCATCAACGCCGCGCTTCATCTCGTCCCCACGGGAGACACTTGTCATTGCGTCTTCGTCCCGTGCCATTTCCCCAGGTCTGGCTTCACCTTGTCCGATCCTTGTTCCTTCTCCGGACTGCCTTGCCAGGCTTGTCCGTCAAGGCTTGTCCGTCCGTTTGCGCGATCCCCAGTCATTCTGATCCCGGGGATTCGTCGGTCGGCCGTTCCCTGCTCGTCGGATCGTCCCCTCGTTACGCGAAGGGGACGCCGTAATAGGCATTGATGCGGCGCACGGCAGCGTCATCGCTCCAGTTCCACTGGGTCTGCTCGCCATATTTTGGAGCGCCTTCCAGATCGCTGGCCGTGATTGCGGTAATATAACCGCCAAGCTCGGTGTCGTATTTCAGCGACTGCCAAGGCAACGGGTAGTGATCATTGCCGAGGCCAAGAAAGCCGCCGAAGCCGAGCACTGCGTAAGAGACCTTGCCAGTGATCTTGTCGATCATCACCCGCTCGATCGAACCGATCTTGTTTCGATCGGCACCGTAGACAGCGGTTCCCTCGACCTTGTCGCTTCCAATGAGCCGGCCCATCTCGTTCCGGTCCAGTTCGCCCTGATTCAGCATCGTCATTCTCCACTCAGGCATCTGTGAATCAACCGCAAGGGGTGATCGATCGTTCCGGCGTGCGTTTCGCAACAGCTTGGGAACATCGCCCCAAACAACCGGTTCTCCAGCTAACGAGGCCGAACCCAGAGCCGCCCGCTATGTCCCAGACAGTCTCCGACTTCATCATTCAGCGTCTGCATCAATGGGGAGTGCGCCACATCTTTGGCTATCCCGGCGACGGCATCAACGGCGTGTTCGGCGCGATGAACCGGGCCCAGGGAAAGGACCACAAGATCGGCTTCGTGCAGGCGCGGCACGAGGAGATGGCCGCCTTCATGGCAACCGCTTATGCAAAATTCTCAAGGGAGCTCGGTGTCTGCATTGCGACCTCCGGTCCCGGCGCTTCGCATCTCGTCACCGGGCTCTACGACGCGCTCCTGGATCACCAGCCGGTGCTCGCGATCGTCGGCCAGCAGGCGCGGAACGCGCTGGGCGGGAGCTATCAGCAGGAGCTCGATCTCGTCTCGATGTTCAAGGACGTTGCCGGCGCCTACGTCATGCAGGCGTCCTCGCCTGCGCAAGTGCGGCATCTGATCGATCGCGCGGCGCGGATCGCGCTGGCGCGGCGGACCCCGACCGTGATCATCCTGCCTAATGATCTGCAGGAAGAGCCTTACGAAGACCCGCCCCGCGCCCACGGCACGCTGCATTCCGGCATCGGCTACAGCGCCCCCAGCATCATGCCGCAGGAGGCCGATCTCGATCGCGCTGCGGAGATCCTCAATGCCGGCAACAAGGTCGCGATGCTCGTCGGCGCCGGTGCGCTTGGCGCCACCGACGAGGTGATCGCCGTGGCAGATCGGCTGTCGGCCGGCTGCGCCAAGGCGCTGCTCGGCAAGGCCGCGCTGCCCGACGACCTGCCGTGGGTCACCGGCTCGATCGGCCTGCTCGGCACCGAGCCCAGCTACAACATGATGATGGAATGCGACACGCTGCTGATGGTCGGCTCCGCCTTCCCCTATGCCGAATTCCTTCCCAAGGAAGGCAACGCGCGCGGGGTGCAGATCGACATCGATGCCAGCATGATGTCGATCCGCTTTCCCATGGAGGTCGGCCTCGTGGGCGATGCCGCCGAGACCTTGCGCGCATTGCTGCCGCGACTGAAACGCAAAAGCGATGGCGCCTGGCGCCAGAGCATCGAAGAGGACGTTGCGGCATGGTGGAAGACGCTGGATGACCGCGCGCACCAGCCAGCGGCGCCGGTCAATCCGCAGCTCGTCGCCTGGGAACTGTCCCCGCGGCTGCCCGATCGCGCCATCATCACCAGTGATTCCGGCTCATGTGCCAACTGGTTCGCACGCGACCTGAAGATGCGGCGCGGCATGATCGCCTCGCTCTCCGGCGGCCTCGCCTCGATGGGCGCAGCGGTGCCTTATGCCCTCGCCGCGAAGTACGCCCATCCGGATCGGCCGGTGATCGCCCTCGTCGGCGACGGCGCGATGCAGATGAACAACATGGCCGAGCTGATCACGGCCGCAAAGTACTGGCGCTCCTGGCGCGACCCGCGCTTCATCGTCTGCGTCTTCAACAACGAGGATCTCAACCAGGTGACCTGGGAGCAGCGCATCATCAACGGCGATCCCAAATTCGAAGCCTCGCAGCGTATTCCCGACGTCTCCTATTCCCGCTTCGCCGAGCTCATCGGCCTGCGCGGCATCTTCGTCGACAGTCCACAGCGGCTCGGTTCGGCCTGGGAGCAGGCGCTGGCGAGCGAGATGCCCGTCGTGCTGGAAGTGAAAACGGATCCCGAAGTGCCGCCGCTGCCGCCGCATATCACGCTTCAACAGGCCAAGAACTTCTCGCTCGCCCTGATGAAGGGCGATCCGAACCAAAGCCGGATGATCAAGGGAGCGGCGCGGCAGGTGCTCGAAACGATCCTGCCCGGAAAGGAACGAGGTGAACCATGAGCGACTTCCGCGATATCCAGCATGGCGTCAACGATCCCGTCGATGGCGTCGACGTGAAATACCACTTCAACGACAACAGGACGCCGCACGAGCGCGCACAACGCCACGCCGATGTGCGTGCCGATGCCACGGCCGTCCCCACTGAACCGTTTCTGCCCGAGCGGCTTCGACGCAAGCCGACCGATCCCATCAATCCGCGCACCGGACGCAATCCAGCGGATTAGTCCTTAGGAACCACGGCTCCCGCGGCCGGTTGGTCGGCGCAACATCGCGCGGCACAAGGCTGCGCGCACAACCGAAGGGACTAGACATGAAACGGACCGTCATCGCCCTTGCCTGCGTGCTTCTCGCAGGCCCCGCCCTCGCCCAGTCGCTGGGCGAGAAGACCGGCATCAATTCGGCACTCGGCGTCGCACCTGCTACTGCGGATTTCGTCAAGGAGGTCGCGATCAGCGACATGTTCGAGATCGAGTCGAGCAAGCTCGCCCAGCAGAAGGGCAACGCTCAGGAGAAGAGCTTCGCACAGCAGATGGTGACGGACCACACCAAGACCAGTACCGAACTGAAGAGTCTCGTCAGTGACGGCAAGGTGCAGGCGACCCTGCCGACGGCACTCGACAGCTCGCACCATAGCAAGCTCGACAAGCTCAAGAACGCCACCGGCAAGGATTTCAGCTCGGACTACAACTCCTACCAGGTCAGCGCCCATGAAGATGCGGTGTCGCTGTTCGAACGCTACGCCAAGGGCGGTGACAATTCCGCGCTGAAGGACTGGGCCGGCAAGACGCTGCCGGCGCTCAAGCATCATCTTGTCATGGCCAAGGAGCTCGGCAAGGCGCCGAGTGTCGGCCAGACAAAGTAACGCGTCGGACGAGGAGGCCGCCCCTCGGCGTCCTCCTCGTCCCCGGCAACGATGTCTTCTCTCCGTATGCCCGCAAGCTCACGATGATTCCGCTCGTCCATCCGGAGCAGCCTGCCGCACTCGTTTCGATCGATCCGCAGAGGCCACGAGCGCCGCAGAACGTTCATTGTCATACAGAATTTACAGAACGGTCATCATGGATAACTCGCCAGACCGATGGCACTCGTAAAAGTAAAACCGACCCGGATCGACCAGGCGCTCGCCAACGAAATAGCGCAGGACACAAATTCAGACATCGAGCAAGTCGCCCAGATTTTGACCTGGGCTGCGGACGAGCACGTGCTGCTCGTGCTCGCTGCGGCTGGTTGGCTTTACGCCCGGCTTCGGCAACCCGGCGCGCGTCCTGTCGCAAATCACATGTTGGCGGTCTCCTTGGCGACCGCGGTGCTGCCGCACCTGCTGAAGTCCCTGTTCGACCAGACGAGGCCCGACCGGCTGACAGTGCGCGGTCATGCGAACGGTATTCCCATATCGGGACGATCCCGCGACGCGTTTCCTTCCGGCCATGCTCTGCACATGGGCGCGCTGGCCTCGGCGGCAGGGCTGCTGAAGCCCGTCCCACGCCGGCTGGTGCGCTCGCTTGCCGTGGCTCTGTCGTTGACGCGCGTTGTCGTGCTTGCACACTGGGTCAGCGACGTCGTGGCAGGCTTCATCCTCGGCGTCGGCGTCGAACGACTGTTCAGGCCGCTCACGCTCGGAAAGCCAAGACAGCGGCCCCCTGCCTCGCGGGTGCGGTCATGACGGAATATCTGCTGCGCTTCATCGCCGGCGGGGTCATCGTCTCCGCCTTCGCGATCCTGGGAGACATGCTCAAGCCGAAGAGTTTTGCCGGGCTGCTCGGCGCGGCTCCGTCGGTCGCGCTGGCCACACTCAGCATCGCCGTCGTCCAGCACGGCCCGCAATATGTCGCCGCCGAAAGCTGGACGATGATCTATGGTGCCGTCGCACTTGCCTTCTACAGCCTGGTCGTCTGCCATCTCTTGATGAGGTTTCGTCTCGGCGCATTGCCAGCCACCGTCGCCGCTTTTGCCGTATGGCTCGTCGTCGCCTTCGGTCTGCTCGCGGCCTTCGGAGGTGCTGCCTGATGCTGGTCAAGCTGTCTCCATCGGCGCTGAAGCAGACCCGGTGGTACGAGTACGGTGTTCGCTTCCTCCTTGGCGGACTGGCAACGGCGATCGCGGGAATCGTCGGTGCGCGTTTCGGCGTCTCCGTCGGCGGGCTCTTCCTCGCACTTCCCGCCATCTTCTGCGCCAGCGCAACACTGATCGAAAGTCATGAGCGCCGCGCCAAGGAAAAAGCCGGTCTCAGCGGGCGAAGGCGCGGGCAGCAGGCAGCGGCGCTCGATGCTGCGGGTGCGGGCTTGGGAAGCATCGGTCTTGCGGCGTTCGCCATGATTTTTTACGTCGTGGTTTCGACGACCGTGATCGGCGCATTCGTCACCGCCATTCTGGGATGGGCGGCCGTGTCGGTATCGGCGTGGTTGCTGAGGCGAAAGCTTCGCATCACCTCCCGCGCCGTGCAGACCGAGCGCATCGGGCCATCAGCGAGGCGCCGCGGCCTCTTCCCGTAGCATCAGAAAGCCATACATCTCGGCAGCGGTCTGAAGCTGATCGATGCGCGCGACAACGACGTCGCGCTCGCGTCCATTCGGCAGGCTCGATAGCTCACGCTCGAGCCGCAGCTTCTGCGCCTCGAGGCGTTGCTCAAACGTATGGGGCTCAGATGGTTTTCGCATCTTCCGTCCTCGGTGGCTGCAAGGCCGGGCTGTTGGCCCAGCGTTCGACTTGCTCGATGACCCTCTGGTGGCTCGGGCGCACCGGTTTGGGGGCTTCCGGCTCTTCGGAAAGCTTACGGGGCAACCTGACTTCGTCCGTCATGGTCTCTCTCCCTTCCAGGAGGAAATGCGCGACCGCGAAAGTCGTTCAATTATAACATATTGATTTCGCTAAGTTTTTTACTCATCTTGAGACTTTCCCGTCTCTTGTGGAACTCCAACCAAGTTGGTTCGTTGAGTAATCTACTCAACCTACTCAATTTGTGTGATTGACCATGCAAGACCTTCGCGCCGAGCGGCTTCAGGTCATGCTCTCGCCGGAAGAGTTGGCCGCCGTTGACGATTTCCGGTTCAAGCATCGCATGCCGACGCGGGCGGCGGCAGTCCGCGAGCTCCTCAAGTTCGGACTGGCCGCCGCAGACGTCGATGCAGCCGCCGGCGTGAAGTCGAGCAGCTTCGGCGTGTTCGGCCGCGGAGCCGACGGACACACGCAGAGAGATCCCGAAAGCGGTGCCGAGGACTGAGCAATGAGGACTGAGCAATAGAGGCTTCCACAGGCGAACGGCCCCGGCAGGATGAGTGCCGAGGCCGTCCTTGGAGATTGCTTCCGGCTCACCGGGGGCATGACGACCGGAAGCAACCTGTCGACTCCGCGCACGAGGATTCGTTCCTCGTGCGGGATCACCGCTTCGTCTAGCTGCTCGGCGCGTCGCCGGAATCATCCGGCGTCATGCCGGAGCCCGGCGTCTTGCTCTTGTCATTCAGTCTGGGATCGCGCGTCGCCTCGCGTGACGGCGAGCCGTTCTGAGTTCTCTGTGGATCCGTCTTGTGCGCAGACTGCGCGCGCTGCTTGTCACGGGGCTGCTCCTCTCCCCGCTTATCCCTGACGATGCCGTGGTCGGAATGGGCCATGGTGTGCCTTCGCCTCTTCTGATGTCTCGAAGCGCTTACGCACTGCGGCGCCGAATGTTCCGGCGCCGCTCTAGCTGTGCGTTGCGTGGACGGCGGCCGATGCGTTCTCCAGCTGCACCTGACGAACCGTCGTCACCGTCGCAAACGCGACCGAGACGCCGAAGGCAAAAATGAGTGAAAGAAGGGCCAGACGTGGAGCCATCGCAAACCTCCTTCTGGAATCGTGATTGATTGTTCCCTGATCATCCTTGATTGACCGCTTGCATTCCGTGAGCGGTCTCACACGCGGATTCACGAAAGGCGAGCGCTCAGGCGTCCTGCTTCTGCGCAAAACGGACCGGAACGGGCGCGATCTCGCCGTCGAGCCAATCCTGCTCGTGAGCGAGCGCCGTCCAGGCGTCCGCCATGCGCGAATAGCGCTTGTGGGCGGGTTTTCCCTCGGCGCGCTCGGCGAGCTGGAGACAATTGTCGGCGTTATCTCTGAAGATGTCGGACTGTTTCATGAAGCAAGACGTGGGGATGGAACTCTACCGTCGCAACCCGCTTTCCGATCGTAATGTTGAGGGAACTTTGCCTCCGATCCGCAATTGATCTCGATGCGAGTTCTCGTCGCGATCATCCTGGCATTCATCAGCACCGCGGCGCTCGCCGACAGCACCGGCGAACGCAAGCCCGGCGAACGTCCGCCGAGCGCGATCGACGTCATCAGCGGTCTCTACAATTTCAGCCGCTTCCAGCAGGGCCTTCTGGAGAACACGGATTTGAAGGGCAACGCCGAGGTCAAGAACCTCGCAGCCTTGCGCGCAGAAGAGGCCACCAAGCGCGACAAGGCGCTCAAGCAGATACAACAGGCGATCGGCGCGGAGCCACGCGTCGACAAGGCGTCGTCCGTCAGCGCGAGCCTGGTCGAGCCCGAAACTTCGGACGGACCGACTTACGTCCGAAGCTTCTACGCCTCGCAGATCCCGGAGTATGAATCCGCCATCGATCTGCTCGAACGCTATCTGAAGGCGCCCGACAACACCGCGCTCGCAGCGTTCGCGCGCGAGCAGCTCCCGATGCTGCGCGCGCAGGTCAGGGACGCCGAGCGCACCATGGCGGACAAGTAGCAGCCTCTATTTGTCGTTCGAATGACGTTGCTGGCTCTGCGGGCGCACGGTGCGGTCGCTCTCCGGCATCTTGTCCCGGCCGGCGTCGCCATTGTCATCCTTGCCGCCCGAAGATGAGGTGCCACTGCCGCTCGGGTTCGAGCGGGTCGCCGCCCCCGTGGTCGGGGTATCCGCCCGCGAGCTGGCGGAGCTCGCGGCGGGATCGCCGGTCACCGCCCCGCGACCGCTGGGCGCACCGTTCTGCGCCAAGGCCGGCCCGGCAAACAGCATGGCGACGATCGCGAGTCCTCCTTTAGCAAGTCCTGCCCTCATGTCCGTTCTCCCTTTGCGGGCTAACCACGAGGCCTGGCGCCCGTTCCGGGACGCTGCCGGAGACGACCGAACGAGGCGGGGGGCCGCCCACGCCATTTCTGTCCGAATTGGCATGGAACCAAATCGCTCCATCGCCGTTGTTTGCATCGGGCTGAGCAAGGCAGGTTCCATTCTCGCGCCGCACCTTGGCGCTTGATTTCGAATTGGGCTGACGCTCTATTTCGACGAGATGCGTCACGCCTTGGATTCGGCCGGCGCCTGCGGGGGAATCAGTATGAGCGACCTCGATCCCGGAACTGCATCACGCTCCGGTCGTCGCATCCCAAAACCAAAAGCCAACGGTATGTCGGATCCGGATTCCCGGGCGGAATTGCTGCTCGCCTTGCAGGCGATGCGGAGCGGCGACTTTTCCGTGCGGATGAGTGGCGATTATCTCGGCATCGACGGCAAGATTGCCGACACTTTTAATGAAATCATCGCCGCCAACCAGCGCATGGCGCAGCAGCTCGAACTGGTCGGCGAGGTGGTGGGCCGCGAAGGCAAGACCCGCCAGCGCGTGAAATTCGGCCTTGCCTCCGGCTCCTGGGCCGACATGGAAGGTTCCGTCAACACGCTGATCGACGATTTGTTGTGGCCGACGCGCGAGGTGACGCGTGCCGTCGCGGCGGTCGCGCAGGGCGACCTGCTCGAGACCGTCAAGCTCGACGTCGACGGCCGGCCGCTGCGGGGCGAATTCCTGCAATCGGCCAATATCGTCAACACCATGATCAAGCAGCTCGGCGTCTTCACCTCAGAGGTGACGCGCGTGGCGCGCGAGGTCGGCACCGAAGGCAAGCTCGGCGGCCAGGCCCAGGTGCCGGAAGTGACCGGCGTCTGGAAGGACCTCACCGAGAGCGTCAACTCGATGGCGAACAACCTGACCAACCAGGTTCGCAACATCGCCGAGGTGACGATCGCGGTCGCGAACGGCGACCTCTCCAAGAAGATCACCGTCGACGTCCGCGGCGAGATCCTTCAGCTCAAGGAAGCCATCAACACGATGGTGGACCAGCTCCGCTCCTTCGCGTCTGAGGTGACGCGCGTGGCGCGCGAGGTCGGCACCGACGGCAAGCTCGGCGGCCAGGCCATCGTCCCCGGCGTCGCCGGCACCTGGAAGGACCTCACCGATTCCGTCAACGCGATGTGCGGCAACCTGACCGCGCAGGTGCGCAACATCGCCAACGTCACCACCGCCGTGGCGCGCGGCGACCTGTCGCGCAAGATCACGGTGGACGTGCGCGGCGAGATTCTGGAGCTGAAGGACACCATCAACACCATGGTGGACCAGCTCAACTCCTTCGCCTCGGAAGTGACGCGCGTGGCGCGCGAAGTGGGCACCGAAGGCAAGCTCGGCGGCCAGGCCCAGGTGCCCGGTGTGGCCGGCACCTGGAAGGACCTCACCGACAACGTCAACTTCATGGCCTCGAACTTGACCGCGCAGGTCCGCAACATCGCCGACGTCGCCACGGCCATCGCGAGCGGCGACCTCTCGAAGAAGATCACGGTGAACGTGTCGGGCGAAATCCTTCAGCTGAAGGAGACGCTCAACACCATGGTAGACCAGCTCAACGCCTTCGCCGGCGAAGTGACGCGCGTGGCGCGCGAGGTCGGCACCGAGGGCCGCCTGGGCGGCCAGGCCAACGTGCTCGGCGTGGCCGGCACCTGGAAGGACCTCACCGAGAGCGTCAACTCGATGGCCTCGAACCTCACAGCACAGGTCCGCAACATCGCGGAGGTGACGACGGCGGTCGCGGGCGGCGACCTGTCGAAGAAGATCACCGTGGACGTGCGCGGCGAGATCTTGGAGCTGAAGGACACCATCAACACCATGGTGGACCAGCTCAACGCCTTCGCCGGCGAGGTGACGCGCGTGGCGCGCGAGGTCGGCACCGAAGGCAAGCTCGGCGGACAGGCGGTCGTGCGCGGCGTCGGCGGCACCTGGAAGGATCTCACCGACAGCGTCAATTCGATGGCCTCGAACCTGACCGGCCAGGTCCGCAACATCGCCGAGGTCGCGACCGCGGTGGCGAAGGGCGATCTCTCCAAGAAGATCACGGTGAACGTGTCGGGCGAAATCCTTCAGCTGAAGGAAACGCTGAACACCATGGTGGACCAGCTCAACGCCTTCGCCGGCGAAGTCACGCGCGTCGCCCGAGAGGTCGGCACCGACGGCAAGCTCGGCGGCCAGGCCGGCGTGCCCGGCGTTGCCGGCACCTGGAAGGACTTGACCGACAGCGTGAACTCGATGGCGGGCAACCTCACCGCCCAGGTCCGCAACATCGCGGAAGTCGCGACCGCGATCGCGGGCGGCGACCTGTCGCGCAAGATCACCGTGGACGTGCGCGGCGAGATCCTTCAGCTCAAGGACACGCTGAACACGATGGTCGACCAGCTCAACCGCTTCGCGGGCGAGGTGACGCGCGTGGCGCGCGAGGTCGGTACCGAAGGCCGCCTCGGCGGTCAGGCCAACGTGCCGGGTGTCGCCGGCACCTGGAAGGACCTCACCGACAGCGTGAACTCGATGGCGGGCAACCTCACCGCCCAGGTCCGCAACATCGCCGAAGTGACCACCGCCGTGGCGCGCGGCGACTTGTCGCGCAAGATCACCGTCGACGTGAAGGGCGAAATCCTCGAGCTCAAGAACACCATCAATACGATGGTCGATCAGCTCAACGGCTTTGCCGGCGAGGTGACGCGTGTGGCGCGCGAGGTCGGCACCGAAGGCAAGCTCGGCGGCCAGGCCGAAGTGCCCGGCGTCGCCGGCACGTGGAAGGATCTCACCGACAACGTCAACTTCATGGCCTCCAACCTGACCGCGCAGGTCCGCAACATCGCCGAGGTCGCGACCGCGATCGCCGGCGGCGACCTGTCGAAGAAGATCACGGTGGACGTGCGCGGCGAGATCCTGCTGCTCAAGGACACCCTGAACACCATGGTGGAGCAGCTCCGCTCCTTCGCCGCCGAAGTGACGCGCGTCGCGCGCGAAGTCGGCACCGAAGGCCGCCTCGGCGGTCAGGCCGTCGTGCCCGGCGTCGGCGGCACCTGGAAGGACTTGACCGACAACGTCAACCTTCTGGCGGCGAACCTCACCACACAGGTCCGCAACATCGCCGAAGTGACCACGGCCGTGGCACGCGGCGACCTGTCCCGCAAGATCACCGTCGACGTGAAGGGCGAAATCCTCGAGCTCAAGAACACCATCAACACCATGGTGGACCAGCTCAACGCCTTCGCCGGCGAGGTGACGCGCGTGGCGCGCGAGGTCGGCACCGAGGGCAAGCTCGGCGGCCAGGCCCAGGTGCCCGGCGTCGCCGGCACCTGGAAGGACCTCACCGACACCGTGAACCTGATGGCGGCGAACCTGACCGAGCAGGTGCGCGGCATCGTCAAGGTGGTGACCGCGGTCGCCAACGGCGATCTCAAGCAGAACCTGACGATGAAATCACGCGGCGAGGTCGCCGCTCTCGCCGACACCATCAACAACATGACCGAGACGCTCGCGACCTTCGCCGACCAGGTGACGTCGGTGGCGCGCGAGGTCGGCGTCGAGGGCCGCCTCGGCGGTCAGGCCAACGTGCCCGGCGCCGCCGGCACCTGGAAAGACCTCACCGGCAACGTCAACCTGCTCGCGGCCAACCTCACCTCGCAGGTCCGCGCGATCGCCGAGGTCGCGACTGCCGTGACCAAGGGCGACCTGACGCGATCGATCCAGGTCGACGCCCGTGGCGAGGTCGCCGAGCTGAAAGACAACATCAACACGATGATCACGAATCTCCGTCTCACGACGGACGTGAACACTGAACAGGACTGGCTGAAGACCAACCTCGCCAAATTCACCAACATGCTGCAGGGCCAGCGGGACCTCACCACCGTCGGCCGGCTGCTGCTCACCGAGCTGTCGCCACTGGTGAACGCGCATACCGGCGTGATCTACCAGGTCGAGAGCGAGGACAATCCGCAGCTCCTGCTGCTGGCCTCCTATGCCAGCGACGGCATCTATCCGTATCAGCGCGTATTGCAGTTCGGCGACGGACTGATCGGCCAGTGCGCCCTCGACAGGCGGCCGCGCGTGGTCGCCGACATTCCATCCGACGTGGTGCCGATCAACTCGGCGCTGTTCCGCGTCGCGCCGAAGAACCTCGTCGTGCTGCCGGTGCTGTTCGAGGGCCAGGTCAAGGCCGTGATCGAGCTCGCCTCGCTCGTTTCCTTCACGACCTCGCAGATGACGTTCCTGGAGCAGCTCACGGACTCCATCGGCATCGTGCTCAATTCCATCGAAGCGACGATGCAGACCGAAGGCCTGCTCAAGCAGTCGCAGCAGCTCGCCGGCGAGCTTCAGACCCAGCAACGCGAGTTGCAGCAGACCAACGACCAGCTCGAGCAGAAGGCGCAGCAGCTCGCCGAGCGCAACGTCGAGGTCGAACGCAAGAACCAGGAGATCGAGCAGGCCCGCCGCGCCCTGGAGGAAAAGGCGACCGAGCTCGCGCTGACCTCGAAGTACAAGTCCGAATTCCTCGCCAATATGAGCCACGAGCTGCGCACGCCGCTGAACTCGATCCTGATCCTGGGACAGCAGCTCACCGACAATCCGGACGGCAACCTTTCTGCCAAGCAGGTCGAGTTCGCCCGCACCATCCACGGCGCCGGCACCGACCTGCTCAATCTGATCAGCGACATTCTGGACCTGTCCAAGATCGAATCCGGCACGGTGACGGTCGACGCCGAGGAAATCCTGACCGCGAATCTGCTCGAGACCGTCGGGCGGCCGTTCCGGCACGAGGCAGACAACCGCAATCTGTCGTTCAAGATCGACATCGATCCGAGCCTTCCGCGCAGCCTCGTCACCGACTCCAAGCGCCTGCAGCAGGTTCTGAAAAACCTGCTCTCCAACGCCTTCAAGTTCACCGCCGAGGGCGAGGTCCGCCTGAGGGTCGCCGGCGCGGTCGGCGGTTGGGGGAGCGATCATCCGGTGCTGAATTCGGCCCCGGCCGTGATCGCGTTCGAAGTGTCCGATACCGGCATCGGCATTCCCGTGGAAAAGCAGAAGCTGATCTTCGAGGCGTTCCAGCAGGCGGATGCCGGCACCAGCCGGAAATACGGCGGCACCGGCCTTGGGCTTGCGATCAGCCGCGAGCTGGCAAGCCTGCTCGGCGGCGAGATCCATCTGCGCAGCGCGACGGGCAAGGGCTCGTCTTTCACGCTTTATCTGCCGCTGAAGTACTCCGGCCCGACGCTCGCGCCCCGCGCGGCGCCTGCGCCACAGCAACACAATCAGCCGCCGGCACTGCAGCCGGCCGTGCCGGAGCAGCAGCGGGCCATCGAGCAACTTCCCGACGACCGGCTCAACCTCGAGCCCGGCGACAGCATCCTCCTGATCGTCGAGGACGACCCGCATTATGCGCGCGTGCTGGTCGATCTCGCGCGCGACAAGGGATTCAAGGTGCTGGTCGCCGCCCGCGGCGCGGAGGCGCTGGAGCTCGCCAAGCAATACCAGCCGCGAGCAGTCTCGCTCGATGTGTTCCTGCCGGACATGCTCGGCTGGACCGTGCTGAGCCAGCTCAAGCACAATCCGCTGACCCGCCACATCCCCGTGCAGATCATCACGCTCGACGAGGACCGCCAGCACGCACTGGCGCGTGGCGCATTCTCCTTCGTCAACAAGCCGACGACGACCGAAGGCGTCTCGGCCGCGCTGACCCAGATCAAGGAATATGCGCGGCCACGGCGCAAGCGGCTCCTGATCGTCGAGGACAACGAGGCCGAGCAGCTCTCGATCCGCGAGCTGCTGCACCATGACGACATCGAGATCGTAACGACCGACACCGGCGCAGGCGCGCTCTCGACGCTGCGCGATGCGCCCTGCGACTGCGTGGTGCTCGACCTCAGGCTGCCCGACATGAGCGGCTTCGAGGTACTGGACCAGATCCGCAACGATGAGGCGCTGTCGAACATTCCCGTCGTGGTGTTCACCGGCCGCGAGCTGTCGGCGGAAGAGGATGCGGAACTCCACACCATGGCGCGCAGCATCGTGGTCAAGGGCGTGGAATCGCCCGAACGTCTGCTCGACGAAACCGCGCTGTTCCTGCACCGTGTCATCACGGAACTTCCGGTCGAGAAGCAGCGCATGCTGGAGAAGCTGAACAGTTCCGACGAGGATTTGATCGGCAAGACCGCACTGCTCGTCGACGACGACGCCCGCAACATCTTCGCGCTGTCGAGCGTGCTGGAACGGCGCGGCATGAAAGTGCTGACGGCGACGACCGGCAACGAAGCGGTGACCCTGGTCCAATCCAACCCGGAGATCGCCATCGTGCTGATGGACATCATGATGCCGCAGATGGATGGCTATCAGACCATCGGCGTCATTCGCGAAAATCCGGCCTTCGCCCGCCTTCCGATCATCGCGCTGACCGCCAAGGCGATGAAGGGCGACCGGGAGAAATGCCTCGAAGCCGGCGCGTCCGACTACCTCGCCAAACCCGTCAACACCGATCAATTGCTGCTTGCGATCCGCATGTGGCTGCACCGCTGAGTTGGATCCGAGAATGGACCACGAAAAGGTCAACATCCTCCTCGTCGACGACCAGCCGGCAAAGCTGCTCGCCTATGAGGTGATCCTGAAGGATCTCGGCGAGAACCTCGTGATCGCCTCGTCCGGACGCGAGGCGCTGGAGCTGCTGCTCAAGACCGAGATCGCGGTGATCCTCGTCGATGTCTGCATGCCGGAGCTGGACGGCTTCGAGCTTGCCGCAATGATCCGCGAGCATCCGCGCTTCCAGAAGACCGCGATGATCTTCATCTCCGCCATCCAGGTCAGCGACATCGACCGGTTGCGCGGCTACGAGATGGGCGCGGTCGACTACGTGCCGGTACCGGTCGTGCCGGAGGTGCTGCGTGCCAAGATCAAGGTGTTTGCCGAACTCTACCGCAAGACCCGCGAGCTCGAACGGCTGAACCAGGAGCTCGAGGATCGCGTCCGCGCACGCACGGCGGAGCTGGAAAACTCCACCGCGAAGCTGCGCGAGAGCGAGCAGCGGCGCAGCATGGCGATCGCCGCCGGCAAGATGGGCTCCTGGGATTGGGACTGGATCAGCGGCGACTGGATGTGGGACGAGGGGCAGTATCGCATCTTCGGCGTCAGCCCCGAGAGCTTCGAGGTCAACCCGGCCAATGTCCAGGCGCTGTTGCATCCCGATGACGTCGATCAGTTGCGCAAGGCGATTGCCGAGTTCAACAAGGGCGCGCGGGCCTACGAGACCGAGTTCCGCATCATGCGGCCCGACGGAGAGGTGCGCTGGTGCGTTGGCACGGCGGCAGCAACGGTGGACGATAGCAGTCGCGTCGTGCGCGTGAGCGGCGTCACCGTGGACATCACCGAACGCAAGCGCGCCGAGGAGCGTCAGAATCTCTTGGCGCGGGAAGTCGATCATCGCGCCAAGAATGCGCTGGCTCTGGCGCAGTCGATCGTTCGCCTCACCCGTGCCGACGAGGTCAAGGCCTATGTGAGCGCCGTCGAGGGACGCATCAACGCGCTGGCGCGCGTGCACACCATCCTGTCGCTGTCGAGCTGGCAGGGCGCCGAGCTCTCCAGGCTGATCGACGAGGAGCTTGCGCCCTATTCGCTTGGCGGCCAGATCATGTTGGCGGGTCCGGAAGTCCAGTTGCTGCCGGCGACGGCCCAGACGCTGGCGCTCGCATTGCACGAGCTCTTCACCAACTCAGCCAAGTACGGCGCCCTCTCGACGAGGTCGGGACGGCTCACGATCGGCTGGCAGGTCGAAGATCAAGTGCTCACGCTGAACTGGGAGGAATCCGGCGGTCCGCTGGTCATGACTCCGAAATCTCGCGGCTTCGGCACCCGGAGCCTGCTCGCGAGCGTCGAGTCCCAGCTCGGCGGACAGGCGCGGTTCGATTGGCGAGCCGAAGGCCTGTTGTGCCGTCTGGAGGTGCCGCTGACACGCAAGACGGCGGCGACGGCCGTATCGGGTAAATTCGAAGAGGCCGGCTCTGCCGAATTGCAGCGCGCGTCCGGTTAGAGAGCATTTGCAGCGAAGTGGAGATCGTTTTCGCGTTGAGAAAGCGCGTCAAGACGAGAATCGAGAGCTTCCGTTTCGATTCAGCCGGAATGGGAGAAGCTCCGGCCGGACGCCGCGCTCGTCATACGTTGCACCATCCGCGGTTCGCGCGCGACCCGGCCTTCGAGCCAGGCTTCCGTTCGGGCGAGATCGCGGAGCGCCTTGGCATAGCGGCGGGCCGCGCTTCGCTCCGCGCCTCGCGGCAGCTTGCGCGCCTTGCGCAACATGTCCGCGGCGGCGTTGCGATAGGCCAGTGAGCGGTAAAGAAAGACTACCTTGCCCATATCGAATGTCCCGTTTTGATAGCGCCCATCCTCGCAAGGCCGGCATGAACGTCGGATGAAGCCGGTGATGACAATTCCTTCATTTATTTGGAACCAGCAACTATTGCCCGCGTTTGCATGCCAGATCGGGATGCTGTTCCCATGCGCGCAAAAAAGTCGTCGGACCTGATCTCCGCTGCCGGCCTCATCAAGCTGATGACGCATACGATGATGGGCGCGGCCCTCGGCCTCGCCTTCAGTCTCGCGCTGATCCTGTGCAATCCCGCCGTCGCCCGCCTGCTCGATCACGGTGGAAGCCAGGCCGCGATCGTTTTTGCCCTCACATTGGTGACGACGTTCGCGATCGGCGCGACCCTCACCGGCGTGGTGTTCATCATCACAGAGGACAAGCAATCTTGAAGCGAGGTGAAGCCGGGCAGATGCTTCGTCGGGAACTCCTGTAGTAAAGGCGATTGACTGCCTGCGTCAATTTAACTCAGGAGTTTTTCGCATGCAGGCTCAGGCGCCCTCTCAAAAACCCGCGCCGGCGCGGGCTTTTTCGTCTCGATGATCGATCGGGAATCGCGGGTATCGGCGAGCGCCCGCATCAGCTCATTGCAGCCGGCGCTTGGAGCCGAGGCTCACAGAATTCATCTTCACGAGATGCTCGAGCTGCGCCCGCTTGCGTCCGATCAGAAGTTGGGCCGCTGCATCATCGAGACCCGCGCGCTGCAATTGCCGGATGGCAGAGCCCAGTTCGAGAATCTCGGCGCGCAACCTCAAGATCCGGTAAGTGTCCGGCTCTTCCTCCATGGCGCCCCCAAGCTTTCAGCGCCGTGTGCTCGCGCGCTTGGGATCGCCGACCGACTTCACGGAACGAAGCCGCATCCGGCCGCGGACGTCAGGCAGGACATCGCCGCCGCCGGCAGCCTTCCATTCGCCGACCAACAGATTGATCTTCAGCCGCAAATCCATCTGCGCCAAGGCTTGCTCGGTGCAATCGCGATCGCCGTTGATGCGATCGCGCACGGCGGCCTCGACGTCGGCCATTTCTAGCCTCAAGGCACTGATTTTACGTCGAATTTCATTAATTCTATTGTCCATGACTTGTTAGAACAAAATAAGAACATATAGTCAAGTCACGATTTCAGGACGGAGAAGCCAGATGCAGGTTCAAGGCAAATACAACGCCAGGGTCTTCCTCACCGAGCAGATGACCCGGGCGCAGTCGCTGAGGCTGAAACGGCTGAGCGAAGAGGCGTATCAGCCCGCACAATATGCGCGCGATCTGTCCTTCACCGAGGCGGCACGTCGCATCCAGGTACTGGAAGCGGAGATCGAGCTGGCAAATTCCTTCTAGGCTGCGGCCCGCGCCCGGAATGTCGGGTACGCAGCTTTCGGAACCATGCCCCGGGTCGAACGGTTCTTCTCGGCCAAGGGAGAACATGCATGGCACGCAAGGCAAAGAAACGTCGCTACTCGCGCAGCTCCGGCAGCGATGTCGAAAGCGAGATGCGCCGCTACAAGAAGGGTACGGCAAAAAGCGGTCGCAAAGGCCGTGGCGGACGCGTGAAGAGTCGCAAGCAGGCGATTGCGATCGGACTGTCGAAGGCGCGCAAGAAGGGCAAGAAGGTCCCGAAGAAGGCTACGAAGAAGAAAGCGACCAAGAAGAGGACCACCAAGAAGACAACCAGGAAATCGTCGAAGCGCAAATCCAGCAAGCGTTGACGCTGACCTGGCTCAGATCATGCTGCCCGGCATGAAGCAGCGGATCGAGATCCCGAACGCGGTCTTCACCGGCCAAACCATGGTGCGGCCGGCGCGGTTCGGCTCGGTGATGACGGCTTCGTCCGGCACATCGATCCACTCCCCGTCGAGACGAACACGATAATGCCCGTCCCGCGACTCCCAGTCGGGATCGGCGACGGCAAAACCATCGGCGTCAGAGCAGCACGGACCGAGATGGCTGCGCAGGTTGTCGAACCACGGTTTGAGGGGTGAGTCCGCGTAGCGGCCGTCGTCACGACCGAGCGCGCTTCCAGCCCAGAGCACGAACGGCGCCGCGAGCAGCGCCCCCCTCAGCGAGAGCTTCAATCGATCCATGTCGGCACCGATCAAATGTGAACCACCGGCCAGTTCCACAAAGCGGCGCCGCGGTTCGAAGTTCCACGCTTGCAACTCTCGCCAGCGTCGTTGCTGACGAGCATTGGAACTGTGACGGTCGAACACGGCTTTTTCATATGAACCGCGTCACCATCCCTGCCGTTAACGCGAATGTTATCGACGGCCCCTCCCGGAGGTCATGAAGCCGAACGGAAAAGGCGGCCCAAGGGCCGCCTTTTTTGATTCTTGGCTGTCGATGTTCGTCTCAGGCGAGCGGCACCGCCACGAACCTCGTCGCCTCCGCGCTCTTGACCTGCAACAGCACGCTGCGCTTGCCGGACGATTTGGCCTGCGCCAGCTCCGACCTGACGTCGCCGACATTTGCGACAGCCTTGCCGCCGACATTGAGGATGACGTCGCCAGTCTGGATGCCGCGCTGTGCCGCCGGTCCTTGCGGATCGACTTCGGTGACGACAACGCCCTTCTGGCCAGCGCCCTGGACGTCACCGGCCGGAGCCAGGCCGAGCCCGAGGCGCGGTGTGCCGGTGTTCGGCTGCCCCTTGCCCTCGTCAGCGCCGCCGTTGCCTTTGGCCTGCCGCTCGTTCGGCAGCTCGCCGAGCGCGAGCGTCAGCGTCTTGGTCGCGCCCTTGTGGAAGACGTCGAGCTTCACCGAGCTGCCCGGGGCCAGGGTGGCGATGGTGCGGGCAAGGTCGCGGGAGTCCTTGATCGCGGTGCCGTTGACGGCGGTGATGACGTCACCTGCCTCGATGCCGGCCTTGGCCGCCGGGCTGCCGTCCTGCGGATTGTCGACGATGGCGCCGCGCCCCTCCTTCAGGCCGAGGCTGTCGGCGATCTCGGCGGTGACCGGCTGCACCTGCACCCCGAGCCAGCCGCGGGTCACCGCGCCCTTGTCCTTCAGCTGCGCGACGACGAGTTTCGCGGTCGAGGCCGGAATGTCGAAGCCGATGCCGACCGAGCCGCCGGAGGGCGAGAAGATCGCCGTGTTCACGCCGATCACGTTGCCATTCATGTCGAAGGCCGGGCCGCCGGAATTGCCCTTGTTGATGGGCGCGTCGATCTGGATGAAGTCGTCATAGGGACCATTGCCGATGTCGCGGCCGCTGGCCGAGACGATGCCGGCGGTCACAGTGCCACCGAGGCCGAAGGGATTGCCGACCGCGACCACCCAGTCGCCGACGCGCGGCTTCTGGTCGGCGAATGTGACAAACGGAAAGTCCTTCTTGCCATCGACCTTGATCAGCGCGAGATCGGTCTTGGGATCGGTGCCGACGACCTTCGCGGTATAGCTCGTGCCGTCGTCCATCGTCACCTGGACCGAGGTGGCCTGGTCGACGACGTGGTTGTTGGTCACGGCATAGCCGTCGGCGGAGATAAAGAAGCCGGAGCCTTCGCCCGTGACCATCTGATGGCGCTGGCGCGGCATGCCGTTCATGCCGCCTGGGCCACGGAAGCCGAACTGCCGCGAGAACTGATCGAACGGAGAATCCTCGTCCTGGTCCATCCGGTTCTGCTGCAGCATGGCGCTCTTGTCGTTGTCGCGGTCGATCTTGACCCTGACCGAGATGACGGCAGGCTTGACCTTGCTGACGAGGTCGCCGAAGCCCGGCGGCGTCGTGGCGGTTTCCGCCGCCTGTGCCGGCGCAATGAATGAGTTCAGCGCGAACGGCGAAGAACCGGGAGAAGCCGCCAGCACGGCCACGCCGAGCGCGGCCACGGTGCCGAGCAACGCGAGCCGGCGCGGCCTCAAGATCTTGCGGGACGTCGTGGTGTCGGAATTGACGCGGTCGTTCATGTCGAAATGTCCATGTTGGAAGCTGTCGCCTTGCAGCCAACATGGACATCGGCACCTTACGGCGTCCCGTCCGTCCGATTAAATCTTGGCAAAGAACGTGGGAGCGTGCCGCCCCGGCAAAGTCGTCTTGCGCATTTGATGCAGCTCAACGCATGTGCTTCCGGCCGTGAAAAACTGCAGCCACCGGATGAAGTTCATCGGAGGCGCCCCATGTACAAAGACATTCTCGTCCACATCCCCACCGAACGTCCCATGCGTCCCGCGATCGAGGGCTCGATTTCGCTCGCGGCACGGTTCAACGCTCATCTCGACGCGGTCGCGGTCGGCTATGTCGCAACAAGTGCGGCATACGTGATGGAGGGCGGTGCGGCGGTGGCGGCCGTGTTCGAACTGGAACGCGAGCGCGCCGTAGAGCGGGCCGAGGCCGCGCTCGCGGTGTTCGGAATCGAAGCCGCGAACGCCGGCATCTCCTATACCTGCCGCGCGATCGGCGCGATTCCGGCGGATGCTGCCGGCGCGCTCGGCGAGATGGCGCGGCTGCACGACCTCAGCGTCGTGCTCCAGCCCGATCCGGTGCAAGGCTCGTTCGACAACGACGTGCCGCGCGAAATCCTGTTCCAGGCGGGCGGCCCGGTGCTGTTGCTGCCCTACACCTTCCATGGAGCTTTCGAGGCGAGGCGGATCGGCATCTGCTGGGACGGCAGCCGCCTCGCTGCCCGCGCCGTACACGATGCAGCACCGTTCCTGGCGCGCGCCGATGAGATCGTGATCATCACCATCAACGAGGCCAGCGCGGTTCCCGACGAAGCTTCGGCGAACAGTCTGGCCATACATCTCGGCCGGCGCGGACTATCGACCCGCACCGTCGGCCTGTCGGCGACGCGCGCCGACATTCAGCCGACCATCCTGTCGCTGGCGGCCGACGAGAGCCTCGATCTCCTGGTGATGGGCGGCTACGGCCATTCGCGATTGCAGGAGCGCGTTCTCGGCGGCGTCACCCGCGCCATGCTGGAAGCCATGACGGTCCCGACGCTGATGTCGCATTAAGCGTGTCTGGCGCCGTCACGCCGCGACCGGCGTCTCCCATGCCGCGGGCGTTGCGGCGCCCTCGCCATGTTGCCCATTGCACGCGTCGTAATGCGCCTTGAGTTCGACCTCGGCGAGATACTCGAAATGTTCGGCCTGGCCGAGGAGTTCCCAGTTCTGAAGCGGCCGGTAGGCCGCCTGCTGACGACAGAGGGACGCCAGCGCCCGGTAGCGACGTACGTTCTCCATGAGACCCTCCCTCGCATTCACGAGGCTTATTGCCCCAATTTGCGTCAGGCCGATGGCGATTGTGCAAAAGATTTTCTGCGCCCACAACGCGCCTGATCTCGGCTCCGTCATTAGGAAATATATGTCCGAGCCAAGGTTCCAAACGGGTGTCGACGAAGGCTCGGAATCCCCGTCATCGTGGTCCGGGAGCTAGGCGTAGGCCCTGCGCTCCACGGTCACGCCGACCAGGTCGAGATAGCGCTCGATCAGGTCGGGCCGGCCGACCAGATAGCCCTGCATCTCCTCGCAGGCCTCGCGCGCCAGGAAGGCACGCTGGGCTTCCGTCTCCACCCCTTCGGCAATGACCGGGATATTCAGGGCATGCGCGAGGCTCAGGACCGCGCGCACAATCTCGGCCGATTGCGGCGTCGCCTCGAGGTTGGAGATGAAACCCCGATCGATCTTGATCTTGTCGAACGGAAACGACTGCAGATAGGACAGCGAGGAATAACCGGTGCCGAAATCGTCCATCGCGATGCGGATACCGAGCGCCTTCAGCCGCCGCAGCAGATTGAGCGCGCGGGTGAAATCGCCGATCAGCACACCCTCGGTGATCTCGACCTCGAGCCGCGTCGGGCTGAGCCCCGTCTCCAGCAGAATTTGGTGGATCGAACGTTCGAGATCGCCGGCCTGGAACTGGACCGGCGACAGATTGACGGCGACCTGCAGCGGCCGTGGCCATGACGCCGCCTCGCGGCACGCTTCGCGCAACACCCATTCGCCGATCTGGACGATCAGCCCGTTCTCCTCGGCAAGCGGAATGAACTGGTCCGGCGGCACGAAACCCCGCGTCGGGTGGTTCCAGCGCAACAGCGCCTCGAAGCCGAAGACTTCGCCCTCCATCCGCGCCTGCGGCTGGAAGTAGACGAGGAACTCGTTCTGCTCCAGCGCCCGTCGCAGATCGTGCTGCAACAGCCTGCGGTCGCGAAGCTCCTGGTCCATCTCGGATTCGAAGATTCGGACCCTGCCCCTGCCCTCGCGCTTGGCGCGATAGAGCGCGGAATCGGCATTGGCGAGCAGCGTGACGGCGTTCACGCCGTCGTCAGGATAAAACGCAATGCCGATGCTGAGGCCGACATGGGGAAGATAGTCGTCGACCTCGAGCTCCTTGCCGATCGTCTCGACCAGGCGTTCGGCAAGCGCCAGAACGTCCTCACGCCTGATGTCGTCGGGCATCAGGATCATGAACTCGTCGCCGCCGATACGAGCGACGAAGGCGCCGTCGGCTTCCGCGGCAAGCCGGTCCGCCGCCGTCCGCATCAGCATGTCGCCGACGGGATGGCCGAACACGTCGTTGACCTCCTTGAAGCGGTCGAGATCGAGGCTGAGCACGGCAAAACTGGTCGCCGCCTCCTGCGCCCGCTCCAGCCGCTCGCCGAGCGCGGCGTTGAAGGCGCTGCGGTTCGGCAGGTCCGTCAACGCGTCATGATGCGCGAGATGGCTGATCCGCGCCTCGTTCCTGATCCTCTCGGTGACGTCCTCGATCACGCCAACCAGATATTGCGGCGCGCCAGCACCATCCCTGATCAGCAGCTTGCGTGAATTGACCAGCCGATCGCGGCCCTTGACGCCGACTTCGAGCGGATGCCCCTCCAGGAACATCGGGGTACCGCTGTCGACGACGCGGCGATCCTGCTCGTTGACGACGCGGGCGATATTGTCCGGAAAGATCTGCTCAGGAGTCTTGCCCAGCATCTCCTCGCGCGGCATTCCGTAATACTCTTCGCCGGCGCGGTTGAGCAGGACGTAGCGGGAGTCCTTCGCATCCTTGACGAACACTGCGATCGGGATGTTCTCGATGATGCTGTCGAGGAACTCGCGCGCCCGCAGCAAATCCCGTTCGGCGCGCTTGTGCGTCTGTTCGAGCTCCTCGATCATCAGCTTGATCGCACGATCGGTGCGGCGGCGATCCCGATCGCTCTCTTCATAGGCGGCACTGACGAGCTCGCCGAGCCTGGTCAGGTCGACCTGCCCGGCTTCGTCGGTCGCTTGGCGCAGCTGTCGTGCCAACAGGCGATGCATGGTCAATCAGCCGCCTCTGCGATCATGGTGACGGTCATGGTCTGGTTGTGCAGTTCGCAGCGGCCGGACGCGGCCGGCGGCGCGATCTCGCCATAAGAATAGAAGCCGATGCGCGCGACGTCGTCACCGAGCTCGGCAGCGACGGCATCCAGTTCATCCTGGATGCGCTGCCCCATGACCCGGCGCCGTCCGACGCAGCTCACCAGGATCGCGAGCTTGTCGCCGGCGAGACCGGTTGCGAGCGCATTGCGTGCGCGCCGGCCCGCCTCACCCGCGCCGGCGGCGAGACTGTCGAAATTGGCCCGCATCAGCTGCGCCGTGCATCCCTCGGGAATGTCCGCGGCGAATGTCAGTGTGCCGGCCTCGCGATCGACCGCGAAGACCGAGCGGACGATCTGCCGATCCGGCTCGGCCTCGTCGTGAATGCGCAACGGGAAGGCAAGGCCCGAGCCGGGCATGGCTGCAACCTCCTCCTCGCCGAGATATCGCGTGTAGAGATCCAGCGGCGGCTCCCCGTCGAGCTGCATCACCACGGGTCCCTGCGACTTCGTCACCTTGCGTTGCGGCCCGAACACGTCCCATCCACCGGCGCATCCATGGGCGATGCGGATGGACGGGCCGTAGAAACCAATCGCAGCGACGCGATGGGACGACGGTTCAGCGTCGGCCCCGACCAGCGTCTGCTCGAATCGCGTGTCGTCGCCGGCAAGACCGCCGGTGACCGGCACGTCCGGCCCCAGAACATCGGTGATGCCGGCCACGAGCTC